>JBNJDL010000224.1:0-3968 GCA_051744825.1 Bacillota bacterium | reverse complement strand
ATCGCTTCCTTATCCATATCTTCATAGACCTTTAACATCGCTTGAACTGAATCTTCTTTTAAACTTAGTTTAGACCAGTAGTATTTATTTAAAACATTCATCTTAATATCACTATACCCATTTTTATCAAGATGGTCCCTTATTAAACCAACCACCCGATCAGGATCCATAGAAGGAACAGTTCTAACATCCATTTTAATGGTTGCTTTATGTGGTAAAAGAGTTTTTGTACCTTCACCTGTATAACCTCCTACTATTCCATCAATATTAAACTGAGGCTGACTGAAAAGTCTTTTCCAAAGAGGAAGACCTCTTAGACCATCTTTAAACTTTTCGACACTGTTATACTCCATAAATGTTTCTTCATCCATTAAACCAGATTTTATTTGATTTTTAATCAACTCAAGTTCTTCTTCTGGTAAAGCATCTACATTATCAAAAAAACCTTCAATTTGTACATTCTCATCTTTGTCAGTAAATGTACTAACAGCCTGTACAAGCCTCCAAATTGGATTTTTTACCCAAGCATTGTAGGAACCGTGGATACCTCTTTTTGTAGGGGCACCCCATTTACCGCCCTGAACTTCTAGTTCAAAGTATAAAATACCTTTAGTTCCCAATGTCATATAGGGTATTCCTTTTTCATTTTCACTAAAGAATGGAAATAGCACAACATCAACATCTTTTAGGTTTTCAAGATTTTCCTCAACAAAGGGAACAAAATGCCTGCTTCCCATTTCTTCTTCTCCTTCAATCGCAAAAACTAAATTAACCGGCAGCTTACCGGCTGACTTCTGATAGCCTTCAATTGCTTTAAAAAAGGCCGCCAGAGGGCCTTTTGTATTTACTGCACCTCTGGCAATAATAGATTTACCTAACTTAGGAAGTTCTTTGATCTCAGCCGCCCAAGGATCAACAGACCAATCCGGTTCATCAGCTGGCATCACATCATACATCCCATAAATCATAACTGTCTTTTCAGCACCCTGATCTAATCTACCAAAGACAATAGGGTGACCTTCAGTTGGTACAACATCTGCTTTACCACCTAACTTTTCAATCATTCCTTTTATACGTTCAGCGGTTTCTTTTATACCTTCTCCTGTATAACTGACACTAGGATGGCGTAAAAATTCTCTTATCTGTTCTAGATTTTTATCAAAATTATCTTTTAGATATTTTTCTACATTGTCTATATTATTACCCAAATCTTTATTCACCTTCCTTTATATCCCATTCATAAGCTCTTGCCTCAAATGGGAATATTGATGGGTCAGCATTTTCTAATCTCTTATTAACTGCTGTTAACATGTTTGGATAGTATAGTAATACTGCTGGTACTTCTTTTTGCATTAATGCTTGCAGTTGATCATATAGTTCTTTTCTTTCTTCAGGATCTCTTGCGGAACCAGCTTCCTCAATTAAATTATCCATTTCTTCATTTGAATAAAAAGTTAAATTATACTGTCCATCTGTCTTAAAAGTCGAACTTACATGGTCAGGATCAAAAGTATCTGTCCAACCTAGTAAAGTTAAATCATATTCTTTAGAAAATACTGCACTAAGAACAGAAGGAAAATCCTGTTGTTGTATCTTTACATCTAAACCAATTTCTTGTAGGTTTGCTTGAATAATATTTCCTGTTAATTCTCGCTGCTTATTTCCAGTAGGTACAAGTAATGTTATACTTCTACTGAAATCCCAGCCTGCTTCTTCAAGTAATTCTCTTGCACCTTCAGGATCATATTCAACCGGTTCTAGATCATCATCATGATAAGGTGTTACAGGTGAAAACGGTCCAACTGCTCTTCTTGCCTCACCTTTATATAATTGGTCTACAATCAGATTTCGGTTAATACCTTTTAGTAAAGCTCTTCTTACCCTTACATCTTGAAAATATGGTTGCTCATTGTTAATGGGCATGAATTGATAACCTAAAGCTGGTTCTGTAACAGTCTTTAAATTATCAGCTTCTTCGATAAGTTTCCAATCTTGTAAAGGTATCTCGCCAATACCTGGACCGGCTGTTACATCTATTTCTCCTTTGATTAATTGAGCAGCAATTGAAGTTGCATCTACTATTCTTACAAAAATCTTATCTACTTTTGCTTTTTCACCGTAATAATCATCATTTTTTTCCAACTCAATATATTGATCTGTTTCATATTCTACAAATTTAAAAGGTCCGCTTCCAACTGAAGGATTTAAAAGAACATCTGATCTTGAAAGTTCTTCAGGAGCAACTCCTTCTAATAGATGTTTAGGAATTATATATAGATTTGTTGCAAACTGCTCTAAAAAACGGGCAGGGTCTAAAGCTGTTTTGGTAGTAACTGCAATTTTATGTGGGCTTAATACTTCTACACCTTCAATATTTTCTTGGTCTTCTGCAAGTTTACCATTTGAATCAAGACCCTGTATTGCTCTAATTGAACTACCTCGATTAGTTTCTACACCTGGTGTAGCTACAGTTTTAATGGAAAACAATATATCTTCAGCTGTTAGTTCTTCACCATCATGCCATCTGGCATCTGGATTAAGATTAAAAGTAAAAGTCTTTCCATCTTCTGAAACTGTCCAACTATCTGCTAACTTTCCTTTAAAAGAAAAATCAGGACGCATCTCTGCTAAAGTATCATACACAAAGGTAACAATAAAATAACCATAACTAGAGTCAGCATTTATAGCACTCATGTTTCCTGGTGAACTCCACAATCCTACTCTAATCACCTTATCGTCTTCTTGTGCCAACAATACACCTGAAATAGAAGTAACTAAAAATAATGTCAAAAAAACTAATATAAACACTTTTTTCATTTTTTTATCCTCCTTATATACTAAATACTCAACTTCTCATTTTTGGATCTAAAGCATCTCTTAAACCATCACCTACAAAGTTAATTGAAAGTACAGCAGTGACAATCATAAGTCCCGGTGGAAGCCAAATCCAGGGCATAGAACCCAAGACTCCCATCGATTGGGCATCAGTAAGTAAATTACCCCAACTAGCTGTTGGTGGTTGAACACCCATTCCTAAAAAACTTAATGAAGCTTCTAATATTATTGCTCGAGCCGCTCCAAAGGTAGCAGCTACTAAAACAGAAGGAAATGCATTAGGCAGCAGATGGAATATAAGTATCTTATAACTTGGAGTTCCTATTGCATTAGCTGCCATTATGTATTCACTCTGTTTTATCCTCATTATTTCTGCTCTAATTAGACGGCAGATTCGAGGCCAACCTAATAAACCCAAGACCAAAATAACATTAAATAATCCGGGCCCCAAAAAACTAACTAAAACTAATATTATCATAAGTGGTGGAAACGAAAGAATCATCTCAGTAATTCTCATTACTATAGAATCCACCCATCCTCCAAGATATCCAGCTAGTCCTCCTAATGTAACTCCAACAACTACATTTAATAATACGGAACCAATACCAACCAGCAAAGATACTCTAGAAGCATAAATTAATCTGCTCAATATATCTCTACCTACAGAATCAGTTCCTAATATATGGTTACTAGAAGGAGCAACAGAAAATGATGTTACATCCATTTTAAAAGGATCATAAGGTGCTATAACAGGAGCCAAAAAAGCAATAAAAATCAAAACAGTTAATACTAATATTCCTGATATGGCTAATTTATGCTTAAATAATCTTCTTATAATTGGACCCCAATAACTTTCTTGCAAATAATTAATAAGCTTATTTGAACTTTCTTTTTTTTCACATCCAGTATTTTTATTTCCACTACTCATGATAATCAGCTCCTCTCTTTTTTAATTATTGGTACTGGATGCGTGGATCAATGATCACATATAAAATATCTGCTACTAATGTACCAATTAAAACTAAAATCGCTGCCAATAAATTTAATGCCATAATTGTTGGATAATCACGGCTTAAGATTGCTTGTATGGTTAACAATCCCATTCCAGGCCACTGAAATACCTGTTCAGTAAT
>JBNJDL010000223.1:0-4024 GCA_051744825.1 Bacillota bacterium | reverse complement strand
GCAGGTGGTCTTTCACCTTTTTTAGGACCATCCCAATCTTTAATATATCCAGCCCAACTTAATTCTTCAAAAATTTTATTATTATTTTCTTTTGTATTTGAAATAATATATTTTAAAGGCTGCCTATTTGCTGCAGATGCTGAAAGTCTAGCCAAATTGATTAACTCTTCAAAAGTTTCATATTCAATTTTTTCATTTTCATTAAATTTACGATATGAACGATTTTTTTCTATTAAATTTTTTAACATTTTATTTCCCCCTTAATATTATGAGAATATTTTTTAATATATTGATAATAATATTTATGAAATATGTAAACTATAAAGATATTATAATAAAATCAAAGGTGATCCTAAATGAGAATTCCTAAACATATTGGTATAATCCCTGATGGTAATCGCAGATGGGCTGAAAGTAAAGGCTTAGAAAAATATAAGGGTTATGATTATGGTCTCCATCCAGGTATGAAAATATTTAATCTTTGTAGAAAGAATGGTATAAAAGAAATAACATATTATGGTTTTACAGTGGATAACACCAAAAGACCTAAAAACCAAAGAAAAGCTTTTACAACATCCTGCATAAAAGCAGTAAAAATGCTAAGTAAAAAAGATGCTGACTTACTTGTGATTGGAAATAAAGATACTGCAAGTTTTCCAGATGAACTAAAGCCATTTTGTAAAAGAAGAACATTTAATAATGGTGGTATAAAGGTTAATTTCCTTGTTAATTATGGTTGGAAATGGGACCTAGCAAATTTAAGTAAAAATGATAAAAATAAAAAAAATAAATTGGCAAAAAACTTAAAATCAAAAGATATTTCAAGAATAGATTTAATCATTCGCTGGGGTGGGAGAAGAAGATTAAGTGGTTTTCTCCCAGTGCAATCAGTTTATTCAGATATTTACATAGTTAATAAATTGTGGCCAGATTTTAAAGAAAAACATTTTGAAAACGCTCTTAAATGGTATGATAAACAAGATGTTACTTTAGGCGGATAAATTTCTATATTTTTAACTTTAACCACAAATAGCCTGAATTAATTTAATTCAGGCTTTGTTTTGCTTTTCATTAACTAGTTTTCAAACAATTTAATATTTCACCAAAATAAAGTGTATGATAATCCTCATTTTTATAATGATTTTTTTTATAAGAATCTATTAGTTTATCACCTTTCATATCTTGTTTGTAAACAATTTGACATTCATAATGAATATCACAACCTTTTATTAATGGTGAATTAACTTTTTGTCCATTAATAATCTGCATATCCAATTCACTAAATTTATCATAATTTCTGCCAGATTTGCTTCCACAAAATTTTAATTCTTCTACCATTTTTCCAACAAAAGGAACACTTACTGTAAAATCATTAGATTTTTCAATTAAATTATATGTATATCTACTTTTTCTTACTGCAACCATTACAATAGGTTTACTCCAAATATAACCTATATTAGCCCATCCAATAGTCATAGTATTGACTTTATCATCAACTTTTACTGTAAGAAAAGCTCCATTTGAAGATAATGCCTCAGTTACCTCTGTAAAATATTTATTATATTTTATTACCTTCATAAAATCCTCCTCTTTTTTATTAAAATTTCTATTTATATAATTCTATGATTATTGTGTTGATTCCTGCTCATAAAATAAATGTTTTGTTAATATTCTTAAGATCACATAAAAAGGCACAGCAAATAATGCACCAATGATTCCATATAAAATAGTAAATATAATTACTGAAAATATAACTGTTAAAGGATGCATTTTTAAATAATTTCCTTGTATTTTGGGTTGTATCACATTACCTTCAAAAACTTGGAGTATAATAATTACAATTAGTACTTTAATAGCTAACCAAATATTTGTAGTAATAGCAATAAAAATTGCAGGTAAACTTCCAAATAATGGACCTATTATAGGAATAAATGAAGTTACAAAAATAATAAGTGATAAAATTAAAGCATTTGGTAATTGAATTATTAAAAATCCAATATAAGTTAATATTCCTAATATAATTGAAACTACTAATCTGCCACTAATATAAGTTGACAATGTTTCATCAATCTCTAATATAATTTTTTTAAATTTCCTTTTATTTTTCACAGGCATATTTTTAATCATATTTTTATAAATGATTTTGTCATCTTTTAAAAAATAAAATAAAACAAAAGGAATCAACAAAATTATAGTTCCATAGTTAGTTAATATAGAAAAAAATGAAATAATATTACTTCTAATGGAGTTAAAAATATTTTCAATTAAATTAGTTAACTTATTTTGCAAATTAAAACTATTAAATAATTGATAAAATCCTTTTCCTTCTTTTATATTTTTATTTATTTCATCCCATTGTTGGTTATAAAATTCATTTAAATCTGCAATTAAATCTTTTAATTGAGTAGTGATTACATTTCCTCCAAAATATACTAAAATACCTATTAAAAATAAGACAATTAAAATAGTAGATATAATTGCTAAAACTTTATTATTTAACTTTAATTTTAAATAATTAACAATCGGACGAAATAAATAATATAAAAATAATCCTAATAAAATAGGTGTCAAAGTCATAGTTAAAATTTTTGATAATGAATTAATTAAAAAGTTTAATTTTCCTCCATAATATATAATCAATATTATTATAAAAATATATATAAGGTATTTTAAATAATTATTAGATTTAGAGTTTTCCATCATTTTTCACCTTCCTTTAAAGTGCTCACATATTATTTATAATTCTATATCAAATCGATTATTCCTTTCTTAATTAAATACTAAATTTATTAATTAAGATAATTTGGAAGGAAAAATGTAAATTTTCAAGAAATAAATAAGTACTGTTGTTTGCTTGATAAATATTTTATTAAGGAGTAGAATAACTATGAAATTATCTTATAAACAGGCAGTAAATAGTTTTGAAAAATATTTATTAGTTGAAAAAGGTTACTCTAAGTTAACAATAAAAGAATATAAAGGAGATTTAAATTTATTATATGATTATTTAGTTAATAATTTAGACTATAAAGATAATTTTTATGTAAATAAAATAAAAAAATTTGATATAGCTGAATTTTTAGGTGATATTATTTTAGAAAAAGATAATTCTCCTGCTACTAGAAATAGAAAATTATATGCAATAAGAAGTTTTTTTAAATACTTAGTTAATTATGATTATATTGATTCAAACCCAGCTGATACAATTGAGTCAAGTAAAACAGAAATTAGAGCAGAACCTATTTATTTAAAATTAGATGAAGCTCAAAAATATATACAGGCAATAAAAGACTATGATAGTATTAACTCTTCAAGAGATTTAGCTATTGCAAAACTTTTTTTATATGCAGGTTTAAGAGTATCAGAACTAGTAGCTTTAAATTTGACTGATATTGATTATGAAGATCTTTCAATAAAATTTTATGGTAAGGGAAATAAGGAAAGATATGTACCATTGCACTTTGATGTATTAAACACAATTAAAAATTATCTTAAAGAAAGAAGTGAAATTAAGATAAAAAATGATGACGCCAAAAATGCTCTGTTTTTGTCAAGACATGGCAATAGAATTAATGTAAGAACAGTTCAAATATTAGTTAAAAAATATGCTAAATTAGCAGGTGTAAAAAATGCAAGTAAAATAACTCCTCATAAATTAAGACATACTTTTGCTTCCATTTTATATAAAAAAACTAAAGATCTAAAAGTGTTACAAGATTTATTAGGTCATACTAATATTTCTACAACTCAAATATATACTCATACTGATACAGAACAGAAAAAAGATGCAATAGATGAATTCCCTGATCTTTAATAACTAATTATTAAATATATTTCATAATTTTCTGATAATTGTATTTTAAAGAAAATGGTGGTGAGGGGCGGAATCGAACCGCCGACACGAGGATTTTCAGTCCACTGCTCTACCGACTGAGCTACCTCACCAAGAAAACCGTACAAGAAAATTATAGTTGCACCTACGGTACTCCGTATCTAAGAAAACCGTACAAGAAAATTATAGTTG
>JBNJDL010000222.1:0-4026 GCA_051744825.1 Bacillota bacterium | reverse complement strand
TTTAAAAAAGGAGCCAGTTCTAACTTTAAAAAACTAGATTTTCTATCTTTACTATTAAAGATAACTCTTAAATATTCTAGATAACTATAAATTTTACTTTCAGTATAAGAATTATTTTTCTCTACTTTTATTAAGTTTTTATTTAAAAATTTATGATAATTTTTATTTTTAAAATCACAATCCAGGATTTCTATTTTTTCCTCTTCACTGTCCTTATAACTCATAATAGTATTTACTAATTGTAACATTTCTTCTTTTATCTTATATAATTTAAGTTTAGCATTATAGCTATCAGGAAGTGTAAAATCAACTATTTTCAAATTTTTTTCTGAAAAATCTCTTCTATTTAATTGTAATTCTAAAAAAACATTAAAATTTTCTTCTAAAAAGTTAACCATTAATTTTTCTTTTTTAGTAAAATATAACTTATTAATAAAAACAATATTTTTATAATCTTGAATAAAGAAATTATCAAAATTGTTTTTTGAAAAAGCAGTATATTTATTGCTAAAATTTCTCTTTTCCATATAGGCATCATATCTTTTTTTAACTTTTAAAAAAATCTGCAACTTTTCTTTTTGCCATTTTTTTAAATCAATTTTAGTAAATAAAACATTTTTTAAATCTTCAACTTTCATATCTGGATATTCTGCTTCTAATTCAGCAAAAAATTTATAAAATTTACTGGAAATCTCTATTACATCAAAATAGTCTTTTATATTTAATACTTCTTTTTCACTTTTTTTTAATAATTGATAAAATATAGCTGTTAATTTTTCTTCTCTTAAAATAATTTTTGAAGTAGGAGATACTTTTTCTTTAAATTCACTGAAAGTTATAAATTTATTTTTTTTAGATAAAAATCTACTGCTATCATATTCTTTTGCCTTATCTAAAGTTTTATAGCTTTTAAATACAAAAACACTACTTTCATCTTTACTGTTAATGATTTTTTTTAAATAGGAGCCATTATAATCATAATAATTTATCTTCATAAAATCCTCCTAATATGTGTGTTCTAACTCTTATTTTTTTTCTTTTTTCTAAGGTATAAAAAGTCTCTAAAAATCTTAATTATTGCATAAAAGATAACTATGATTTCTAATCTACCTAAGAACATCCCAATAGTCTCGGTCCATAAAATCATTTTTGGTGCATTTGCAGCTGTTACACCTACTGATAATCCTACCGTTCCTAAAGCAGAGGCAAATTCAAAAAGACTATCTTCTAAAGAATAACCATGAGCTAGAAAAATCATTACTCCTATTAAATATGTAAAAAGATATAACATAATATAGTTAGCTGCATCTCTTATATGTCCATTTTTTATATACCATTTTTCTTCACCACGCCAGACATAATTTTCTACAATTTCATTTTGAGGTCTAAATCTCTGTCTTATTTTCCAATAAATTGACTTAAAGACTAAATAAACTCTAAATTGTTTTATACCACCGGCAGTAGACCCGGTTCCACCACCAATTATCATAAATATTATAATTATGAAATTAGCAAAATAAGGCCAGGTATTAAAATCAATAGTAGAAAAACCAGTAGTAGATAAGGCTGTTACCATTTGAAATAAACTTTGACGAAAAGATTCACCAAGTGAAGAATATATAGAATTCAAAGATACAAAAGCAACTAATGGTGTAGATATTGCTATTAAAGTTACTAATAATTTAATTTCTCCATTAGCGAAGAATTTTTTATATTTACCTTTTAATAAAGTATAACTGGTAGCAAAGTTCATAGTACCAAAAATCATAAGAACAATAGTAGCTAATTCTAAAGGTAGGCTATTCCAATGTCCAATACTTTCAGGAACTGTTGAAAATCCACCTGTTGAAACTGCAGCTATAGAATGATTAATTGCATCAAATAAAGTCATACCTGTAATAACGTAAAGAATAATTCCAGCAATTATATAACCAATATATATTCTAACAATCATAGAAGTTGTTTTTCTAACATGAGGTAAAAGCTGATCTGTTCTTCCTTCAGCTTCATAAAGACCCATTCCTTGCATCGGTAAAATTGATGAAAGGGCAATTACAGCTAAACCAGCACCGCCAAGAAATTGCATAATACTTCTCCACAATAAATATATCTTTGGAGTTGATGTGACATCAACAACTGACAAACCTGTAGTAGTAATTCCACTAACAGCTTCAAAAATAGAATTTGTAAAATTCATACCCAAACCTAATATAAAAGGTAAAGAGAAAAATATAGTTACAATAACCCAAGAAAAAACAACAATAACTGCTCCTTCTTTTAAAGTTAAATTTAATTCTCTATCTTTATTTTTCATTGAATAATAAAAAATAGCTCCAGTAATAAGAGCTAAAATAGCTGGGATAACAAAGTATTTACTATGATTTGCGTCTTCTCCATATAAAAACAAAGAAAACAAGGGGGTAAATAATGCTACTCCTGCCCCCATAATAATCACACCTGTATATTTTACTATAAGACTATAACGAGTTTTTAATATGTTTAAATAAGTCATTAAATTTCTTCACCACCTAATATTTTAATTGCATCAGCTTGCTCTTCAGGTAATGAAATAATCAAAATTTTATCTCCTTCTTGAATTTTAGTACCTCCTCGCGGAATTACAATATCACCATTTCTAATTATACCACCTAAAATAATACTTAAAGGTAAATCAATTTCTTTTAAACTTTTACCAATACTAGGAGCTCCTTTAGAAATTTTATATTGAGTAATAATTAATTTACCATCTTCTAAGGTAATTAAATTGCTCATATCCTCAGCCGCTACATTTTGTTCTATAAGTGAGCTTAATAAATCTGTAGTATTAAAAATTGTGTCAATCCCCATCATTGTAAATAATTCTTCATTTTCTGGATTATTCACTAAGCTAACTGTTCTTTCTACTCCAAAAAATTTTTTTGCCATTTTACAAATAAATAAATTATCTTGATCTTTTTGAGTTAGAGAAACAAGGATATCGGATTTATAAGCCCCTGCATCTTCCATAATAGAAAAATCTGAAGCCTCTCCGCCTACTATAGTAGCATTTAAATCTCTTGATAACTCTTTTCCATAATCTTCGTCTTTATTTATAATTACTACAAAATGTCCTTTTGAAATTAAATTTTTAGCAAGATGATAAATCACCTTACCTCCACCAACTAATATTATTTGCATAATTTATCCCTCAACTTTTTTAATCTTATTTTCAAAAGCTTCTACTAAAAGTGAAATTGGAGAAAAAGTTTCAACATTATCTACATCTACTAGCATTTTTTCTCGCTTTGGATCTATAACTCTAACTAAAGTTTTATTTACATTGAAAATATCTCTTGCCATATGAGCAAGCATATAATTAACCTTATCATTATCAGTTGTGACTACAGCTATATCAGCTTTATCTAGTTTAGCTTTTCTCAAAATTTCATATTCTAAAGCATCACCTTCTACTGTAAAACCTGAAAATTCTACAGACAACTTAGAAAATTTATTATCATTTTTATCAATAACAACTACTTCATGACCATTTTTAGATAACACACTTGCTAATTTAGAACCAGTTCTACCAGATCCAATTATAACTATATACATTATTTATCCTCATCTCCCATATTCATTTCATTTAAATTTTTTGAACTAGCCATATCACCTGCTCTATCCAAATTTTCATTAGCAGGTGTATATGTGGGGTCTAAAGATAAGGCAGTTCTATACATTTTCATTGCTTCTGGTTGATTATTTCTCATTTCATAAATAATACCTAAGAGATTAAATGGCTCAGGTTTTTCTGGGTCAATAGAAGTTGCTTTTTTCAATAATTCAACTGCTCTATCATAATTATGTTTATTTATTTCTCCCTTTGCCATATTAACAAATTCTGAAAAACTTTCTGCCTCATATTCTTCACTATCAATCTCATATCTTTTAAAAACTTCTTCTACTAATTCCTTAATTTCATCTGGTTTAAAAGGTTTTCTTAGATAATCTACAGCACCTAATTTCATAGCTTCAACAGCTGTTTCAACA
>JBNJDL010000221.1:0-4039 GCA_051744825.1 Bacillota bacterium | reverse complement strand
AAAGCAGCAGCAAAATATACTGATTCAACTTTTACAGGAGTTTCTGGTAGTGAATTTATAGAAATGTATGCTGGGGTAGGAGCTAAAAGAATAAGAGAATTATTTTCAAATTCAAGAAAAAAAGCAAAAAAAGAAGGAAAAAAGAGTGCTGTTATTTTTATTGATGAAATTGAAATTTTAGGTGGTAAAAGGGGAAAGAATAGTAGTCACTTAGAATATGATCAAACACTTAATCAACTCTTAGTAGAATTAGATGGCTTAACAATAGATGATGAAATTATGATCTTAGTTATTGCAGCGACAAATAGAAAAGATATTTTAGATAAATCTCTCTTAAGACCAGGCAGGTTTGATAGGATTGTAAGTGTTAATTTACCGGCTAAACTAGATAGATTAGAAATATTAAAAATACACACTAACAATAAACCATTAGCTGAAAATGTGAATTTAAATAAAATCGCCAGCGAAACTTTTATGTTTTCAGGTGCACATTTAGAAAGTTTAGCAAATGAGGCAGCCATTTTGGCTATGAGAAATAATAAAAATATAATTGAACAAAAAGATTTTGAAGAAGCAATAGATAAAGTAATTATGGGAGAAAAATTAAATAGAAAACCAAAAGATAAAGACTTAAAAAGAATTTCTATTCATGAAGCTGGACATGCCTTAATTAGTGAATTGTTAATTCCAGATTCAGTATCTACTATAAATATTAGTTCAAGAGGAAAAGCATTAGGATATGTAAGACACAATGAACAAGAAGATATATTATTAAAAACTCGAGATGACTTATATAATGAAATCAGTATTGCTTTAGCTGGCGCCTTAGCTGAAAAAATAATATTAAATAATAAGAGTACAGGAGCTACTAATGATTATAAAAAGGTTATACAGTTAATTAATAAAGTTATATCGTCTGGTATAAGTGAACTGGGAATAATAAATAAAGAAAAATTGCCTGAAAATATTTTATATCAAGAAGAAAAAAAGATAATTAAAAAATTAACTAATAAAGTAGAATATATTTTAAGATTAAATAAAGGAGTTTTAAATAAATTAGCAGAATTATTACTTGAAGAAGAAAAAATTAGTGGAGAAAAACTTAAAAAATTAATGAAAAATGAAAATGCGAAAGTTAATATTTAAATAAAAAAATATATGTGATATAATATTTTAACAAATAATATTAGTTAAAGGAGAGATATTTTTGCAAGCAGAAATTATATCTATTGGAACAGAAATATTATTAGGTGATATAATTGATAGTAATTCAAAATATATAGCAAATAAATTAACTGAACTTGGTTATGACATTCATCATATAAACACGGTAGGAGATAACAAAAAGCGCTTAGTAGAAGTTTTAAAAACTGCTATTAAGCGCTCTGATTTAATTATTACTACTGGTGGATTAGGACCTACAGATGATGATTTAACTCGAGAAGCAATAGCTGATGTAACTAATAATGAATTATATTTAGATAAAGAATTGTTAAAAAGAATAAAAGAATATTTTAATAAAAAAGGCTATACTATGACTAAAAACAACTATAAACAAGCTTATTTGCCTCAAGGAGCAGATTATATAAAAAATGATTGGGGTACTGCTCCAGGAATATTTTTTAAAACTAAGAAGTTTACTTTAATAAGTTTACCTGGTGTTCCTAAAGAAATGAAAAATATTTTTTCTAATTATGTATTAAATAAAATTACAAAAAATGATGATATGATTTTTTCAAGAACTTTAAATTTTTTTGGAATTGGAGAGTCAACTCTAGAAACAAAGTTGAAAGATATATTAGAAAAACAAGATAATCCGACTTTGGCACTTTTAGCTGGGAAAGGGGAAGTTAAATTACGAATTACTGCAAAAGGTAATAATAAAAGTAATATTATAAATAAAATGGATGAACAAGAAAAATTAATTAGAAATAGAGTAGGCCAATATATTTATGGAAGTAATAATAGTAATTTAGCAAAAGAAGTTTTTAACAATTTAATTAAAAATAATTTAAAAATAAGTTTTGCTGAATCTTGTACTGGAGGATTAATTTCTCATCGCTTAACAGAAAATTCAGGAAGTTCGAAGGTGTTTAGGGGTGCTCTAGTTGTTTATAGCAATAATTCTAAGAAAAATTTGTTAAATATAAAAGATAAAGATTTAAAAAAATATGGTGCTGTTAGTGAAAAAATAGCTGAAGATATGGCGATAAATGTTAAAAAAGTTTTTAATACAAATATTGGGGTTGGTGTTACTGGTATAGCAGGTCCGACTGGAGGAAACAGCAAAAAGCCTGTTGGACTTGTTTACATAGGAATTTCATTTAAAGAAAAAACTAAGGTTTATAAACTTAATTTGAATGGTAACCGATCATTTAATAAATGGATGAGTTCTCAGTATCTTTATTATTATTTATTGAAAATTTTAAGGGGGAATAATAATGAAATTTAAATTTTTAAGTATTTTTATACTTACTTTTCTTTTGATTTTTTCTTTTTCACTTAGTTCTTTAGCTGAAATTGATAACAATAACTCACTTTTGATTGAAGGAATAGAAAATTATTATTCTAAAAATTTTATTAAAGCAATTGATTTATTTGATAATTATTTAAATAATAATGATTCTATTAATGAATTTTATATTGATGCTTTATATTATCAAACTTTATCTTATATTGAAAACAAAGAGGTAAATAAAGCTAATAAAAATGTAGAAAAATTAAAAAAACTTGGTTATGAATTTGGTAAAATATATTGGTATATAGGTCAAATATACTTAAATAAAGATGGTCATTTTGCAAATGCAATGTATGAAGAAGCTAAAAATAATTTTGAAAAAGCAAGTATGTTAGGAATAGATTCAGCAAAGTTTCATGGAGATCTGGCTAGAGCTTATAATGGTTTGAATTTATATGATAAGGCTATTAAAGAATTTGAATTAGCCATAAAAGGTGATGTAGATAATAATCTTTATTTAAGTTTGGCCAAGTTATATAAAAATAGAAATAACTATAATAAAGCATTAAATACTTATAATAAATACTTAGAATTTGAAACTGGAAGTGTATCAATTTATACTAATATTTCAGAAATATATTTAGCTCAAGAAAAATATGAAAAAGCTATTGAAAATTTAGAAAAAGCTATAAAAATTAATGAGAATCATTTTGCTATTCACTTTCAATTAGCAAAGGTATATTATGAACAAGGAAAAATAGACTTAGCTAAAGAATCATTTGAAAAAGTTATAAATTTAAATGAAAATAATTATAAATCTTATTACTATTTAGGAAAAATACATGAAAAAAACAATAATATTGAAAAAGCAAAATATTATTATGAACAATCCATTAGATTTAACAATAATTATGCTGATGCATATATAGATTTAGGTAAAATTTATTTAAATGAAGATAATGTATATAAAGCTATTTCCAATTTTTCATCTGCAGTAGAAAGTAACCCTAATTATGCAAAGGCACATTTTAATTTAGCTAAGGCTTTTATTAAAAGAAACATGAAAGATGCTGCAATAACAGAACTTAGAGAAACTTTACATTTAGATAAAGATTATGTTGAAGCAAGAGAATTATTAAACAAATTACTGGAGGAATAAATATGCGATTATTTATTGCAATTAATATTTCAGATAGAAGTAGAAAATTAATAAATAATAAAATTAATATATTAAAAGAAGAAATAAAAGAAAATATAAAATGGGTTGATAAAGAAAATTGGCATATTACTATTAAATTTTTAGGTGAAGTCAAAGAAAATAAAATAGATAACATAAAAAATAAAATTAAAAATTTAAGTGAATATGAAAAATTTTATTTACAATTTAATAAAATCAATGCTTTTCCAAATCTAAATTATCCAAAGGTTATGTATTTGGCCATTAATAAATCACAAGGAATATTAAAAAATATTCATAAAGAAATTGAAAATGAATTATTAAAAATAAATTTCAAAAAAGAAGATAGAGAATTTACACCTCATTTAACTATTGCTAGAACAAAGAAAAGAAGTGATTTAAAT
>JBNJDL010000220.1:0-4045 GCA_051744825.1 Bacillota bacterium | reverse complement strand
GGAGTTTATAATTTAGGTATGGATGAAGAAGTGATAAAGTATATTTCTTCAGCTAATATAGCCTGTGGGTTTCATGCTGGAGATCCTGCAGTAATGGATAAAACAGTGAAAATGGCAGCTGAAAGTGGAGTAATGGTTGGCGCTCATCCTAGTTTTAGGGATTTAGTAGGTTTTGGAAGAAGAAAAATGGATTTAGAACCTGAAGAAGTGAAACAAATACTTATTTATCAAATTGGGGCCTTAAAAGCTTTTGCTGAAGCCAATAATTTAAAATTGCAACATGTTAAACCTCATGGGGCTGTATATAACTTAGCTTCAACAGATGAAGATATTGCTTTAGCAGCAGCAGAAGCTATAAAAAAAGTAGATGATAATTTGATTTTTGTTGCCTTAGCTGGTTCTTTGATGCATAAAGCTGCTGATGAAGTTGGGATTAAAGCTGCTAATGAGGTTTTTGCTGATAGAGCATATAATTTAGATGGTACTTTGGTTTCAAGAAAAAGAGAAGGTGCAGTTATAGAAGATCCTATTGAAGTTAAAAATCGTGTTTTAAGAATGGTTAAAAAAGGAGAAGTTGAAACTATTGATGGTAAAAAATTAGAACTTAAGGCAGATACTATTTGTGTGCATGGTGATAATCCAGCTGCTGTGGATTTGGTTAAAGAGTTAACTACTGCTATGAAAGAAAATAATATTGAAGTTACTGCTATGAGTAATTTTTTATAGATGGTTAACAAAATGAGGAGGATGAAAATGAAGGATTTAGAATTTTCACAACCTAAAAAAGTACGTGAACTTTTTAAAAAGGAGGTGAATACTAGACCAACAGCTGGTTTAGCAAGAGGATTTGCACAGGCCAATTTAATTATTCTTCCAGAAGATTTAGCTTTTGAATTTATGCTCTTTGCTTATAGGAATCCTAAGCCTTGTCCATTACTTGATGTTTTAGAGGTAGGGAATCCAGAACCTGTTATGTCTACTCCAGGTGCTGATATTAGAACTGATTTGCCTAAATATAGAATTTATAAAAATGGTGAGCTCAAAGAAGAAGTTACTAATATTAAAGATTATTGGAGAGATGACTTAGTAAGTTTTTTACTAGGTTGTAGTTTTACTTTTGAAGACGCCTTACTTAAAGCAGAAATACCTATCAGACACATTGAAGAAAATAGAAATGTACCTATGTATATTACTAATATAGAAACTGAAGAAGCAGGAAGATTTTCTGGCCCTTTAGTTGTTTCAATGAGACCATTGCCTTCAAGGCTGATTTCTAAAGCTGTTCAAATTTCTGGAGAATATGAAGAAGTTCATGGCGCTCCAGTTCATATAGGTAATCCTGAAGAAATAGGGATTGGTAATATTAATAAACCTGATTTTGGAGAGGCAGTTACTGTAAAAGAAAATGAAATTCCTGTATTTTGGGCATGTGGCGTTACACCGCAAGCTGTTATAATGCAGTCGAAATTACCTTTTGTTATTACACATTCACCAGGTCATATGTTTATTACTGATATTAAAAATGAGAATTTGAGTAGCTATTAAATTTAAAAAATGGTTTAACTAAAATAAGAGGAGGAGATTATTTTGAGTATTATTAAAAAAATTAAAAATATTGGTCCGGGAGCTATGGTTGCTGCAGCATTTATTGGACCTGGAACAGTTACTACTGCTACAGTTACAGGAGCTAGTTATGGTTATGTTTTAATGTGGGCTATTACATTTTCTATTATTGCAACAATGATTTTGCAAGAAATGACTGTAAGACTAGGGTTAGTATCTGGAGAAGGTCTAGGGGAAGCACTTAGAGCTGAATTTGACAATAAAGTAATTAGGAATATTAGTATCTTTTTAGTTGTTTCTGCTGTTGGTGTTGGAGCAGCTGCTTATGAAACTGGTAATATACTTGGTGGTGCAATGGGGTTAGAGACTATTACAGGTATATCTACTCAAATATGGGGTCCTATAATGGGGATAATTGCTGGATTAGTACTTTGGTCAGGAAGCTATAAAATCATTGAAAAAGTATTAGTTGCTTTGGTTATATTTATGAGTGTTTGTTTTGTTTTAACAGCTATTATAATCAGGCCTAATATAGGTGCAGTTCTTTCTGGGATGTTTGTTCCTAGTATTCCAAAAGGAGAAGGTTTAACTTTAGCTATTTCCTTAATTGGAACTACTATAGTGCCTTATAATTTATTCTTACATGCATCTTCAGTTATGGATAAATGGGATGGTCCTGAAGATTTAGCTGAAGCAAGATTTGACACTATATTTTCTATACTACTTGGTGGTATTATAACTTTATCAATAATTGTAACAGCAGCTGCAGCTTTACATGGTACTGGAACAGAGGTTAATAATGCTGGACAAATGGCTAAACAATTAGAACCACTTTTGGGCTCATGGGCAAAATGGTTTTTTGCTTTTGGTCTTTTTGGTGCTGGATTTTCTTCTGCAACAACAGCGCCTTTAGCTGGAACATATGCAACAGCTGGAGCTTTAGGTTGGGAAAGGGATTTAAAAAGCAAAAAATATAGAATTGTTTTAGGAATTATTTTAGTAGTTGGAGTTATAGGCTCTGCATTAGGTACTTCTCCAGTACAGGTAATTATATTTGCACAGGTAGCTAATGGGATACTTCTTCCTATCTCAGCTATTTATTTGATTTGGGTTATGAACAATAAAGAAAAATTAGGTGATTATGTTAATAAAGGATTTTCAAATATTTTAGGAATAATTGTTGTTGCTTTTACAGTTTTAATGGGAGTTAGATCATTGATAGATGTTTTAGGAGGTTTATTTGGTTAAATCAGTATAATAACGGGAGATGAGATATTCTCCCGTTATAATAGGAGGAATTAGATGAATGTAGAATATAAATTAGCAGGAGATAAAGGGCTAGTGATGGAATTTGAAAATAAAATAGCACCTGAAGTTAATGAAAAGGTTAGAAGTGTGTATTTAGCACTTATGAAAAAGAATATAAAAGCAATTGAAGAAATAATACCAACTTATCGTTCATTACTTATTATGTATAATCCTCTTAAAATAAAAAAAGATAATCTTATTGCAAAATTAGATAATATAAAAGAAAACTTAGAAAAATTTGATTTAGAAGAGCCTAGAACAATAGAAATCCCAACAATATACGGTGGAGATTATGGTCCAGATTTAGATTATGTAGCTGAATATAATGGATTAAGTAATAAAGAAGTGATTGAAATTCATAGTTCTAGAGAGTATTTAGTGTATATGCTTGGTTTTACTCCAGGTTTTGTATATGTAGGGGGGATGTCAGAAAAAATTGCTACTCCTAGATTAGATGAGCCAAGAGAAAAAATAAAAAAAGGAAGTGTTGGTATAGCAGGAAGTCAAACTGGTGTCTATCCTATAGATAGTCCAGGAGGATGGCGTTTGATTGGTAGAACACCTTTAGATTTATTTGATCCGTATAGAAATCCACCATTTTTAGTTAAAGCAGGAGATTATATAAAATTTAAAGAAATAGACGAAGATGAATTTAAAAAAATCAAAGAAGAAAATAATAATGATCATAAAAAAAGGAGGGTCGATAATGCAAACTATCTTAATTAAAAAAGGCGGCCCTCTAACAACAATCCAGGATAGAGGTCGTTTTGGATTTCAAAAATTTGGTATGCCTACAGCTGGAGCTATGGATAAATTTAGTTATAAAATTGCTAATTTATTAGTGGGAAATTCTAAAGATGAAGCAGTAATAGAGTATACATTAAAAGGTCCTAAAATAGAGTTTTTGGAAGATGCTATAATATCAATTACTGGAGCAAAGTCAAAAGTTTTTTTAGATGGCCAAAAAATAGAGATGTGGGAATCTCATTATATTGAAAAAGGTAGTATATTAGAAATATCAAGAATTAAAAAAGGTTTGCGGGGATATATTGCTTTTAAAAGTGGTTTAGATTTACCTGAAATTATGGGAAGCCGCTCTACTTATTTAAGAGGTGAGCTAGGTGGATATGAAGGTAGAAAATTAAAAAAAAGAGATCAGCTCAACGCAAAAAGG
>JBNJDL010000219.1:0-4050 GCA_051744825.1 Bacillota bacterium | reverse complement strand
TTTCCACCCTCGTTGTCCAAAGGCAATGGATGTTTGTAGTGAAAAAGAACCTGAATTTAAAGAATATAATGATGACCATTATGCTGCCTGTCATCTTTTGGATTAATAGATTACTAAAAGTTAAATAAGATTATTATAAACTCCTAAGCTTTTATTTGATATAAAAAGTTTAGGAGTTTACTTTTTTCCTCCTTAGAAGTGTATAATATCTGCTATTTTTGACAATAATATGATTAAAGAAAATCAATGAGGAGGAAAAATTATGGCTATAGAAGAATTAACAAAAAAAGAGCAAATAATAAATTTTGCTCAAAGTGATCCATTTTTAAAAATTAGTGATATTGCTGAAAATGTTCAAACTACACCACGCTATGTAAGAACAATTTTATCTGAGGCGAATATTTCATTAATGAAGTTGCGGGAAAAGTATGCTCGTAATATGGAAAAAAGATTAAAAAGTAATAGAGAAGTACAGTTACAGGCAAAAGTAAGTTTAAAAAATAATTATAGTTTTAATCAACTTAAGGTTGGAAAAATTAAGGTGGAAAAAATCAAAAAAGAAAATAAATACTTAGATATCAAAAAAATAAATGAAAATGATGAGTTAGTAAAAATATATCAGTTAAAATTCATAGATGAAAATCCTTATATACTACACAAATTAATTACTTATATGGAAAAAAATATAAATGATCAAAGAATTAAAAATCTTAATTCTGTATATGATTTGTTAGGACGAAAAGGAATAAATCGTTTACAATTTATGGATAATATCATAAGTGTTATATTACCTGATAAAAACTTGTCTAAGTATTTTGATAAAGATGATTATCTAATTAAAATTGAAAGAAAAGTTCTGTTAAATAAAATAGCAATCGGAGTAGAGAAAATATATTTGCAAAGTAAATATATTGAAATATTTTTTCCAGGAGAAATTATAACTTGAGCTATAAAAAAATTGCCAGATTATATCTGGCAATTTTAATTAATATTATATTTACTTAAAATTTTAGCATATTTTTTTGGAATTTTACCTTCTAAAATAATATAATCTTTAACATATTCTTCTTTATTAACTCTACCTTTATTATGAAATTTTTCAATCCAATTTGCTTTTTCATATGGAAGTTTTAGCTTTACTTTTGTTAAATCTTTATCTAAGGCCTTTTTAATTTTATTTAATAAAAGTTCTTTTCCGTCACTATTTAAGGCAGAAATTAAAATACTATTAGGATATTGCAATTCAAGGCTTTTTGAAATATCATTATTTATTTTATCTTTTTTATTAAAAATTAATAACTTATTTTTTTGTTCTAAATTCATATCTTTTAAAACTTCATTAGTAACTTTTATATGTTTTTCAGCTTGAGAATCACTAATATCTACAACATGAAGAATAAGATCTGCATTTTTAATTTCCTCTAATGTGGCTCTAAAAGAAGCTACAAGTTGATGGGGCAAATTTCTTATGAAACCAACAGTATCAGAAACAATAATCTGTCTACCATTAGGAAGTTGCGTTTTACGTAAAGTGGAATCTAATGTTGCAAAAAGTTTATCATCTACCATATTTTCAGATTCAGTTAACATATTAAGAATAGTTGATTTGCCTGCATTTGTATAACCAACTAAAGCCACTAATGGATCTTCTCTATTTTTTCGTTGTACTTCTCTGTTTTTTTCAATTTCTTTAAGCTTTTTTTCAAGTGTATGAATTTTTTCATTTATTCTTCTTCTATCGATTTCTAATTTACTTTCTCCAGGACCTCTAGTTCCTATCCCACCTGCTAATCTAGATAATTCTGAACCTTTACCTTTAAGTCTTGGTAATAAATATTCTAGTTGAGCTTTTTCGACTTGTAATTTGCTTTCTTTAGTATGAGCATGTTTAGAAAAAATATTTAAAATTAATTGAGTTCTATCAATTACTTCAGTATTTAAATCTTCTTCTAAATTTCTATGTTGAGCTGGAGTTAATACATGATCAAAAATTATTAAATTAGCTGAATAATGTTTTAAATAATTTTTTAACTCTTTTAACTTACCAGATCCAATATAGTAACTAGCATCTATTTTTTCACGACTATGTAAAACTTTAGCTAAAACTTTAATATTAGCAGTTTTAGCTAATTTTTTTAATTCATTTACAGATTCTTTTATTTTACCAATTAAAATAGCTTTATATTGAGTTTTTTCTATATTATAAAATTGATTAGTTTTAGTAATGACTTCCCCGTCAATAAAATATGACGGTTTTCACCTCACTTTCTTTATAAAAATTATAACATATTTTTTAGAGGTGGTAAAATAAAAAATTATGTGATATAATTAACAAGAGAAAAAATAGCAAATAATATAATAAGGAAGGTGTTAGAATGAAGGTGAACTCGCCAGAAAAAATAGTAAAATTATTAACTGATGCAGGAATTAAGAAGGATAAAAAATCAGCAATAAATTTATTAATATTAGGATTTTTAGCAGGTGCATTTATTGCATTTGGTGGTTTAGTTGCAATAAAAATTGCTTCTGGATTAGCAAATGAAATTTGGGGTAGTATATCTACCCTTATTTTTGCTTCACTTTTTCCAATTGGCCTTATAATTATAATTTTTACTGGTTCTGAACTTGCAACTGGTAATATGACTACCCAACCTTTAGCCTGGTTTAGTGGAAATATAAACTTTAAAAATGTTATTAAAAATTGGACTTTAGTTTTTATTGCAAATATAATAGGTTCTCTTTTTGTTGCCTATTTTTTTGCATATATTTCTGGTATTTTAACTGCTGGAAATCAAGCTTCTTATGTTGTAAATTTAGCTAATAGCAAAGTGAGTTTAAATTGGTTTGAAGCTTTTTTAAGAGGTGTAGGTTGTAATTGGTTAGTTGGACTGGCTATTTGGTTTTCTTTTGCTAGTGATAGTATTTTAGGTAAAATAGCAGGTATATGGTGGCCAATAATGACTTTTGTAGCGATTGGATTTGAGCATAGTATAGCCAATGCTTTTTTTGTACCTGCAGGACTAATTATAGGTAATAGTGCTTCATATACAGGTCCAATATTAAATGCAAGTTGGAGTAGCTTTTTAATGAATAATCTTATACCTGTTACTTTAGGTAATGTAATTGGAGCTGCAGTATTTGTTTCATTAACTAGTTGGTATGTTTACTCTAATAAAAGTAGTAAAGATATAAATTGTACAAACTTAAAGGAAAGTGCGTGAATTTTTAAAGGCATCTAGTTAAATAACTAGATGCCTTTATATTATTTTAACCAGTCAATATTTTTACGATTATATACTTCTTTGTCTTCTATAAAAGTTTTTTCTATTTTTGTTTTATAAGAAAAAGGTATGTCATTTAAAACAAGATAATCAGCATCTTTATCTTTTTCTAGAGAACCTACTTTATGCTCAACACCTAACATTTTAGCTGGGTTTGATGTCATTAACTTTAAGGTATCAATAACGCTGAGACCATATTTATGAACAGTAGCGCCATAAGCCATAAAATATCTACAATTTAAAAAGGGATGATCTGTCATTAATGATACATTAACCCCTTTATTATGAAGTATAGCTGGATTTTTATCATTGAAATTTGCAGTTTCAACTTTGCTAGCTGCACTTAAACCTGGTCCAACAGATGCCCATACATTATTTTCAGCTAAATATTCTGCAATTAAATACCCATCAGTACAATGTTCAATACTATAATCTAAATTAAATTCATTTGAAAGTCTAATAGCTGTTACTATATCATCGTGACGATGAGCATGAATTCTAAATGGAATTTCATTATTTAAAACTTTAAGACCTGCTTCATAATCAAGATCAATATCAAAAAACTTATCATTTTTTAAAGCTTTTTCTTTTTTATTTTTATACTCTCTGCATTCTTGAAAATAGTTTCTAATTAAAGAAGCATTACCCATTCTGGAAGCTGGAGATTGATTTTGTTCTTTACCATGAGCTCTTTTAGGATTTTCACCAAGTGCTCCCTTTAATCCACTTGGATTTTTAATTAGCATTTGATCTACAATATTACCAGAGG
>JBNJDL010000218.1:0-4050 GCA_051744825.1 Bacillota bacterium | reverse complement strand
TCTTTCAATTTTGGCAGGAATAATGGTTTCTTTACAGGGAATTTTTAATACTAGAGCAAGTGAACATATCGGTTTATGGCAGACTAATACATTAGTACATGGCACAGGTTTTATATTAGCCTTTATCATATTAATTAGTTTAAATCAGGTAAATTTTTCCACCTTTAAAAATGTAGAACCCCACTATTTATTAGGTGGGGTATTTGGAGTTATTATTGTGTTCTCAGTAATGATTGGAATCTCTTCATTAGGAGCAAGCTATTCGATTACAATATTAATCGTTACTCAAATAATTGCTAATGCCCTTATTAACTACTTTGGTATCTTTGGTGAACATGTTATTGTGTTTTCATGGCCAAAAATATTAGGTATTTCGATGATGATTGTAGGAATAATGCTTTATCAGCTTTCTTAATATATATAACTAAAACTTGCGTTCACCTTTTATATATACCTGTTTAACTTCTAGATTATGATCTAGTAAGGTTAGATCAGAATCATAGTTTTCTTTAATTAAACCTTTATAATGATCAATATCTAATAATCTAGCAGGATTAATAGTTACCATTTTAAAAACAGTATAAAGGTCTAAATCTGTACTATTATACATATTTTTTACTGCCCTGTCTAAAGTGAGTGTGCTGCCAGCTAGAGAACCTGTCTCTATTCTGGCTTCTCCATCCTTTAAAATTACTTTTTGTCCTCCTAGGCTGTAGGTACCATCTTCTAGGCCATTTGCTCTCATCGAGTCCGTAACTAATATAATCTTATCTGAATCCTTTATTTTAGATACCATATCTAAAATTACAGGGTTTAGGTGTATTAAATCAGCTATTAACTCAACAGTCATATCAGTTGTTAAAGCAGCACCTATAATGCCAGGCCTTCTATGATGTAATCCTACCATACCATTAAATAAGTGTGTTACATGGGAAAGGCCCCAGTTATATGCATCTTTAGTTTCTTCATAAGTAGCAATCGAGTGTCCAATCGATACTTTTATGCCGTGTTTTCTCATTTCTTTGATAAACTCTTTTGCCACATTTTTTTCGGGTGCAATAGTAATCAGTTTTATTATAGGCTCATAACCATCAAGTAGTTTTAAATCAGGTTCAATAATGTTTTTCGGATCCTGAGCACCCTTTTTTTCTGTATTTAAGAACGGACCTTCAACATTTGTGCCTATAATTTGTGCTCCATTTAAGCCCTTATCAATTGTTTCTTTTATATTTTTTAGTGCATTTCTAACCTTTTTTCTTTCCATGGTCATTGTAGTTGGTAAAAAAGAGGTTACCCCACTTTTAACTATAGTTTCACTAATCGTATTTAACGCTTCATGAGAAGCATCCATTGTATCTTTACCCATAGCTCCATGGACATGTACATCAATAAATCCCGGAGATAAATAACCACCATTGCCATCTGTTACTTCATAATTATTTTCATCATAATCACTGCTTTTAAATATCTTTTTTATCTTTTCATCAAAAAGAACTGAAGCATTATTGATGATTTTAGTAGGAGTTATTATATTAACATTTTTTATTAATTTCATTTTTTTCACTCCATTTATAGATATCATTATGTCAAATAGTTAACATTATTACTCACTATATTAAGCTCAAATGGTCTAGATGACAGGATTCTAGTTAATAAAAGGAATTCCTGCCACTGAGCTTTTAGGTAGCAATAAGAGTCACCGCAACTCACAAAACCAAAAAAGAAAGTAATTCAAAAATAAAATTCGTCAGTTACTACCTGTTTTCCTGCTTAAAAATATTTTGAAATTCACTCTAAAAAGCTATTTAGTCTTCTCTAAATTCTTTTATGTCGACTTTGAACCTTCCCATAACATTTTTTAACAGCTATACCAAATTTTATAACTCATTTCAATACAAAGCTGCTATATTAGTAGATGTCCTCATAGTAATCCAATTAAAAACTGGACATAGCTTTTAAGTTGAATCGAAAAACAATAATTACTATAACAGTAAAAAGAATATGTCTTTTAAAATTAAATACTAAAATTTATTTCCATATTTTATCTTTGCAGTTATATCATTATTTTGAATTTTGCTTCGTTTTTCCTATAAAGTTTGTATAAAAATATTGAATAACCTATTAATTACTGCCATTTTCAATTAAATGATAAGTATTATACCTTATTTGACCTTGCCTTTTGTATGAAAGATTCAATACTCTCTTTTTTCTTATAACCCACTTTCATTTGATTTTAGATATTTATTAACTATATTTTTAACATCTTTAAAGGTATTAAATGGATTATAGGATATATTATTGTTTATACAATAGTTTTCTAAAATACTATTAGATTTTACTAATAAAAGATCTACCATATCAGCAACACATCTATCAGTTAACCCATCTCCTATATAAATAATTTTTTTATTATCCATTTTCTTTAAAATTTTATTTTTGCAGTTACCACATGGACCAAATATTTCTTTGCATTCTTTAATATCATGTAAAAAATTTGGTTTTGTATTATCTTTTAAGAAATTTATAGTACTTGCATAGATAGGATGATCAAAAGAAATATTAGCTTTATTTAATGCTATAATTATATATTCAATAAAGCCTCCACTAATAATAGAAAAATCTAGATCATTTTCCTTTACCATTTTGTAAAATTCCTTAAAGTAAGGATCTATATTTATATTATTATAAATAAATGATTCAAAATCATTTTTGCTCATATCTAATCTTTCATACTGTTTTTCCATAGCCTTTCTATCACTTATCATGTTATTTTTCAACTTTTTTTCGATTTCCTGTGAATGCTCATCTCCAAATTTTTTAAATATTTCATCATTTACATCTTGTATAGAAATAGTTCCATCAAAATCACTAAAAATAACCAAATTGTTATTTGTTTTGTTTAATTTAAACTTATCCATAAATCCACTCCTTCTGGTTCATCAAGATTAATATTATTAGCTATAGCTTTATAATAAGCTACTGTCTGATTTATTATTATAAAAAAAATACCTCTCAAAGGATATTTAATATCGGGATAATCTATGTGCAGATCACCTCTAGATATCTCTTCATTTTTAGACCACTTGTTATCACATTTGCTTTCTTTTTCTTTAAGTCTGAAACCAGCTCTGTTTGATACTTTATATCATATGGACTAGTAGCCATAATTACAAGAGTATTTTTATTAATTAAGACCATAGGACCGTGACTTACATCTAATGAATGATGATAATATGAATTTAATCTGGAAATTTCTTTAAATGCTAAAGAATCTTCACTAGCTATACCTTCAAATTCAGAATCTGTTAAAACAAATATATTATCCCATTCATATTCAGAAACATTTTTTAAAAATGTTTCCTAATTATTAAACATGAAATCACAGCAACAATTAAATTTGTCCTTACACCGGCAGCTTTATTTCTTTTCTCACGATCATAACCAATTAAAATAGCTAAAAAGGCGGTTAATAAAAGTTTAAATATATCTTCCCAAACCAAATCCATTATATTCACTCCCAGTTCTTTATAATACAAGTTGTTTTATTCAAATAAATGACTATTATCTTTTAATACCTTTTTTAATGCTTCTTCAAAATATGATTTCATATCTTTTTTCAAATAATTATATCCATAATAGGCAGCAATTCCTCCTCCAATACAGTCAGCAATTAAATCCCACATTGTATCAACAAGTCCTGCTTTCTGCATATTGAGCGCAAATATGTTATCCATTGCAAACTCAAATATTTCCCAAAAGACACCAATTGTTACAGCAAAACAAAAAGCAAATATTCCTATGAATAACGGACTCAATATTACATCGATTTCTTCTTCGCGGTTTAAAAAATATATCAGTGTAAAACCTATAAAACCCAAAATAATTCCTGAAAAGGTATGTAATAATGTGTCCCACCACCAGAAATGATAATAGAAATTCCTTAATTCACCTAAATACAAGGAAGCGAAAACAAAAACTAAAATAAATATCTGAATATCTGATGGTATAAATAACAGATGTTTATTTGATAAAAAATTAGGAATATATGTA
>JBNJDL010000217.1:0-4150 GCA_051744825.1 Bacillota bacterium | reverse complement strand
ATAATAATGTAATATGTTATATTTCTTTTTATCTAAATCTTTGCTGAATTTTAATATTTCTTCTTTTTCGTCTTTTCCACCTTTATGTCCAGGATACATAACTAATACAACTAGTCCTCCTAACTTTAACACCTTTAATGAAGATTTAATTGCATTAATTGTTGTTTCAGATTTAGTAATTATATTTTTATCACTTCCAGGTAAATAACCAAGATTAAATAAAATAGCTGAAACTTTATCACTTTCAATATATTTATCTAAATTTTCATGACTTTTTAATTTTAATTGAACCCTATCTATAACTCCATTATCTTTTAATCGTTTCTTAGCATTATTAATAGCTTTTTCCTGTATATCAAAACCATATACTAATCCATTTTTTCCAACTAAATTTGCTAAAAATAAGGTATCATGTCCATTTCCAACAGTTGCATCTATTACTACATCTCCTTCTTCTAAAATATTCTTTAAAATCCAATGTGAATATTCTACACCTTGCATTAAATTAAAATCCTTCATAAATTACTATACCTCCTGATATTTATTACCTATATATTTTCTAATCTTTTTCTTAACAAATTTTGCAATTACTTTTCTTGAAGTAGGAATTATTAAAGAAAAACCTGATATATCAGTTATAATACCTGGGGTTAATAACATTGTACCCCCTATTAAAATCAATACTCCTCCGATAAGATCATCTGCTGGCATCCTTCCATGCTCAATATTTATTTTAATTCTAGAAATTACTTGATAACCTTGATTTTTAGCTAAAGTTATTCCAATAACACCAGTAAAGGCAACTATAACTATTGTTGGTAATATACCAATATATTCACCTATTTTTATTAATAATGCTAATTCAATTAACGGGATTGTAGCGAAAGCAATCAATAATTTTATAAACATTTTATACCTCACTTTATATTAGTATTTTTTAAAATCAAAATTTTTTAATATTTTTTTCAAATTAAATTGATCATTATTTAATTTTAATTTGATTTTATTTAGGTTTAAACTTTCTGCCTTATTGATAATTTCTTTAAATATATTAGAATTTAATTCAATATTTTGCTTAAAATTAAAATAACCTAATTCATCAATTTTAAGTATTTTATTTTCATTTTCAGTTTCTATATGAGCTATTGAAAAAACCACTGGCTCATCTAAGTAATAATAAATATAAGAAAAACATTTATTACTTGTCATTAAATTTTTGATTTTATTAACAGAATATTCATTTTTCATTATTTTTTGAGAGTTATCAATAAAATATTTAATTTCATCTATATTTTTTAATTCATAGAAACTTAATGCCTTAAAATTATTATCACTTTTTAAATTTTCATTTCTATCTAATATTTTTTCATATTTTATAATTGCCACAAAAACACCTCACTTATTTATTGCTTTTTTATCAATTATTTTAATTATTTCTGAGTCTAAATTTTTATTAGACGAACTAAGTAAATTATCCATGTCTCCAATTACATCTTTTAATAAATTTAACTTTTTATATATCAAATAGACAATTTTTTCCTCAATTGTATTTTTGGTTATAAGATTATATATATAAACTTTTTCTCTTTGACCTATTCTATCAATTCTTCCTATTCTTTGTTCTAATTTCATTGGATGCCAGGGTAAATCATAATTAATTATAATATTACAAAATTGTAAATTCAACCCCTGACTTCCCGCTTCCGTACTAATCATAATATTTTTTTCATTTTTAAACTTATTTTTCATCCATTCTCTGGAGCTTTTTGTTAATGAACCATTATAAATAATAATTTCATGACCTAAATTATTCAAATTATAAGTTAAATATATTTGAGTAGCCTTATATTCAGTAAAAATCAGAATTTTTTTACCTTTATGATTTTTTATTATCTCTAAAAGAGCAAATAATTTAGCACTATTATCTATACTAGTACTTAATTCATAAATTTCTTTTAATTTTTTATCTAAATTATTTTTCTTTGCCAAAGTTTTTTGTAAAGCATAACTACTACTACAAATTTCTCTTTGATAAGTTAATAAATGCAGTATAGACTTTTTATTATTAGTATTTTTTATATATTCATTATTCAAATAATTTGTTACTTTATTATAAAGTTTTTTTTCTTTTTTATTTAATTTAACAAAACAATGTTTTATTTCTCTTTGAGTAATTTTTTCTTTTAATGAAGCATGATGATTTCTAATCATTACTTTATTTAATTCAAATTTTAAATCTTTTTTATTTTTAATTAAATATTTATCTTTTACATATTTACTTTTAAAATTTTTATAATTTTTATATTTGCTAGGATATAATATTCTTATTAAATTATATAATTCCTTTAAATTATTTTGAATTGGGGTAGCTGTAAGTAAAAGACAATACTTTTTATTTAAACTATTGACAAATTTCCAATTTAAAGTTTTATCATTTTTTAATTTATGTGCTTCATCAACTATTACCATGTCAAAATTTATTTTTTTTAATTTTTCAGCATGTTTTTTTCTTTTAGCCATATCTAAAGAAGCAATTTGATAATCAAAGTAATCCCAAACTACTCCTTTTCTATTAAAAAAAATATTTTTAAAATTAAATTTATTAATCATTTCATTAACCCATTGAAATGCAAGAGAAGCAGGAACTAAGATCAATAATTTATTTATTTCTCCTTTCTTTATATATTCATTTATAATCATTCCAGCTTCTATAGTCTTACCCATACCTACTTCATCTGCTAATATGGCTTTACCGTCAAATTCATCTATTACTCGCCTTACTGTTTCTTTTTGATGTGGTAGTAAATCTATATTTTTATTATTCAAACAGTAAAATCACCTTCCCTTTTAATTTAAAATTATTATTTCCAGGGAAAGTGATTTTATGAAGGTAAGTTAAGGTAATATCTTAGCTTTTAAGAATTTTTTGTATTACTTCTTTTTGAGAAACATTTGTTAATTCAATCTTTAGTGGTGTTAAAGCAACTTTATTATGATTGATTGCCCAGATATCTGTATTATAGGAAAACTCTTCATTAATTCTTCCTGAAAGCCAATAATAATTTTCCCCCATAGGATCTACTCTTTTTTCAAAAGTGTCTACATAATTACTAGATCCTAAATCAGCGATATATGGCCCATCTAACTCATCATCAATTATATCTGGAACATTAACATTTAGAAGCATTCTCTCAGGAAGTAATTCCAGCTCGATTTTATCTAAAAAATCATCAATAAAAGTAGCAGCTAAATCAAAATTTTTCAATTGATCAACAACTAAAGAAACTGCTATAGAATTATATCCCATCATCCAGGCTTCTATTGCTGCTGAAACAGTTCCTGAATAAAGAACATCATATCCTAAATTTCCTCCATTATTTATACCTGATATAATTAAATCAGGCTCAAAATCAATAAATTTTTCTATTCCCAATTTTACACAATCTGCTGGAGTTCCATCAACTTTAAAACTTTTCATATTAGGTAAATTTTCAAACTCAACTTCTTTTGCCCGTAAAGGATCATTTATAGTAATTGAATGGGCAGAAGCACTTCTCTCTCTATCCGGAGCAACCATAACTATTTTATGATCTCTTTTGGCTAAAACTTTAGCTAAAGTTTGAATACCTTCAGCATAAATACCATCATCATTAGTTAATAAAATTTTCATAATATCACCTCTAATTTTATTTTAATAAAGTATTTTTTATTTTCTATATTATATACTAATATTATATGCATTTAAATATTAAAAGTTATTTAATTGAGCATTTCAGAGTATTTGTCAGTATTACCAATATAATTTATTTTAAACTAATATATTTAAAGATAATTAAGATTGACCTGAGAGCATTTTTTATATATACTAATACTTGCGTTGCGATAACGGGCTGTGGCGCAGTTTGGTAGCGCACCTGCTTTGGGAGCAGGGGGTCCTCGGTTCAAATCCGAGCAGCCCGACCATTTTAATAAAATAATGTGCCCTCATCGTCTAGGGGTCTAGGATACCAGGTTTTCATCCTGGCGACAGGGGTTCGAATCCCCTTGAGGGTGCCATATTTGGAGGGGTGCCCGAGTGGCTAAAGGGAGCAGACTGTAAATCTGCCGGCGATGCCTACAGAGGTTCAAATCCTCTCCCCTCCACCATTTT
>JBNJDL010000216.1:0-4158 GCA_051744825.1 Bacillota bacterium | reverse complement strand
TTTTATTTAACCTTGAGGTCCAGCATTACTTAAATTCATTTGTTCTTTTGAAGGATCAAATTCTGGAATTAAATCTATAACATTTTTAGCAATAGATTCAAATTCTTCGCCTACCATCTCACTATCAGCAACTATCTCACCATTATCACCAGCTTTTCTTACATCTGTAATCAATGGTAAACTACCTACAAAATTAGTATCAAGATGCTCAGCTAATTTTTCTCCTCCACCTTTTCCAAATATATAATCTTTATTTCCACATTCACTACATACATAATATGACATATTTTCTATTACACCTAATACTTCTGCATCCATCTTTTCTGCCATTTTTCCTATACGTCCTGCAACATTAGCTGCAGTTACCTGGGGAGTGGTAACAACTAAAGTTTGAGCATGGGGAAGTTTTTGCATAATATTTAAAGCCATATCTCCAGTTCCTGGAGGTAAATCAAGTAATAAGTAATCTAATTCGCCCCAATGAACATCTTGCATAAATTGTTGTAAAGCACCATTTAATAGTGGAGCTCTCCAGATAACAGGATTTTCTTCTTCCACAAAAGAACCCATAGAAATTACTTTTATTCCATCAACTTCAGGTGGTACTATTTCTTTTTCATTTAAAGCTCTTGCGTCTTCTTCAAGTCCAATAATTCTTGGTATACTAAAGCCATGAACATCAGAATCTAAAATACCTACTTTTTTACCTTCATTTTTTAAAGCTGCAGCCAAATTAGCTGTAACAGTAGATTTTCCAACTCCACCTTTACCACTAGCAACAGCTATAAGTCCTTCTTTTATTTTTCCATGTTCTAATTCTAAAACTCCATCTTTATATTCATACACAAATATGCGCCTCCTAAAAGTCATATATTATAATTTTTAATCTAAGCTATGTACAGATTAACACATAGCACAAAAATCTACTGTTAATCTCTTAACATATATTTCGGATGTATTAGTGATCACAGGCATTTTCGTCAACTTCTAAATCACCTTTAAGAAAAGCTTCTATGCATTTATCTACATCACCTTTTACGCCTGTTTGAACTTCTACTCCAGCATTATTAAATAAATTAATAGCTCTAGTACCCATTCCACCAGCTAAAACTAAATCTACATTTTTTTCACTAAGAAACTTAGGTAAAAAGCCTGGTTTATGGCCAGGATTATCAATAACTGATTTATTCTTTACTTCTCCATTTTCTGTATCAAAAATTGTAAATTGAGCACAATGTCCAAAGTGTGCTGAAACATTTCCGTTATTACTTGGAATAGCAATTTTTTTCATAAATATCCCTCCAATTATTATCCATCCGCATTATACCACTATTATTGTCATATGTCAAAAACCTTATTTCTCTACTTGAAGTAACAAATATATACTTAATATTCCCAAGAAAAATCCTATTATTACAATAAAAGAAAAAGATTCTGGAATAACAGCTCTAGTTGATCCAAGAATTAAACCAGTTAAAATTGCCATAAGTGAAGTTCGATAATTATTTAAAAAATATGATAAAAGCCAGGAAAAAGCTAATAAACCAAATATAACTCCTCCACCAAATATGATAATAATCAATAAATTAAAATTACTAATCGCAGCTAATACATTTTGATATAAACCTAACATTACTAAAATAGTACCTCCGCTAATACCTGGTAAAATCATGGCTACACTACCAATAGACCCACCAATAAAATATCTAATTAAGGAAATAGCTTCATTGCTATTAGTTGCATTAACATCTGCTAGATAAAAATATGTTAAAATAAAAGGTATTATAATTAAAATAATTTCTTTTAATTTAATTTTATCTAATTCATTAAAAGTAACTTTAGATGATGCAATAATTAAACCTAATAAAAATGAAGTAATTAAAAGCGGATAACTTTCTAATAAATTAGTAATTAAAGAAGCACTAAGAAAAACCCCAACTACAGCTCCTATTGCAATTGGGATCAATATTTTTAAATTAATTTTTTTTATACTATTTATTAACTCATCATAAATTTTTAATACTAAAGCCATAGTACCTCCACTAATACCAGGCAAAGTATTTGAGATACCAATAGGCATACCCTTTAAAAACAATTCCCAAAATCTCTGCATTTAATTCACTCCATTTATTTAGTAATTTTTTTTACTAAAACCTTAGAGGCCATTCCTCTACCAACAGCAATTCTACTATAACCTACATCCACTGTAATAGGGCCATTAAATGCCATATTACTTATAACCTTTATTTTTTTTCCTTTTCTTAAACCAAGAGAATTCAATTTATCTCTATGCTTAGATCCTCCTAAAAAATTTGTTATTTTTCCTTCACTTCCTGTTTTCATTTCTGACAAAAGTATTTTATCATCATCCATTACTGTCACTCCTAGTTAAAATTTATATTAAAAATCATAATCAAATCTTATTCCAAAATTATTATTTTTTCCTTGATCTTCAAAAGAATAAAAAACTTCAAAATCAAAAGGTTTTAAGCCAAGTAAATAAAAATTGCTTTTGCTACCTAAACCATAAACTATATTTTCTTCTGGATTACCATTATCATATCGATAATCTGTAAATAAATATAAAGAAACATCTTGCAGTTCAAAAAGATCTAAAAAATCAATATCATCTATAAATCTATGAGTGTATAAATAATCTATACTAATTTGTAAGTTCTTTTTATTATTAATCTCACTACCTCGATAAATAATAGGTGATGATACTAAATTACTATTATTATAAACTAAAGATGGCTCAATATCCCAGGTCTTAGTTAATTCTGACCTGGTATTTAAAGTTGATAAAAAGGCAAAGTCATTAGAATTGATTTTATAATATATTGCATTTTCAGTATCTATTAAATAATCACTTAAATTTAGTTGGAAATTACTCTTCATAAATAAATAATTTTCATCATCTATTTTTCCTAAACCACCTTCTATTGTATAATCATTATTTAAATATTTCAATGCTGATTGATAATCTATATAACCATCACTAATTTTGAATTTATTAACTAAATCAAAATCATCTGTTAATTTCCTTAATCTAAGTTGTAAAAAACTCTCTTCTCTTATCTCATTAACTAAAAAACTTAAATCAAAATGATTTTTATTAAATTCTAATCCATATAAAATACTATCTTTATTGCTTTTAGCTAATTTTTCATTAAAAACGGAATAATTTTTACCATAATAAACTGCTGGTTTTAAATCACTTTGATCTATTAAAAACCTATCATATTTTAAATCTCGATATTCTTTAGTAAAATCAAAATTTTCCCTCTTTTTATTTTTTTCAAAAGATATATTTTTCGCTATTAACTTTTCTTTTATATCTGGCATCATTTTCTTAGTATGCCTATAGCCAATTTCTATTAACTCTTCAGCAGAATTATAATCCATAAATCCAAAATCACTTAGATCAGGTTCTATTATTATATCAGCATAATTTTCAGTTAATTTACTTGATGTTAAATTCTGTACAACCTCTAAATATCGACTAGCAGCTTTAGTAGGAGTATTATAATTTTTATTTTCTGTATTTACTTCTCCTCCTATTGAAGTAGCAATAACGAAATCTGCACCTAAAACTTTAGTAGCTTTTGCTGGACTATTTTCCACTACTCCTGGATCTGCTAGATACCTATTATTATGATAATGAATAGGAAAATACATAGGAATAGCATATGAGCCCTGCATAACTTCAGAAATTTTCCCAGAAGTTATTAAATATTTTTTGCCATTATTTAAATCTAAACTTAATAAAGCTGTGGAAATAGGAAAATTTTCTAAATCTTTTTCTGTAGCTACCCTTTCAATAAATTTATTAACCTTTGCTGTTTTTAAAATTGATTCTCTACTGCTTATATTAAAATCAAACATCTTTGAAAAGGGTGTTTTAATAATAATATCTTCTACTTCTTCTATTGGCAAACCACTTCCATACATGGTAGCGATTATAGAACCCATACTACTACCAACAAGCAAATCAACTTTTATATCTTCTTCTACAAGAGCTTTTATAACCCCTATATTAAAAAAGCCAGTAGCCCCACCACCAGTTAAAGCTAAGCCTATTTCTTTATCTTCTAAATTAAGAAAACGATTATAATCTTCTATTAAGTAACTTTCCTCACCATAATCAACTTCAATTAA
>JBNJDL010000215.1:0-4161 GCA_051744825.1 Bacillota bacterium | reverse complement strand
AAGTTCATTTAAAAGAAATGTATAAAAATCTCTTCTCTCTTCAATTATTTTTGAGGTAGGCTTCCCAAATCCATGGCCTGCCTTTTTTTCCATTCTAAACAATTTGATATTATTACCACCATCTGCCTTCTTTAAAGCAGCTAAAAATTTTCTTGAATGTAAGGGAACCACTCTATCATCAGTATCACCAGTGGCAACAATTGTAGATGGATATTTTTCTCCTTTTTTTAAATTATGAAGAGGTGAATATTGATATAAAAATTTAAAATGCTCAGGATTATCAGGATCACCATATTCAGGTATCCAATATCTTCCTACAGTAAATTTATGATATCTTAACATATCAGTTACAGGTACATTGGCAATAACTGCCCCAAAAAGTTTAGGTCTTTGTACCATTGAAGCAGTAACTAACAATCCTCCATTACTTCTACCCCAAATAGCTAATTTTTCACTCTTAGTATAATTATTTTTTATTAACCACTCAGCAGCAGCTATAAAATCATCAAATACATTTTGCTTATTATGAAGCATACCCTCTTTATGCCAATTACTACCGTATTCTCCTCCTCCTCTTAAATTTGCAACTGCATATACTCCACCTTTTTCAAGCCAAAATAGTGTAGTTGGAGAAAACATAGGAGTCATATTTATATTAAAACCACCGTATCCATAAAGAAGGGTCTTATTATTAGAATTTTCATTAATATCTTTTGAAGCAGTAATAGTTAAAGGAATTTCAGTCCCATCTTTAGACTCATAGAAATACTTTTTTGATTTATAACTTTCAAAATCAAAGTCATAATTTGTATTTTTTATTAAATTGAAATTATTTTTCTTTCCATCATATAAATAAACTGTTGGTGCTTTAAGATATGATTGAATAATAAAAACAATCTGTTGATTATCTATATCTACATTCAATTGATTTACTGTTAAAGGAATATTTTCATTATATTCATTTATTACTTCTCCATCTTTATTATAAACCAAAATTTTATGTGAGCCATCTGTTAAATAGACAGCAAAAAATTTATCTTCAATAAAAACTGCCTGCTCCAATATTTCTTTTTTTTCTGAGATGATTTCTTTTAAATTATGCTCTTTGTCAGAAATATCTACTGCTATTATTCTTCCTCTATCTGCATTTTTGTCTGTTTTGAAATAAAATATATTTTTTTTATTTCCAATAAAGTTATATTCTGCTTCCATAACTTCAAATAATTTTGCAAATGAACTTTCATTATCAACTTTTCTATAATATATCCCATTTTCTGGAGCAGTACCTTTACTTACTGATAAAATTATATAATCATCATTATTACTCAAAATAGGTCGATAATTTAATTCTTTTCTTTCATCATTTTTATATATAAGTTTATCTTCTTTTTGCTCACTTCCTAATTTATGCCAATAAACTCTACAATAATTATTTTCATCTTCTTTTGCTACTGTACCTACTTCTGGAAAACGAATATAATAAAATCCTTTATTAGCTGAATCCCAAACAATATTTGTAAACTTAACCCAATTTAATTTATCCTCAATATGTTTTTTCTTTTCTATATCAAAAATATGTATTTCCTGTCTATCACTTCCACTATGGGCTAAAGTATAAGCAAGATATTTCTCTTCCCTATCAGGAAAAAAATTTGTAATTGCAATTGTACCATCATCACTAAATTCATTTTGATTAATTAAAAGGGTCTCCTCATTTTCTTCTAAATCACACATATATAATATTGGCTGATCTTCAAGACCTTCTTTTTTGAAATAATATAGTTTGTTATTTCGTAATTTAGGAGAACTGTATTCAGTATATTTCATTAACTGACTAATCCTATTTTCTATTTCCTCATAATTATCTATATTTTTGAAATAATCTTTTGTTTTTTCTAATTCCTTTTCAATCCACTTTTTACTTTCATCACTTTCTCCATCTTCTAGCCAACGAAATTTATCTTTTATTATAGTACCATGATAGTCTTCTTTAACACTATATTTCTTTTTTTTCATCTTTTTCACTCCTTCTACTTTTAATTCTGATAAAATTTATTAATAATAATACAATGACAACAATTAAAGAAATATATCCAACATAATTTCCATATTTATTATAAAAAGTATTACTTTGATTGAATACTATTTCAGTTTTAATACCTTTATCACTAGTTACTTCTTCCATTTTCTTTATTTTTCCTGATGGCAAAATAACCCCACTAAATGCATAATTCCCTGCTTTTACAACAGATTTTCTATTTTCTACTGCTCTATAAATTGCAGCAGCCCACATTTGTTTTTGCAATCCACTACCAAACCAAGCTTCATTAGATTGATTAACTATAAAATCAAATTCACTTAAATTACTATCTAAATTTGGATATAAAATTTCAGAACAAATATAATTTTTCCACTTTATATTATTAATTTTAAAAAAAGGAGAGCTTTCCCCTGCTTTTAGTGAATTCCATCTTTTATTAGTTATATAATTAACTATATTATTAAATGGTATTTTTTCACCAAAAGGTACTAATCTATTTTTATTGTATCTCTCTAAAATTTTACCATCTGAAGAAAACAAAAAACTACTATTATATTTATTATTATCTTTATTGTCTTTAATTGCCTGTGCTCCAAGTTGAAAATGAGTGCTACTATTTTCCATTAATTTTAAAACCTTTTTTCTATAATATTCATTACGAATAATATCAAATGTTAAAGCAGTTTCTGGAGTAATAAGCAAATCAATGTTTTCCATTTCATCAAAAGTTGAAAAAATATTATTTATATTTTTTTCTATCATATCAGTATTCCATTTATTTTCCTGTTTTATATTACTTTGAACTATTCCAACTTTAAAGTTATTATTGTAATCTAAGTTATTAAATTCATTAATTCTATATATACCATAACTACTTATAATAATGAAAATTATTAGTATAGGAAAAATAAATTTTTTCCTATTAAAATAAATCAACTTAAACAAATAACCATTTATTAAAATAATAAAAAATGAAATTAAAAAAACTCCTCCAATATCAGCCCATTGTAATAAAGTTTTAAAAGATTGCTGAGTATATCCTAAATAAGCAATTGGAAATATTGAGAGAATTTTATATCTTAAGTATTCAATAGCTGTCCAGGTTAAAGCAGCTCTTACTGCTCCCACTCCCACTTTCTTTAAAATATAAGCCCATAAACCATAAAAAATGGCTATTAAAGAAAAAAGTATTAGTAAAAAAAATATAGATATAATTATCGGTAAACCACTAAAATTTTTAAGAGGATAGATTAACCAATAACTGCTTAAACTAATATAAATCAAACCAAATAACCATCCATGAAAAAAGGAATCTTTTATTTTACTTTTATTTATTATATAAAGAATAGGAGTAAATGAAAAAAAACTTAGAAAAAATAAATTAGGAAAATAAAAAGGTAAAATTATTAAAAAAGTAATTATTAATATAGGAAATATAATCAATTTATTTCCTCCTTGTTAAAGATAATTTTTTAATCCATTCAGATCTTTAATAATTATTTTGTTATCAGTCATTTTTAATAAATCTTTTTTACGAAACTCACTTAATGTTCTACTGACTGTTTCTCGTGAAGTTCCAATAAAATTTGCAAGATCACTCTGGCTTATGTCTAATACAAATTCATCTTCTTTATTCCCAAAATCATCTAATAAATCCATGATTAATCTGGCAACTCTTCCTTTAGTATTTCTTAGCCCAAGATTTTCAACTCGATGTTGTGCCTTAGCTAATTTTTGGGCCATAACTTTTAGCATACCCCAGGCAATTTGTGGATTTTTATTGAAATATTCTTTAAAATCATCTCTATTTAAATAATTTACTTTTATATCTTCCATTGTCCGGGCTGTAGCAGGATAATGATTTATTCCAAATAATACAACCTCTCCAAAAACATCGCCTGACTGTAATATTTCTAAAATTTGCTCACTACCATCTTCAGCAGTTTTCACAATTTTTACCTTACCTTCTTTTAAAAAGAAAACCTTTTTTCCTTCATCACCCTGAAAAAACAGGGTATAACCTCCTGGATAAGTTACAGTTTTAATCAAATTATTTATTTCAAGCAATTCATCTTCATTCATTTCAGAAAATAATACTAATTCTTTTAAGTAATTAAGGT
>JBNJDL010000214.1:0-4164 GCA_051744825.1 Bacillota bacterium | reverse complement strand
TCTTTCATAAGTATGATATAAACCATTTAGAACAGGTGTTGCTACTAGTTTACCTTCATAAATGGTTGTAGGTTCATACTTAGGTAAAGGAATTGGTGTTTTACAATCAATTCCTTGATGTGTACGATGAGTATTGTAATAATCATTAATATATTCTTGTAAAAGTTTGGATAAATGTCTTTCATTAAAAGGAATAATATGATTAGTTAGATCTTGCCTTATAATACCATTGACTCTTTCAGCAATACCATTTTGCCATGGTGAACGATAAGCAGTTCGTTTTGGTTTAATATTTAAATTAGATAAAAAATTTTTAAAAGCTTCACAAGTAAAAACACTATCATTATCATGAATTAAATATTTAGGTTTATGATCATAAGGTGTTGCGTTTTTTATTTGTTGCTTAACCCATCTAAGATTGGGATTTGAAGTTACTCCAAAATGTTCAATTTTTCTAGAGTGATGATTAATAATTATAAAAACATATAAGATCTTAAACTTTAAAGTAGGAACAACAAAAAAATCCATGGCCCAAATATCTTGACTATGGTTTTTAAGAAAAGTCTTCCATGATTGTGTTTGTTTCTTTGTAGGTTTATTTTTTAACTTTGGTAAATATTTTCTAATTGTATTGCCACAAGGTGCATCAGTATATCCAAGAGATATTAATAACTCAGAAATTTTTTCTGCAGACATATTAGGATTTTCTTTACTAATTTTTTTAATTAAATCGATATATTTTTTCGATAGTCGTGGACGACCAACATTAACTGACTTATTTCTCCAGAAATTTTTGAAAGCAGTTTTATGCCATCTTTTAACAGTAGCAGGAGTTACTAATGTTTGTATTTCTTTCCAATTAGGATAAACTTTAGATAAAATAACCCAAAGTTGACGAAATGTAGTATTAGCCCTAGGCTTTTTCATCTTTTTATTTTTAACCTGCTCTTGATAAATTGCCAGTTGGCTTCTTAAAGCGATGATTTCTAAATTTTTAGAAGTATTACTCATAAGTAAAGTTTCAATGAAATGTAAAAGTATTTTGCTCCATCCTTTAATTAATTTAAATAGTTGTTTCATATATTTAGCCTCCAATTTAATTGTTTTTACAATTATATAGTTTTCTGAATATTTTGACAAGAAATTTATTGAAAGGCCAGGTAAAAAAATGAATTTAATTAAAAAATATATTAAGTCACTAACAAATCTTTATGGACAAGTTCCAGTAAAAAAAGTGATAGAAATTTATAATGAACAAAATGATAAGCAAATAACAGTTGCTGATCTCGAAAAATATTTTGATGAAGATTTAAGTAGAGATTATGTTTACTATTATAAAAAGCATTTTTTAAATGAAAGCATTATGACATTGAAGGAGTTTAGAAAAAGAATTAAAAATAAGAAAAATAAACCTTACTATGTACCTAAAAAAGAAGAACTACTCAAATATTCAGATATTAATTATTATGAAAAACCAAAAGCATATTATCAACTTTATAATTATTTCTTAAAAAACTTTTATCCTAATGAAAAAGAAAAAGCAGAAATGTTATGCCAAAATATTGTATGGGAATGTCGAGAAGGATTAAAAATTGAAAATATAATTACTCACTTTAATACTATTGGAGTAACTTTTGAAAAAGAAGAACTAGATAGGATACTTCAAATGATAGTAGAATTATCAAACAATTTAAGAATGTGGAAAAATAATGGGTTTACTCCAAATGAAATGGATAAGATATTAAAAAGTAAACCAGGTATTTTAAAAAAACTATTTGGAAAAAAATGAATAATCTTTTAAAAAATAACACTTGCTATTTAAGTTAAAATGAATTATCATGAGTTCACCAGTTTTGTATTTATAAATTTTTAATAAAAAAAGTAGGTATAAAATGAAAAACTCAATAATAAAAAAAGAAAAAAATAATCAATCATTCTCTGAAAAATCGATTTATAACAAAAATAAATTAAAGGTTTGTGCATATTGTCGGGTAAGTACTATTGAAAGAGAAAGCTCTATTAATACTCAAATAATCTATTATACTAACTACATTCGTAGTAATCCTAATTATAATTTTATAGGTATATTTTCTGATAGAGGAATAAGCGGAACAAATGTTAAAAGAAGACCTGGCTTTGAACGTATGATAAGAAAAGCAGTTGATGATGAAATTGATTTAATCTTATGTAAATCTATAAGTCGTTTTGGAAGAAATTTAGTAAATGTTTTAAGTTACTTATCTATTTTAAAAGAGCATAATGTAAGAGTTATATTTGAAAAAGAAAATATTGATACTAAAGATTTAAAGAACGATATATTTATACAAATTTTATCAATTTTAAGTCAAGAAGAATCAAATAATATATCAATGAATATAAAATGGTCCATTGAAAAAAGATTTCAACGTGGAGAACCAATATTTAATAGATTACTTGGATATAAATTAGATGATGAGAAAAATTGGATAATAATATTTAAAGAAGCTGAAATTATAAAAGAAGCATATACTAAATTTATAGATGGTAAATTACCATCAGAAATAGCAGCTGATTTTACTACAAAAGGTTATAAAAAAATAAATGGTAGAACTGATTGGGGAGCATTAACAATTCGAAATATATTAAAAAATGAAAGATACGTAGGTGATGCACTTTGCAGAAAAACTTTCACAAAAGATTTTATAACTCATAAAGTATTAGTTAATAGAGGAGAAAAAAATAGATATCTTATAACAGATCATCACGCTTCAATAATAGATAGAGAAATTTTTAAAAAAGTTCAAGAGTTACTAAATAAAAGAAGAAAATATAGAAAAAATATTATAAGAAAGACATATCCTTTTAGCAAAAGGATTACTTGTAAAAAATGCGGTGGCAATTTTCAAAGATACAAACTCAGAGACAAAGTTTATTGGCGGTGTGGTAATCATTTGAAAAATAAAGCACTTTGTAAAACAACTGGTATAAAAGAAATCGAAATATTTGAGGCAGTTTCAAAAGCATTTATTCAAAAATACAAGCTAAACAACTTTATCTCAGCTAAACATAAAATTATGTATATTGAAAAAGAATTAAATAGTGTATTAAAAAGAAGAGAATTTGAAGAAAAACAAATATTTATTGATTTAGAAAAGCTATTACTTGAAGAAAATATAGCAATTATTCAAAATAATTCTAAGCATTTAGAAAAAAGCACTTTAAAGAGGAAAAAATTAGAAAACTTAATAGTTAAAAAAGAAAAATATTGGGAAATGCTAGATAATGATGTGGTTTATCATGAAAAAGCTAAAAAAATTATCGAGAAATTAAAAAGAGTAGATAATATGCCTAAAGAGTATTTAAAAAGTGATGAGTTTTTAAGAGCCTTTGTTATTAAAATAGAAATTGATTTTCCAAATAAGTATAAAATCACATGGATAAATGATGATATATCATCTTATAAAGATAAAGGAGATATATAATGGGGACTAATAATAAAAAGTTAAAACCAAAAGTAACTATTTTGCCAGCAATAGAAAAAACACATAGAAACGAGAAAAAATCCGATGGTAGCAAAAAAAGAGTTGGTGCATACGTACGTGTATCCACTTTTGGAGAGCAAGTATCGAGCTATGATTTACAAATAAATTATTTTAAAGAATTTATTAGAAAAAATCCTAATTGGAAACTTGTAAAAATCTATAGTGATGAAGGCATTACTGGTACATCTATTAAAAACAGAGAAGGTTTCAAACAGATGATAAAAGATGCAGAATCTGGTAAATTAGACTACATCTTAGCTAAAAGTATATCTAGATTTTCAAGAAACGTTCTTGATACATTAATGATTGTACGTAAATTAAAAGCACTTGATATAGGAATTTATTTTGAAAAAGAAAATATAGATACTTTAGATAGTAAAAACGAAGTTTTTCTATCTTTAATATCTATTATAAGTCAAGAAGAAAGTAGAAGTATTTCAACTAATATGAAATGGAGTCTTCAAAAAAGATACCAAAGAGGGAAACCAATGATACCTACTAAATATTTTTTAGGTTATACTAACGATAAAGATGGCAATATAATAATAGATGAAAAACAAGCTAAAATAGTAAAAAGAATATTTAAAGAATACTTAGATGGCTATTCAACACCTACTATTGCAAAGAATTTAATGAGAGATGG
>JBNJDL010000213.1:0-4176 GCA_051744825.1 Bacillota bacterium | reverse complement strand
TAAAAGATAAATTAGAAGAAAATTATGTGAGTGTTAAAGATTTTGGTGCTGTGGGTGATGGTGTTACTGATGATACTCAAGCAATTCAAAACACAATTAACTATATAAAAAATAACAACAATAAAATAAGTATGCACTTCCCCACAGGAATATATTTAGTGTCAGATACCTTATTATTTGATTTTTCAAATATAAATATAATTGGGGAAGATAAATATAAAACTATTATTAAAGACCATAATAATTTACCAGATGGAAAGAGAATATTTGAATTTATTGGTATAGAAGGAAACAAAATAAATAATATTAATATAAAAAATATAACTGTAGAAAATAAAAATTCTCAAACTTCTTATATACCAAAATCAGATGGTTTTAGATTTGAATATATTGAAAATATAAAAATTAAAAATATTTTAGTTCAAGAAATAGCAGGTACTTATGGAATATCTTTTAAGCATTGTGAAAATATAAGCATTGAAAAACTAAAAACTTATAAATGTTCTTATGCACATTTAATGTTTTTGCAAGATAATGAAAATATTTATGTTAATAATAGTGTATTTGATACAGTAACAGATATTAATGAAAATAATACTTATTTATTAGCAACAGGTGCAGAAGATTCATACCCTATTAATTATGGGGTAAAAAATATTAAGGTTAATAATTCAGCATTTTTAAATAATCCTAATTGGGAAGGATTAGAAACTCACGGTTCAGAAAATCTTTGGTTTACTAATAATTATATAGAAAATTGTAAAACTGGAATTATGTGTTCGGCTGGAACTGGCGAACAACTTGAACATGGAAATTACAATATAATTAATAATAAAATTATTGATACAGGTGAAAATTTGGATTATGGTGGCATAACAATACAAGGAGGAAATCGTCTAAATAATGTAAATATAATTAATAATAGCATAAAAGGTTTTGGTAGTCTTAATGAAACTACTATTGGTGCTATCACCATTGCGAAAACAAAAAATATTAAAATAAAAGATAATTTTATTGAAAGCTGTTATAGAACAGGTATTTGTTTATCACAAGAAGTTTATAATGCTTTTATTCAAAACAATATAATAAATAATATAATTAGTAATGGTAGCATAACATACGGAATTAGATTAAGAACTTTAAGTTTGAGTGCCGAAATTACAGATAATTATTTTGATTATGAAAAAGGTTATGAAATAGATAATTTAATAATGGGCTTAAATGAAGCTAATATTGTGGTAAAAAATAATAAAGGAAGATTTAATAATTCTATTTATTCTACTATAAGAAGTGTGTATGACGGAATTCCTCCTGTAGGGATTTTCAAATATGGCGATAAAATAAAAAATCCTGACACATTAGAAAACACTCATATAATGATTAAGGGATTTGGAGAATATTATTCGGATAACTCAATATCAATAACAGTTAGTGGAAATCAAGGGGAAAATCAACTGAATGTTATATCTGGAGATCCAAGACAATTTTTACCTTTATCAGCAGTAGAAATAATTAATGCAGGAAGTACAGGAAATTTAATAACTATTATAAAAGAAGTAAATAATGATGAGAATTATATTATAATTGAAGATGATTTAGAGAACGATATTACAGAAGAAAATATTAATTGGTTATCACCTAATTTTACAACTTTATAAAAATAAATTAAATATATTTGATTATTAAGCCTCTAAATGCTACGGGTAGCGTTTAGATTAAGAAAGAAACAGGAGTTGATTAGATGTCGGAACACACAAAAGAAGATTGTCCATATAGTGAAGATATAGAAAAAATTAAAATGCAGGTTAATCAAAAAGAATGGTATTCAAATAAGGAATTACACGAGGACCAACAGTCATTACATTCTATGTTTGAAAGATTAGAAAGAAAACTAGCAGAAACGATTAAAATAATAGGAAAATATAATGGATTAAGAGAAGATCTAGGAAATGTAATTCAGAGAGTAGATAAAATGGAAACTAAAAAGAAAGCTAAAAAAGAAAGCAACACAAATTGGCGGGAGTGGATAGGTTGGATACTAGCAACCGTTCTTGTTATTGAAAGAATATTACAGTTATTTTAGGTGGTGATAGGTTGAAAAGCATTGTAGAGCAATTAGAGTTACATGAAGGTTTTAGAAGTGATCCATATAAGGATACAGAAGGTTATCTCACTATTGGTTATGGTAGAAATCTAGATGCTAAGGGTATAAGCAGGGAAGAAGCTGCGCACCTTCTAGAAAACGATATAAAGGAAGTTGTTAAAGATTTAAAAAAGCATTATTGGTTTACTACTCTAGATAAAATTAGACAGAAAGTAATCATTGATATGGCTTTTAATTTGGGCGTTAATGGCCTATTATCTTTTAAAAAAATGATTCAAGCATTAAAAGAAAAGAATTATGATAAAACAGCTGATGAAATGCTAGATAGTCTTTGGGCTGAACAGGTTGGAAATAGAGCTGATAGGTTGGCTAGAATGATGAGGACAGGTGAAGATTATGTTTAATAAAGAACAGAAAAATGAATTTTTTGGCAGATTGTTAAGTTTTGTATCCAGGAAGTTTGTGTTGGCTGTGTTTATAATGATTATATCAAGCATTATGGTTTTTAAGGCAGAACTATCACCCGAAACCTGGTTGATTATTGCAGCCGGTGATGTATTGACTTATAACTTCTCAAATGCTTATTCAAAAAAACATAAGAATTAGGAAGTGATAAATTGAATCCAAAATATATTAAGTATATTTTATATGCTGTTGTGTTAATTATCATTATGGCTGTTGGTTTTTATTTTGGTAGAGGTATAGAAGCAGGAATAACTTCTTTATTAATATTCTTAGGTCTAAAAAAATCTAATAAAGAAAAATTAAAAGATGCTAAAGAAAATATAAATAAGGCAGGTGAAGATATTGAAGCGACTGAGCATGATTCTGATTCTGCTCTTAATAAGCTTGATGATATTGTCTCCGATAACGATAGCACAGAATAATGAATATGAAAATATTGAAGTAGAAGAAAAAAACGGTGTTAAAATATTAAAATTAACTGAGGATCAATATATTTCTGTAGCAAACTATATTTCAGAATTGGAAGCTACAGTTAAAAGAAAAGAAAAGCAATTAGAAAAAGCCAAAGAGGAAATAGAAAAAGCTTATGCTGAAAAAGATAACTCTATTGACTTAACTCAATTTGGTGACGAACTAAAAGGGGCAGCTCTTGCAACAATTATAATTTTAATTGCGGGGAATCTGCAATGACAACAAAATTTGCTTTATGGTTTTTGAGCAAATTATATAAACGTTTACCCCCATAACCACCCTTTGTATAAGGAACGAGAAGGTATATAACTATATGCCCGATTGTGTTAAGTCCTTATATCGAGGGTGGTTTTTGCTATATATGAAGGATAATTTATTTCTATGTATAATTAGATTGCAAGGGGGAATTATAATGAAGAAAGTTATTACTTTTATGATTTTATTTATAATTTTGTTTTCAAGTTTTGCTTTTGCAGATAGTTATACAATTAAAGAAAATGGTTATCAAGTGGAGGTAGCAAAACAAGCAGCTATTGGAAGTAAGTTTATTGATTCGCATGGAGAATATTTTCATAAGTCTAAAAAGGATATTTATATTTCTATGACAGATGTATATTATCTAGGATTTAATGAAAAAGAAATTAACTTTTTAGTTGTTGTTGATATGATGTATAATACTTCTAACATTACCGGGGATTCATTTGGTTGGAAATATGAGTTTTCAGTTCCTAGAGATCAGAAAACTTTTGAATTAGCTTTAACCCAATTAGGAGGAAATGATGTTATTCAACTTCCTAAAATTATTTTAAACATAGCAAACATTGATAATCAATTAAGATTAAATTTAAACAAACCCGAATTAATTACAGAATAATATTGACATAATAAATAAACTGTGTTACTATATTTAAGGTAGAAATGAGAGGGAAACAGGTGCCGTGAAGTGCCGAAAGTCTGAAAAAGTGTACTAAATTGCCACAAAGTAAAATATTTACAAACCCTTTTCAAACTTGTTATACAGGCTTTCTTGGTGATTAAGCTAAATTCTCAAAAATGCTTGATAAGGACTTCTAATCCGTAGGTCAGAGGTTCAAATCCTCTCAGGCGTACCATACTATAAACACTGTCACAACAAA
>JBNJDL010000212.1:0-4182 GCA_051744825.1 Bacillota bacterium | reverse complement strand
AAGCGACAGCAATTATGAGTTATATTACCATCTGAATGAACAAAATAATGATTTTTTTCTAATTCAATATCATAAAATAGTTGTTGATAATTCAATTTTTCTCTCTTTATTTTTTTTACCTCAGTTACAGCAAAATCTGAATTTCTTAAAAATTCTATTTTTTTATTTGATATTTTCCAACGATCAATTGTAGATAAACCAACCATTTTACATCCATATGATTGATATAAATTATTTCCATTTTTATCTTTCACAAATTTAGGGTCTAATAAATATTGAGGTATTAAATTATGAAGTTTATCTCTAATTACTTTATTGTTATTAGCACCTCGTCCAAGAACATGTTGGATTCTAATAACCTGTGAATTATCCTTAAAATTTAGAGTTGTACTAATCCCAACCAACTGAAAAAGAAAATTTAATTCAATTGCTAATGCTTGATCATTAATATGAATTTCTTTTCCTAATTCATAACCATCACCATCAAAAAAACCTTTAATAAATGATGATATTTTATCTGAACTTGCAGACCAAATCCATTCTGGCAATTCATGATATTTTTTCAAATTAAAGTTATGACTTAGATTTTTAGCAAAATTAGAATTATAAATATAACCTCGTAATGAATTATCATACCTCGGATCCAAAATAAACTTCATATCATAATTAAGATGTTTTTTAATAAAATCTTTTGTTTTATTAATAAGTTCTTTATCTTGCTTATTAAATGTTATTTGAACTCCTCTAAAAACTTTTCTATCATATCTTGAATCATAAAGATAGTTACCATCAGCCATAAATAGACCCATAAACCAGGCTAAATCGTTAGTAACTTCAATATTTTCATTATTTAATACATCTGATGCATCTTGTAAAACAAGAAGAAAATCATCTTTATTGACTTGAGAAGCTTTTTTAGTAGTAATACCTTTTTCACTATAAACAGCCACCAAATGATCTGCTGACACCTTCATAGTTTTTCCATCTTTGGCAGTTATAGTAATAAGCCTGTTATCTTTTATTTCTAATAATTTGCTAATATCTACCCATTCTACTTTACCTGTTTCAGGATTTAACGAAAGGGCTTTTATTTTACTTGAAACATGATACCATTCATCATCAATTTTTTTATCTTTATACTTCTTAAATAATTCTTTCATTGTATACTTAGATATTTTATTGTTTTCTTTAATTAAAATCTTTTCCTCAGGATGAAGACACATCGAACGAGCATCTTCAGGGTTCATGTCTGAATTAACAAAATTCGAATTATGAACAATAATATTATTCTCCAATGTGAATAAATGATTTTCACTGTCAACTTTTATGTCCACTGTTTTAAGCTTGTTTTTTATTCTTTTTAAACTTTTGATTTTTATATAATTATTTTGCTCTATAATCTTATCAACAAATAAATATATACCTTCAGCATTCCTTTTTATTCTAAAAACATCTTTTTTCTTTCTCTGTCTATGGTCATTTCCAAATTTCTTTAAAGATTGTTTTTTGGTGACAATTTTATCTCCAAGATTAGGTTTATTACTATTTTTTATAATTAGCCTCTCAGATTTTCTTTTTATAGAAAATCCTATTTTATCTTTAAATAATTTAATATTTTTTTCTCCGTGTATTCTAATTTCTCCATATTTTTTTCTAGAAGACTTATAATATGCTGCAATTCCTAGAAACATCAGTAGTTCTAACACCTGTTGTAATAATTTCCTATTTTTAAGTGTAAGAGTAATAATAGGATTGTTTGAATTATTTAATGATATAGATCCATCAGTATCAAATAATCCACGTAATAATGCTCCAATTTCTTTATCATTTCTTTCATAAATAATCTGAGGAATTTCTTTTTCGTTTCCTCTTCCAAACTTTAAACCCACATGTTTTAAATATTCTTTTAACATCTTTGAATTAACATTTACATCTAAACATGTTTTACTAACCCCAGCTTTAGTAATATAAGTATTTAATTCAAATTTTTCTTCTATTGTTTTTGTGAAAAAATCAATAATTTCATGATCATTACTAGTTAAACGTATAGTATTCTTTGTTTTAGGTAAATATCCATCACCTAATAATTGACCAATTATTTCAAAGATATCCTCATCCAATTTTTCAGGAATTTTAATATCTTTTAATGTTGTTTGAAATCTACTAGATATATAATTAAACTCATCTGCTGTCTTTATCTCTCTATCACAAACTTTTAAATAATAAAACTCATCAATATTTTCATTATTTATACTTTCAAAAAATATTTTTTCGTCAAATTTATTATATACATTAAAATATTTATAATTTTTATAGTTTAATCTAAATCCATTTTCAAAAATAATTTCTTTATTATACTCACGTAATTCATCACTCATAGATAAATTTATGGCTTTTTTAAGACCATTTCGGATCGGGAATCTATGATTTAAAGAACATTCAATTATTTGATCTTTTTCTGTAGTTATTTTTATATATTCTTTATGATTGCTATTGAATATTTTCTTTATATTACAAAAGTTTCCATCATCACCTAATATTTTATCTTTATTTATATCAATATTTTTCAATTGTTTAATTCCATTATTAGTAATAACATTAGTGTTTTCATTTAAACAAAAATATGGGATTCCATATTTGGCTGTCATTTCCCAGACAGGATCAAGAACAGGATTATCCCATTCAAAATCTTCAGTAATATTATAAGTTGGAATTGGAAATGAAAACATTCTTCCTTTTGCATCACCAGATATCATAACTTCTGCAAAAGCTCTATTTAATAGATCCATTTCTTCTTGAAACTCTTTATAGCTTTCTCCTTTAAATTCACCACCAATAATAACAGGGTCATCTTTCATAAATTTAGGCACTTCTAAATCCATGGTTATATTTGTAAAAGGGGTATTTCCAGTAATAAATACTTTTCCATTCCTTTTAGCAATAACTGTTTCATTTTCTGAATTTACAGACCAAATCACACCTTTATAATCCACTTCTTTTATATTAGAAATATAAGTATCTTGATGGCGAATTACTCTAATTATATATAATAATTTTTTTCCTACCCCTGAAGACTGTCTTTCACTTACTGTAAATCCATAACCTGAATTAACAATAATTTGTTGTAATTGATGTAAAATATTTTTACTTGATACTGTAATTTTACACCCTTCATGACCATCTCCTTTAATATATGTTTCTAAAAATAATCTACTTTGTCTTTGGCTCATTTCTAATAATTGTTTGGGAATACTTTTTATATCTTTATCATTATCAAAAAATCCAAGTAAACTACGAGAAGTTTCTGCATTAAATCTTATCTGAGTTACTGTATCTCCTAAACTTTTAGCTCCTTCTTGTGTATTAAATTCAAAATTTAATAGTTTTAATAAACTAATAATTTCGTTATACTTTTCTTTATTTTTATTTTTAGATTGATAAATAGTTATCCGTTTCCAATTACCTTTAGACTCTAAGCTCCCTTCAGAAATAATCCAAGCTATTAATTTAATTTCTTCATCATTTAAATCAATTTCTTTTATATTATTGTCTGCAGCAATTGGTATAATTTGAGGGGATTTAAATTTATTAACATCTTCAACCTCTTCTAATTTGTAGTTTTGAGAAGAGAAAATTCTTCTAACCATTCTATGTCCAGGAGAAATTAGTTGATCTTGTATTCTATTTTTTATATTAAACATTTTTCCTTTATATTTGCGACGAAAAATTTTCTTAATCTCTTTATTTTCAATAAAACCTTTTTCCACATTAAATGTTTTTATAATATCCCCCTGATCTAGTTCATGATATTTTTTCCAACCACTTGGAGTTAATATTTCAGTATCTTCTGACAAACACTGAAATCCAACCCTGGTAGGAACATTAATATTAAACATAAATTCTTGAATAGCTTGTTTAACCTCTTTGTAAGAAAGGTCATCATATCTAATAAATGGAGCTAAATATGTATCAAAGTTAGAAAAGGCCTGAGCACCTGAAGCCTCTCCCTGGAGAGTATAAAAAAAGTTAACTATCTGACCTAAGGCAGCTTTGAAGTGTTTTGGCGGTTTACTCTCAACCTTGCTTTTAACACCTCTAAAACCTTTTAAAAGTAAATCCTGCAAATCCCACCCACAGCAATAAACACTTAGATTTCCTAAATCATGAATATGAAAATCTCCA
>JBNJDL010000211.1:0-4193 GCA_051744825.1 Bacillota bacterium | reverse complement strand
GTGATTATTTTATTTCACTATTCATATCAATGATAAATTTAGAAAATTTGGAGATGCAATATATTTCAAATGGAATGCAATTTTTACCATTGGCAATAAAAGAAAATGGAGAAAAATTACAATTAGATCATAGTGGTCTACCTATTTCTTCTGCTATTCCTGAAGAAGAATTTACTTTTGAACTAGACTCATTGAAATTAGAAAAAGAAACTAAAATGCTTTTTTATACAGATGGAATAGCTGAGCAAAAACAAGATAATAATATCTATGGTAAAAGACTTAAAGAAGTATTTTATAATAATAGCAACCTGGAAGTAGAAGAAATAAAAAATAAAATATTAAGTGATTTTAAAGAATTTAACAATGATACACTTCAGGGAGATGATGATATTACCTTTATTATTCTTAAAACTTAAAAACTGATAGAGAATTTTGCATTTAAGAAATATATATTTTATAATAAATGTTAGGAAAAAATCAAATGATAAGGAGTAAAAAATGATTTATGGAACTGGTGTTGATATTGTAAATATTAAAAGAGTTCAAAATCTTATAGAGAGATGGGGTAAAAAATTTCTAAATAAAGTTTTTAGTGAAAGAGAAATTGATTATTGTCAAAACAAGAATAATGTGGCAGTTCATTTAGCTGCTCGCTTTGCAGCTAAAGAGGCTGTTGCAAAAATGTTTGGAACTGGCATTGGTAAAATAAACTGGAGAGATATTATTGTAATTAATGATAAAAATGGAAAACCAGAAATTGAGTTAAGGGGAAAGGCAAGAGAGCTAAGGAAAGAATTAGAAATTGAGAAGATTTTTTTAAGTATATCTCATGAAAAAGAATATGCTATTGCCCAAGTTATAGCTGAAGGAGGAAAAAAATGATTGTTTTAACTCCTGAAGAAATGAGAAAAATGGATAGAATTAGTATTGAAGATGCTTATCCGGAAGTATTATTAATGGAGATGGCAGGGAGAGGAGTTGCTGATAAGGCAGCAAAAGTATTAAAGAACAATTCTTCTCAGATTACAATATTATGCGGAAAAGGTAATAATGGCGGTGATGGTTTTACAGCAGCTCGCTATCTTGATATGTGGGGGTTTAATGTAAAGGTCTTATTTACGTCCATTAAAGATGAATTAAGTGAAGTAAGTTCAAGAAATTATCAAATAGCTAAATTAAGAAATATTCAAATTGAAAAAGTGAATAATTTAGATGAAAATGAAATCATAAATATAATTAATAATTCAGATTTAATCATAGATGCGCTTTTGGGAACAGGAATAAAAGGTAAGGTTAGAGGTATTTATGCAAAATTAATTGATTTTATTAATAAAAGTAAGAATAATAAGGCAAAAGTTTTAGCAATAGATATTCCTTCAGGAGTAGATGGTTTAAATGGAGAAATACATGCTAAGGCAGTAAAAGCAGATTTAACTGTAACTATGGCTTTTTATAAAACAGGTTTATTACTTTATCCTGGTCGTAAATATTGTGGTCAAATAGATATAGTTGATTTAGGAATGTTAAAAAGTAGTCTTGAAAAAATTGATTATAATAACTTTTTAGTTAATGAAAAAGAAGCTTCAAATATACTGCCTAAAAGAAAAGAAGATGGACATAAAGGCTCTTTTGGAAAGGTGTTAGTAGTTGGAGGCTCCAAAACTATGAGTGGTGCCCCATCTTTATCTGCCAGGGCAGTTTTAAAAAGTGGTGCAGGTCTGATTAAGTTGGCTGTACCTAAATCATTATCTACAATTAATTTTCAAGATGAAATAATTACTGAATATTTGAGTGAAAATGATGGATTTTTAGATCTAAATTCTTATAAAAAAATAGAAGAACTGTCCAAAAAGGCAGATGTTATAGCTTATGGCCCTGGTTTAGGTCAAAGTAAAGATTTAATTTTAGTTACAAAAAAGATAGTGAAAAATATCAATAAAACCCTGGTCCTTGATGCAGATGGTATAAATTGCTTAGCTAAATTAGATGATTTAAATATGCTTAAAAATAGGAGAGCTCCTTTAGTATTAACTCCACATCTAGGTGAAATGGCGAGATTGTTGAATAAAAGTATTAGTGATATTAAGAAAAATAAAGTTAAAATTAGTAGAGAATTTGCTTTAAAATATGAAGTTAATTTAATTTTAAAAGGAGCAACAACTTTAATTGCATTAGAAAATGGAGAGCTTTATTTTAATACCACTGGAAATAGTGGCTTAGCAACTGCGGGAAGTGGCGATGTATTAACTGGAATTATTGCTTCACTTATTGCCCAAGGTTTAACTCCTAAAAAAGCAGCAGTTTTGGCACCATATCTTCATGGTAAGTCAGCTGAAATTGCTAAAGAATATCTAAGTGAATATAGTATAGTTGCCGAAGATATTATTAATTATTTAGCTAATGTTATAATAAAGTTAGCAAATAAAAGATAATTATGAAATAAATAATAAATTATTGAAAAGGAGAAAAAATATGATTTTATCAGACAAAAGCATAAGAGAGTTAAGAGAAAAAGAGGAATTAGTTATAGAACCATTCGATGAAATTCAACTACAACCTGCTTCAGTTGACCTTCGTTTAGGTAATAGTTTTTTAAAAATCAATGAAAATTTAACTGAAATTATGACTTTAAATGATAAATTAGAATATATTAGTTTAGAAAAAGATGAAATTGTTATTCCGCCTCATTCTTTTTTGTTAGCCACAACTCGAGAACATATAGAATTACCAGATGATTTAACAGCTTTTGTTGAGGGTAGAAGTTCAATTGGGAGAATGGGACTTTTTATTCAAAATGCTGGTTGGGTAGACCCTGGATTTGCAGGTCAAATAACTTTAGAGTTATATAATGCAAATAGGCTACCAATTAAATTAATAGCGGGTAGAAGAATTTGTCAATTAGTTTTTGCTAGAATGGATAATAGAGCAGATACACCTTATGACGGAAAATATATGTATCAAAAGAATGCAGTAGGGAGTAGAGTGTATAAAGATATTGAAAATAACTCTACTGATTAAGTTTATTGTAAGGAGGTTGTTAATAAGATGATAGAAATTATCATTTCAGATATAGATGATAGTATTGGACCTGGAGACATTGTTGGAGCATTTATTAATGAAGCTGGGATTAGTAGTGATAATATTGGTAAGATAGATATAAAAAAATATAAAGCTGAAGTTCAGTTAGACGATGATGTGGCAAAAAAAGTAATAAATGCTATGGATGAAAACCAAATTGGAGGAGTTTCTGTTAAAGTTTATCCGAAAAACCCTGAAGATTTGTTAGATGAAGGATTAAGAGAATATATAGAAAAATATAGGCGTTTAGTTGAATTAGAAAGAACAGAAGAAATGGAAAGGCATGAGTTAGAAATTAAACGTTTAAGCCCTAGAGAAAGAGAAAAAAAAGGTAGAGCTATATTGCACTTAAGAGGAAGAGGGCAAGGTAAAGCTTTTGGAAATAAGGCAATAGTTAAATTTATGAGGCAAAGACAAGGTGAAAAATTACCTGATACAGAAATTAGTATAGGTGACCTTGTTATGTTAAGTAAAAAATGGCCTTTATCTGATGATAATCCGACTGGAACAGTAGCTGAAAAAACTAATTACTCAATAACAGTTGTTTTTGATGAAAATCCACCATCTTTTATCTTTGATAAAAATTTAAGGATGGATTTGTATGTAAATGATATTACTTTTCAACGTATGCTAGATTCGTTGGATAAATTAAAAGGCGCAGAAGGTAGATTAGAAAAAATTCGAGATAAGCTTTTAGGTGATAAAGATTTAGAATGGAAAGATGAAAATGAAATTGAGTGTGATTGGGTAAATAATGACTTAAATCAATCTCAAAAAAACGCAGTTAAAAATTCTCTTAAGGCAAAAGATTTCTATTTAATACAAGGCCCCCCTGGTACAGGTAAAACGATGACTGCAATAGAAATAATTAATCAAGCAGTTAAAAGAAAAAAGACTGTTTTGGCTACTGCTGATTCAAATACAGCTGTAGATAATCTTGTAGAAAGATTGGCTGATTCAGGTTTAAATGTTCTTAGAGCAGGACATCCAGTTAGAGTTACTCCTCTTTTAAGAGAACACACTTTAGATTATAAAGTCTTAGAACATAAAGATTATCAAAAAGCACAGCAAATAAGAGAAGAAGCTTTAGAATTAAAAGATAAACAGGATAATTA
>JBNJDL010000210.1:0-4196 GCA_051744825.1 Bacillota bacterium | reverse complement strand
ATCATTAATATCAAATACAATAAATGGATTATCTAAAGAGATATTTGTTTTACCATTAAATAAGTACTTATCTGCCCCAATAGCCAATGGTCTTACATTTAATCTTATTTTTTCAATTCTATCTAAATCTTTTTCAGTATATTTTTCTCTATCTTTAGTTTTCATATTTTTTTGTATTTTTAAAATATCTTCATATAAATCTTTCATAATAGGAAAATTATCAACACTACTTATATCTGTTTTATCTGTAATATTAAATCTTGCATATGTAGATTCAATAATTTCTTCTAATCTCTTTAAATCTGTTTTTGTAAAATCTTTATATAAAGTTTCAAAATACATTCTTAAAAGTCTAATATGTTGTGCATAAGGGGATAATTTAATTTTTTTATCATCTTCATCTTCATCAATATTTCTTATTTGTAGAGGATTAATAACACTTTCGCCTGAGCCCATATCTACCCATTCTCCTGATAAATTATGTGCCATTTTTTTAAATTCACGGTCAGGATCAATAACAATAACATCTGCTCCGTCACCAAACTCACTTAAAATAAATTTTTTAAGTGTTGCTGTCTTACCTGATCCTGATGAACCTACAAAGAAACAGTTATGATTATTTCTTCCTGATTCTTTATCTAGATTAAATATTGACATAATAATTATTTTGTTTTCTGAATCTTTTCCTAAAATAAATCCGTTATCATCTTTTAAAGATACACTATTTTGCATTATAGTACTAGCTAAAGAAGGAGTCAACATCATGTGTTCAATATATTCTCCTATATCTTTATCATATTTACAAAGTGGACTAGCCATTTTATAACCTTGTAATTGTTCACTCATTAGAGTTACTATATCCAAACCTAATGATTTAGCTTCACTTCTTAATGAATCTGTAGTATTTTCTAATTCTTCTAATGTATTTCCTTCTGCTATTAATAATAGTGAAGTATAAAAAATAGAATGGTTTTCTTGATACATTTGAGTATTTGTTTTTTTAGCTAAAGACCCTTTAATTTCTTCTTCGCCCTTTTCCAAATCAGTAGCTTCATATCTTTGTCTTTTTAAATTTTTATAAGATTCTTTTAATGTTTTACTTACTTCCATTTTTTCTTTTTTCTTAGCATGATATGATACACTTACATTTTTTATTTTTGTTAATTTGGATATCCAACCCATATCCATTTCAAGTGGAAATTTTGTAACAGTTAAAACTCTTACAAATCTTTCACCAACTATTCCATAACTTGAATCTTTTTTAAAATCTACATATCTAGGAGATAATATTTCAATTAATTTATTATTTTTTGTTGTATTTTTTATACCCATTATTTCCTTCCTTTTTTATATTTAAAAACATAATTCTTCTTATTTTTCTTATATCGTCTTTTAATAATTATATTTTTCATAAATGATCTTTTACCTGAACCAGTTGAGCCAAATATTATTATAATTACTGAACCTATAAATAAAGATGATAAAATAGTTATAAAATTTAACATATTTAGTAATTGAAACATTAATATTAGTAACAATATAATAGCTGAACCAATCACAAAAGGAAATTTTAAAAAACTTACTTTTGAGTTAATAATTGGTACATCTAAAATGATTTTAGGTCTATCATCTATCAATTGTTGATCTAATATTATAGCTTTGTCAGTTTTTTTATGACCTTTTATTTTATTCATTAAATTCCTTTCTTTATTACATAAATATATTTGCTATAAACACACCCATTTGTCTAACCATTAACATTATTATAAATGCTCTAATTAAATTTCTATAAGATATAGAAAAACCTCTTTCTTCCATATTATCGTATCTTTTTGTTAAATCATTTGTTGTCATATGTAAAATCATTAATATTGCTACTATCAAATATATACCTATTGCCCAATCATATATTGTCATTACATATCTAACTGCTTCATATTTTTCCATCTTTATTACTCCCTTGTTGTTTATTTTTAGATAATAATTGTTGCATTTCTTTTTCACTCATATCTAATCCTGATTCTGATGAACCTTTTGCAACTTTTGACATTATATTTTCGATTATTTGTCTTGTTGATAATAGAGCAATAATTGTTCCTATAATCATCATTAATCTATAAACATTAATTTTCGTATTTTTTTGTATAAATTTATTTGTTGATTCTATATCTATTGGTATTTTATCTGTAAAAGCAATATATATAATAACCATTAAAACCATATAGTGCATTACCATTGACATTAAATCACTTATAACTTGTGCTATAAGTTTTGAAAATGTTGGATTTTTACCTGATGTTAAATCTATTGCTATAAATTCTCCAAACATTAACATTATTATTAATCTTCCTGATCTTAAAACTAATTCAAATAATATGAAAACAACACCTGTTATTATCATAATTTGACCTATCAAATTGCTAATATTTTCAAATAGATTTTTATCCATTGACATACCCATATTCCCTAATTTAGTGAAATCTACACTATTTTGAAACATTGGATAATCACTAGCAATTACTTCTAATGATGATAATAATTTAATATGAAATGTAACCAACATACTAAATAATTCAGGAAGATTAAATATTATAAGCATTGTCATAATATATAGAGGTAATTTATTAAAAGCACTATTATTTCTTCCTGAACCTAATCTAAAATTAAAATTATTATTTAGATCATAGAGTATTTTTAATAACACTAGTGAAAAAGCAGTCCATTGAAATACATTTAACATTTCTATTATTATTTCCATTTTTAAAAATGAATTTAAAACATTTTCAAATAATTCTGTTGATGGAAACATATTTTTTATAATAACATTTGATAGCTCTCCTAGAACTTCGCCTATAGTAACAATAATAATATTAAATATATAAGCAAAAAATTCTAGAATTGAATCAAACATTACAAAAATTAAATCTAAAACTTTTTTAACAATGCTCATAATTATCAACTACTAACTTTTGATTTTATATAATTTCCAACTTGACTTGCTCCTTGTGATATTTTATTTCCATGAGTTGCATTTTCTAATTTAGATTGAATTATTTCAGGTGTATTAATAGCTGTTTGTATAATTCCTAAACCTAATAATAATCTAAAAATCATCATTTTTGTAAATTGCATAGTCCCATCCATTGCTAATACTTTATCAGGGGATATCATAACATAGACAAATATAATAAGCATAATATACTGAAAAACTGATGATATTAAATGCCCTATTATTGTCATCAATGTTTCTTTTAATATTTCTCCATTATTAAGTGGTATACCTATTATTGCAAAGAATGAAAAACTAGTTAATACTAATATTTTCCCTGCCCTAGAGAAAAATTGAAGATATAATATAAATACTGTTATTATCACAATAATAATTATTACTAAAACTATAAACATATAGACTAAATCTTTTAATACAACTGTTTGGCTAGCAACTAACTTATCTAATATATCACTATCTGTACTTACCCCTGACATATTTAAAAAATCATCTGCACTAAAAGAACCAATATCAAAATCCTCATATACAACTATAGTTGATCTTAGTAACTTAATTACAAAAGTTATTATCATGCGAATGATTTTTTCTATGATAAATGGTAAGACTAATCCAGTAAAGTATGGTATTAATCTAGTTTGTGCTGATCTTTGAGCAGAACGTCCTGTTTGTGTATTATAATTTTGACTTAAATCATATATTATTGCTAATAATATAAGTGAAAAAGAAGTCCACATAAATACATCAAATATATCTTGAACTAATTGTAAGTTTAATAATGAAACTAATATCTGAGTTAATCTTTCTATATTTGACGCAAAATCTAATACAAAAGAAACAACAGTTTCTGCTACTGCATAAAATAATTTGAAAATACCAATTAGAAACCATTCTAATATGGAATCAACCATATTAGAAAAATATTCTTTTATACTTTCAAATATTTTGCTTATAATATCTAGATCCATTTTTTACCCCTATTCATTTATTTCATTTCATAAATTTCTTTTGATTTTAAATCTTCAAGTGGCTCATATCTTGGTTTTTCACAATTTTCAATATCAAATTCATTAATAATATTTTTATTTACTGCTTCTTTTATAATTTCTTTTCCTTGTAAATTTGCTTTATTTGTTTCAATTAATAATTTTTCACCATTTAATTTAAAACTATATATAAACATTTTTAT
>JBNJDL010000209.1:0-4214 GCA_051744825.1 Bacillota bacterium | reverse complement strand
AAATTTTCCATATTTAAATATTTAATATTACTATTATTAATAATATCTTCTTTTAATTCTCTGTCACCATTTTCTATTATCAACATTTTTGTATTTGAATTTTTTATTAAATTTTGAGGTTCATAGCTAAACCAGGATATTAAAAAAGGTTGAACCTGAGGAGAAAATAATGACTGTAATCCTTTATTTACATCCTTAACTTTTTCACCTTTTTCTAATTTATCAACTATTTTTCTCATCTCAATATATAAATCATTTCTCATCGAAGATAAATTTTCTAGCATAATATTTGAAGATTTTTCTAGAGGAGGGTTAAATAAAACAAGAGAATTTATATTTAAGTTACTATTATTAGCCAGTAATAAACTTATCAAAGCTCCCTGTCCTTCTCCAAAAAGTATTAGTTCGTCACTTTCTAAATTAGTTATATACTCCTCTGCATCATTTATAATATTTTTAAAAGTAAAATCCTCTTCCATATTTCTTCCAAAATTAAAATCATAACTATATCTTAACACACTTATTCCTAAACTATTATAATATTCTTTAGTTCTATTATATAATTCTTTGCTTTGATTATCAATATAACTAAAATCAGAAAAATAAATTAATGTTTTTGAAATATCATCTTTATTATCAACAATTATTTCTTCATTATCATTATTTGATTCACTTTCTTTTTGCGTATCATTTTCTTTTTTTTCTTCCTTATCTTCATCATTTTTTTCTTCATCATTATCAACACTGCTAATTGATACACTATTACCTTCTTTTACTAAACGAAAGTTTCCTTTTAAATCTCCCTGTATGTAATCACCAACTATCTCACCATCTTTTATTTCACCATCAAATTTACCAGTTTTCTCTGCTGGTACTTCAAAGGATATATTATTTTCATCAATTTTTAAATTTTGAAGTTGATAAATATAAATTGATTGCTCAGGAATATCAATTGTAGCACTCAATTCATTAGATATCTTCATAAAATTAATTACAATATCTAATTTAGTATCAGAAGTAATTATCTCTCCTTCCCATTCTCCCATTAAATTATTTTCATTTGCTAATATATTTTTATTAAATATTGTGATTATAACTAAAACTAAGAATAAAGTTATTAATATTTTTCTATTTTTGAAATTCATATTACCTAATCCTCCTTTACTATAAATTAAATTGCTTCCTATATAATTATATCATATAATGGAGTTGGAATAAAAAAAGGAGTTATTATTATGGAAAAAATAACATATAAAGAAGCTTTAAAGAAAAAATCTGTAGTTTTTGTTGATGCCAGAAGCCCAGCTGAATATAAGGAATCTACTATTCCCAATTCTATTAATTTACCATTACTAAATAATAAAGAAAGAAAAATTGTTGGTACAATCTATACAAAAGAAAGTCCAGCTAAAGCTAAAATGAAAGGGGTAGAACTAGTTTCTCCTAAACTACCTCAATTGATATCTAAAATTAGAGAACTTAGAGCAAATTATAATTATGTAATAATTTTTTGTTCTCGCGGCGGTTTAAGGAGTGAAAGTTTAATTACCTTTGCTGAATTAGCAGGTTTAAAAACTTTTCAACTTAAAGGTGGTTACAAAGCTTATAGACATTTTATTTTAAATCAATTAAAAAGTTATAATATAAATAGCAAATTTATTGTTATTCACGGAAATACTGGTGTTGGTAAAACAGAGTTATTATATAAATTAAAAGAAAGAGGAATAAATATTATTGATATAGAAGGTTTAGCTAATCACAGAGGTTCAGTATTTGGTGGTATTGGATTAAACAAGGCAAGAAATCAAAAAATGTTTGATTCTTTGCTTTGGGAAAAGTTAGAAAAAATTAAAAATAGTAATTTTATAGCGGTTGAAGCTGAAAATAGAAGAATTGGAATGTCCAATTTACCTGATTTTTTTGTTAGAAAAATGGAAAATGGAATTCATATCTTAATTGAAAGTTCACCTGAAAGAAGAGTTAAAAGAATTTATAATGAATATACTACAAGTTATAAAAAAAATAAAGAGAAATTTATAGAAAATACCCTTGACTCTTTAAATTCTATTAAAAAATATTTATTAAAAAATACAACTAAGAAAAAATATAAAAATTTAGTTAATCTGTTAAAAAAGGGGAATTTGAAAAAAGCAATAGAAATTTTATTAAAAGATTATTATGACCCAATGTATAAGCACAAGCAAAAGAAACAAAAAAATTATGCCCTTAAGATAAAAAATGATAATATTGATATAATTACTAAAAAAACTCTAAAATATTTAAAAAATCTATAATTTCCTCTATTATTGTGATAAATATCATAGTAATGTGCTCAACTTTACCCTATAATATAATTGTAAAAGAAATTACAAATAGGGGGTAAAAAAATGAGCATGTTTTGTTATCAGTGTCAAGAAACAGCCAAAAATGAAGGTTGTACAGTAAAAGGAGTCTGTGGCAAAAATGAAGATGTAGCTAATTTACAAGATCTATTAATTTATGTATTAAAGGGAATATCATTTTTTGCTGAAAAGGCAAAAGAAATTGATGTAGAATATCAAAAAGCACGTGATTTTATAGTTGATGGAATGTTTTCAACTATAACAAATGTAAATTTTGATAAAAAAAGATTTGAAGAATATATTACAGAAGGTTTAGAATTAAGAAATGAATATAGAAAGAAATTTGAAAAAGCATATAAAGAAAAACATGGAAAAGAATTTGACGAATCTCTTCCAGAAATGGCTACCTGGAGTCCTGATAGTATTGATGAATATTATGAAAAAGGTGAAAAAGTAGGAGTTTTAAATACTGAAAACGAGGATATTCGTTCTTTAAGAGAACTTATGACTTATGGATTAAAAGGTGTAGCAGCTTATTTAAATCATGCTAGAACCTTAGGATACACAGATGAAGAAATTTATGATTTCATCCAAGAAGGTCTAGCAGCTACCACCTATGATAGTCTTTCTGTAGACGAACTTATTGGAAAAGTAATGAAAACTGGTGAAATTGGCGTTCAAACTATGGCATTACTTGATAAAGCAAATACAGAAACTTATGGCCATCCAGAACCTACAGAAGTAAATATTGGTGTTAATAATAGGCCAGGTATACTTGTAAGTGGACATGACCTAAGAGATTTTAAAGAACTTTTAGAACAAACTGAAGGAGAAGGTATAGATATTTATACTCATGGAGAAATGCTACCAGCTAATTCATATCCAGAATTTAAAAAATATGATCACTTTATAGGTAATTATGGTAACTCATGGTGGAAACAGGATGAAGAATTTGAGAAGTTTAATGGCCCAGTATTAATGACTACAAATTGTTTAACTCCTCCAAAAGATAGTTATAAAGACCGTGTTTATACTACAGATGTTGTTGGTTATCCAGGTTTAACTCACATAGAAGATCGCGAAGATTTTGATGACATAAAAGACTTCTCTCCTCTTATTGAGCACGCCAAAAATTGTGATGCTCCAGAGCAATTAGAGGAAGGTACTATTCCTGGTGGATTTGCACATAATACTGTTTTAAGCTTAGCAGACAAAGTAATCGAAGCAATTCAGGCAGGTGATATAAAGAGATTTGTTGTTATGGCTGGTTGTGATGGTAGATTTTCTTCTAGAAATTACTTCACAGAAGTTGCAGAAGAATTACCAGAAGATACAGTAATTTTAACAGCAGGTTGTGCAAAATATCGTTACAACAAATTAGACCTTGGTGAAATCGGGGGAATACCAAGAGTTTTAGATGCAGGACAATGTAATGATTCTTACTCATTAGTTGTAATAGCTCAAAAATTAGCTGAAGCAATGGATATTGATGATATCAATGACTTGCCAATTTCATTTGATATTGCCTGGTATGAGCAAAAAGCTGTCACTGTATTATTAGCTCTTTTAAGTCTAGGAGTCAAAGGTATTCGTCTTGGTCCTACACTTCCAGCCTTTGTTTCAGAAAATGTACTTAATGTTTTAGTAGACAAATTTGACATTAAAGGTATTGGAGATGTAAAAGAAGATGTTGAAGCTATGATGGAAGGTAAATAATCTAAAATATATACAATAGAAATACTTAACGGGAGGTACCCTACCTCCCGTTTTTTATATTTTATCTATTCTTTTTTGTTATTTCATACCATTTAGCATATTCTATATTATTAGCAGATTTCATTTCTTTTATTTTTTGATATCTCATTTCTCTTT
>JBNJDL010000208.1:0-4225 GCA_051744825.1 Bacillota bacterium | reverse complement strand
TCTATATGTTTGTACTTCATTTTGATAAATCTTTTTGTAGTTATCTAAATCAGATTTCAATCTATCTTCTTGTTGATTCAATTCATATAATTTATTTTTCATCTTATTAATTCTACTTTTTTGTTCTTCAATTAAACCTTCATATTTTTCTATTTGATCCTTAATTTCTTTTGGCTCAAATTTTTTATAAGATTTTAATTGTTCTTCTAAAGAATTGATCTTTAATTTTGTTTTTTCAAAATCAAAAACTAAATCTTTATAATTTTTTTCATAATTATTGTAAATACTATAATAATGTTCAAGATTATCCTGAAGACGCTTTAATTTTTGATTTTTTGTTTCTAAATCATTTTTTAATTTCTTTAATTCCGACTCAGTTTTTGATATGTTCTCATTATAATATTTTAATTGATTGGGAATACTTTCTATTTTTATTTGATTATCTGTATAATTATTTTTCAATTTTTCAAAAAGAGGATTAATTATTTCATTAGTCAAACTTAACTCTTTTAAAATTTCTATTTTTTCTTTTTCTAAAACATTACTCCAAAACGAGTCCTCATTTAAACTCTTTTTTAATTCCAATTTTTTCGGTTCTTTATCTAGAAATACTTTGATTTCCTCATTAGTAGTTTTTAAATCATTTAATTTTTCTTCTAATGAAGAAGTCCTTTTCTTATAATTTTCTAGCTTATTTTCTTTTATACTTATCTTTTGTTTAAGTAAACCTAAATTACTTTGATCTTTGAATTTTAATAATTCTTTTTGTGCTTCTCTATAATCATTTTTAGCTTTAAGAGCAGGAGTTTCAAATTCATCTTGACTAAAATCTTTTTCGAATAATCCTTTCCAATCATCTTTGACTTGTCTTTTATTTAATTCTTTTCTAAGATGGGCGAGTTTTGCTTCAGCATTTGATAATTCTTCTCTAATTTTAATTATTTGATCTATATTACTAGAATTTTTATTAATTTCCAATTCAATTTTTTCGTTTTGGTATTTATTTAATTTTTCTAACTCTGTTTCAATTTCTTCTTGTAAAATTTCCTGATCATTATTTTGTTTAAATGCAAGTAATTTTTCTTGAGCTTCTAAATAATTTTGCTTGTTTTTATTCAAAATTGAATTACCCTTTTTATCTATAGATAGTTTACCAGCCCATTCACCATCATTTTTCATATTATTTAACTGAGACTTCATTTCTTTTAATTTGGTTTTTTCCGATCCTAAATCTGTTTCTAAGGATAAATATTTATTCTCATATTCAGAGAGTTTTGTTTTCAATATATCAAGTTTACTATTTTTTAATTCTAATCGGGATTCTTTTTTAAAATCTTTTAACTCTTCACGAGCAGTATTTAATTCTTTTTCTGTATCCTCAAATTGTTCAATTATTACACTACTTACCTCTTTTACTTCACCTTTTCTAATATCTTCACTTGCTTTCATAAATTTATTTGCCCAGGTATTAGCGATTTCACTACATCTCTCAGGATCAACTCCTTTAACTTTCATAACAAAAAATGGATATTGACTTCCATTCGCCTCTCCTCTATCAGTTTCTTGACGAGAAACTTCTAAAGTCATCTTATTTTCAAGATTAGCAACAGTATAAGAAGAACCATCCTCCCTTTTTAAATCTAATTCATCAATTATTTCTTGTTTTATAGTATCTGTTAATGCAATATTTTGATAGGTGTTTATTGGTAATGTTGAAACATCTAGTGAGGTAGTGTATGTTGGAGGCATAATTAACAAAGACGCATCAGCCTCATATTTCGGTTCAGTAAATGAAACAGTGTAAACCCCTGCCGTAATAACTGCAATTATACATAATCCTATAATAAACCATTTTGCATTCCATAATAACATTATGTACTCTCTTAAATCAATTTCATATTCATCATAATGTTCTGGTTCATTCAATATAAATTCCACCTTTCTATAATATAATTTTTTATTTTATAATTAATTCTAATTTACTATGTTCTAGATTTTTCTTAAAACTCCTGTATTAAAATATAAATTAGAATTTTTTTCTTTTGTTGTAATTTTATATTTTTTGTCGAAAAAACAGGAGATGGGGCTTCCCATCTCCTGTTAATTAATTTCATCATATCATTTTTGTTTTTAATTACTTTAGTTTTCATCATCCTCTTTCAAAAATTCTCTAAAGAAAACTATAAATACACCCAACATAAGAGCTAATACTCCAGCTATCGCTACATTTAGTTTAGTATTGGGGGATACTGGATTATCAGGTAAATATGGTTCATTAAGTACTTCTAAAGAATATAAACTGAATATTTCATTTTCTAATTTCTGAACACGATCTTGATAATTATTTTTTTGATTATAAAGTGAATTTAATAAATTCACCTGTTCATTAATCAATATACCTTTTTCGGCAGCCTTAATATCATTATTCTGCAAATTATTTATCTCTGCTTTTATAGTATTTATCTGATTATTGATATTTTGAATTTCCTTATTTAAATTTTCTATATTTTTTTCCTGTCTATTAATATATCTTTGGAAGTTTTCTTCTGACCTAGCAACAAATTTATCAATTAAGTCTTCAGTTATATTTAAAGTTAATTCAGGGTCATTATTTCTAACACTTACTCTTATTTGCCTTTCACCAATTAAAGATACATTAATATTATTTTCTATATAATTATTTAATTGGGCATCACTAAATTTTTGATTATAATCAGACATTATAGGTGCAACTAAACTTCCACTTTTTATTATTTGTGTAACTGCTTCTGGGTTACTATATAAATTATCAATATTTGAAAGTTGAAGAACAGCTTCAGTTTCATAACTAGGAGTCAAATAGAATTGACTCATTAATCCTGCACCAATAACAGCAATTATACATACCCCTATAATAAACCATTTTGCATTCCATAATAACATTATATACTCTCTTAAATCAATTTCATACTCATCATAATACCTTTCTTCTTCCATCTAATCAACCTTTCTTTATATATTTATATTATTTTTTTAATCTCTTCTCTTATTATATTTTCAACATAAAAAAATTTTTTCCTTTTTAAACTGGAAATATATTTTAAAATCCTACAATCGTACTTATTTGACACATATAAAATAATAAGTTATCATTAAATTATCAATAAAACATAGTGATAAACTCAAGTTTTTTTATTAATAACTGGAAGGTGATAAAATGACAATTTACAATAATAGTTCTGAATTAATTGGCAAAACTCCCTTAATCAGATTAAATAAATTGTTCCCAAATTCTGATATAGAAATTTTAGTGAAATTAGAGTCTTATAGCCCAGGTGGTAGTATAAAAGATAGAATCGCTAAAAATATGATTGATGAAGCAGAAAAAAACGGTTTCTTAAAACCTGGAGGCACAATAGTTGAACCTACAAGTGGAAATACAGGAATAGGTTTGGCCTTAATAGGAGTAGAAAGAGAATATAATGTAATTCTAGTAATGCCAGATACTATGAGTAAAGAAAGACGTTCTTTACTTAAAGCTTTTGGAGCAAAATTAATATTAACCTCTGGTGATAAAGGTATGAATGGAGCTATTAAAAAAGCTGAAGAGTTGGTTGGAAATAACGAATCATACTTTATGCCTTCTCAATTTGATAATCCTGCAAATCCAGCTGCTCATGAAAAATATACAGCTCAAGAAATAATAAATGATACAGATGGAAATATTGATTACTTTACTGCTGGAGTTGGAACTGGTGGCACAATCACCGGTATAGGAGCTAAACTAAAAAAAATAAATAATGAAATTGGAATAGTAGCTGTAGAACCCAGTAACTCTGCTGTATTATCAGGAAAAAAAGCAGGTCCACACAAAATACAGGGTATAGGAGCAGGTTTTATTCCTAAAAACCTAGATAAATCTGTTATAGACAAAATAATTACTATAGAAAATGAAGAAGCTTATAAGACTACTAGAAAAATAGCAAAAACTGAAGGTCTTTTACTCGGAATTTCTGCTGGTGCTAATATAAAATCAGCCATGATACTGGCTCAAGAACTAAAAACCCAGGGCAAAAAAGGCCGTATTGTAACAATCGCCCCTGATTCTGGAGAACGTTACCTTAGTACCAATTTGTTTGAATAACTAAAAAAAGTACAGCCTTTTAACTTGCCTGGCTGTACTTTCTCTTTTCATACATTTCTTTTAATAATTTATCTAAACACTCTTCCATATCATGCATTTTAT
>JBNJDL010000207.1:0-4236 GCA_051744825.1 Bacillota bacterium | reverse complement strand
GGAGATGATATTACTCAAGGTCTTCCAAGAGTTGACGAGTTATTTGAAGGTAGAACTCCAAAAGGTCAAGCAATAATGACTGAAAGGGAAGGAAAAGTAAAAATAGTAAAGAAGAAAAGCTCTACACGAGTTGTTGTTGAAAATGAAGATGGTAAGAAAAAGAGTTACCAAATTCCTTATGGTTCTAAGCTTCTAGTTAATGATGGAGATTTTGTAGAGCCAGGTGATAAACTAACTGAAGGTCCATTAGACCCTAATGTTTTACTAAAAGTAAAAGGCGAAAATGCAGTACAAAATTATCTTCTTGAAGAAGTACAAAATGTTTATCGTTCTCAAGGTGTAGAAATTAATGATAAGCATATTGAAGTTATAATCAGACAAATGATGAGGAAAGTTAAAGTGATGGAAGCTGGTGACACAGATTTATTGCCAGGTAGCTTAGTAAATCGTTATGAATTTAGAAAGAAAAATAAAGAAGCACTTGAAGAAGGCAGAGAGCCAGCAACAATTAAGCCTGAATTGTTAGGAATTACTAAAGCATCACTTGCTACAGACAGTTTCTTATCTGCTGCTTCATTCCAGGAAACAACAAGAGTCCTCACTGAAGCTTCTTTAGAAGGTAAGGTTGATCCTTTATTAGGATTAAAAGAGAATGTGATTATTGGACAATTAATTCCTGCAGGTACAGGTATGAAATATTACCGTGATATAGATGTTTTAGATGAAGACGGGAATCCATTAGCAGGTTTAGAAGAAGAATTAGGTGAAAGACATTAAAAATCTGAATTTACTATTGACAGCACAACTTAAAGGTGTTAAAATATCTAAGTGTGTGCAAGAGAGATTTGAATACTGGAGGGAAGTTAATATATGACTTTGAATCTTGATTGTGATAATATTGTTGTTGGAAGAAAAGAAACCCTTCAGCTTATAAGAACTGAAAAAGTTCAAAAAGTATTTGTAGCACAAGATATTGATAGAGATATAAAAGATAAATTAATAAATGCAGCTAAAAATTATAATATAGAATTAATATTAGTTGACAGTAAAATGAAATTAGGCAGGGAATGCGGCATAGATGTTGCCGCTTCCTCTGCTGCTTTATTGAAATAACTGGAAGGGGGTGGAGTAATGCCTACTATAAACCAACTTATTCGAAAAGGTCGCAAGAAAGTTAAAAAGAAGACTTCTGCGCCTGCTCTTGAAGGTGCACCACAAAAAAGAGGTGTATGTACAAGAGTTTATACAGCTACACCTAAAAAACCTAACTCTGCATTGAGAAAGGTTGCTAGGGTGAGATTAACTAATGGAAAAGAAGTTACTTGCTATATTCCTGGTATAGGACATAATTTGCAGGAACACTCAGTAGTGCTAGTTCGTGGGGGAAGAGTTAAAGATTTACCAGGTGTTCGTTATCATATTGTTCGTGGTACCCTTGATACTGCTGGTGTTGAAGATCGTAAACAGGCACGCTCTAAATATGGAGTTAAAAAACCTAGATAAAAGGGGGGAAATAGATGCGTAAACATAGAGCCGAAAGAAGAGAAGTTGAGCCAGATCCAGTATATAATGATGTCGTTATAAATCGCATTATTAATAAATTTATGTTAGATGGTAAAAAAAGTTTAGCTGAAAGTGTAGTTTATGAAGCACTTGAAATACTAGCTGATGAAACTGATGAAGATGCATTAAGTGCAGTAAAAGAATCATTAGCAAATATAAAACCAACTTTAGAAGTAAGATCTAGAAGAGTTGGAGGTTCTAACTATCAAGTTCCAGTTGAGGTAGATGAAAATAGAAAATTAAGTTTAGCTCTCCGTTGGTTAGTGGAGGCAACTAGAAGTCGTAATGAAAGAAGAATGACTGAAAGATTAGCCAGTGAATTGCTAGACGCCTATAATAATAAAGGTGGAGCAGTTGGCAAAAAAGAAGAAGTACATCGTATGGCAGAAGCGAACAGGGCATTTGCTCACTATCGATGGTAATTATGTATTATGTTAAGGGGGGACAATAATGGCCCGACAATATCCGTTAAAAAAGACACGTAATATAGGAATAATGGCACATATTGATGCAGGAAAAACTACAACAACCGAAAGAATGCTCTATTATACAGGTAGAGTTCACAAAATGGGTGAAACCCATGATGGTGCAGCAGTTATGGACTGGATGGACCAAGAGCAAGAAAGAGGTATTACTATAACCTCAGCTGCTACTACTTGTGAATGGGATGATCATCGTATAAATATTATAGACACGCCGGGACACGTGGACTTCACTGTTGAAGTTGAAAGGTCTCTCCGTGTGCTTGATGGTGCGATTGCTTTATTCTGTTCAGTAGGAGGAGTTGAGCCTCAATCTGAAACAGTTTGGAGACAGGCTGATAAATATGAAGTTCCTCGTATTGCTTTTGTTAATAAGATGGACAGAATGGGTGCAGATTTCTTTAGAGTTGTAGAAATGATGAAAGATCGCTTAGGTGCTAATGCAGTACCGATTCAACTTCCTATTGGAAGTGAAGATGAATTTAAAGGTGTTATAGATCTTGTTGAAATGAATGCTATAGTCTATGAAGATGAATTAGGAGTAAATTTTGAAATAAAAGAAATTCCTGAAGAATATGAAGAACAAGCTGAAGAATATAGACAAATATTATTGGAAGCACTCTCAGAAACAGATGATGAATTTATGATGACTTATCTTGAAAATGAAGAATTAGATCCAGATTATATAAGAAAGGTTTTACGTCAAGCTACTTTAGATGTAGATGTAATACCTGTATTATGTGGATCAGCTTTCAAAAATAAAGGTGTACAGATGTTATTGGATGCAGTTCTTGATTATCTTCCTTCACCAGTGGATGTACCTCCTGTAGAAGGATTCAATCCAGATACTGATGAAGAAGAAGTGAGAAAAGCTTCAGATGATGAGCCTTTTTCAGCTTTAGCTTTTAAAATAATGTCTGATCCATATGTTGGAAAACTAGCTTTCTTCAGAGCATATTCAGGTGTTTTAGAAGCAGGTTCATATATATATAACTCTACAAATGATAATCGTGAAAGAATTGGTAGAATTCTTCAGATGCATGCAAATCACCGTGAAGAAAGAGATATGGTTTATGCTGGAGATTTAGCTGCAGCTGTAGGACTTAAAAATACAAGTACAGGAGATACTCTTTGTGATGCAGATCATCCAATAGTACTTGAGGCTATGGAATTCCCAGAGCCTGTTATCTCAGTTGCGATTGAGCCTAAAAGTCAAGCTGATCAAGATAAACTTGGAGAAGCACTTCAAAAATTAGCAGAAGAAGATCCTACTTTTCAGGTCAGAACTGATGATGAAACAGGTCAGACAATAATTAAAGGTATGGGAGAACTACACTTAGAAGTAATTGTTGATAGGCTTTTAAGAGAGTTTAAAGTAGATGCAAACATTGGTCAACCTAAAGTTGCTTATAGAGAAACTATTACTAAAAAGGTTGAAAAAGTTGAAGGTAAGTTTATCCGTCAAAGTGGTGGTCGAGGTCAATATGGTCATGTTGTTATTGATGTTGAGCCACTTGAAGAAAACGGAGGATTTGAATTTGAAAATAATATTGTAGGTGGAGCAATTCCAAAAGAATATATCCCTGCTGTTGAAGATGGAATTGTAGAAGCTATGGAAAATGGATTTTTAGCAGGTTATCCAATGGTTGATGTAAAAGTAAGTCTAAATGATGGTAGTTATCACGATGTTGACTCTTCTGAAATGGCATTTAAAATTGCTGGTTCTATGGGCTTTAGAAATGCTGTTAAAAAAGCAAAACCAGCCTTATTAGAGCCAATAATGAAAGTAGAAATTGTTGTTCCAGAAGAACACATGGGTGATGTAATTGGAGACCTAAATGGTAGAAGAGGCCGGGTTGAAGGTATGGAATCTAGAGCTTCAGCTCAGGTAGTAAAAGGATATGTACCTTTAGGTGAAATGTTTGGATACGCTACAGACCTTCGTTCAAAAACTCAAGGTCGTGCAACATATACAATGCAATTTTCTCATTATGAGAAAGCTCCAAAAAGCATTACTGAAGAAATTGTTGGAGATTAATTTAAAATAAGGTGAAAAATATAAAATCTCAAGAATAATCAAGGAGGATGAAAGAAAATGGCAAAAGAAAAGTTTGAGAGAACAAAACCGCATGTTAATATTGGAACAATAGGTCACGTAGACCACGGTAAAACAACATTAACAGCAGCAATA
>JBNJDL010000206.1:0-4261 GCA_051744825.1 Bacillota bacterium | reverse complement strand
TTTATTATGATATCGCAATTACTTAAGAAAAATGTTTCATTAATTTTATTTTTTAAGAAAAATAATGCTCCAGCAGTTCCTAATGGTTTATCTTCTTCTATATAATTCATTTTATATTTACAATTCTTATCTTTAAAGTAAGCTTTTATCATTTCACTTTTATAGTTAATTGTTAAATAAAAATTATTACACCCAGATCTATTAAATCTATTAATTATTCTTTCAACAATGGGTTTTTTACCTATAGGAATAAGAGGTTTTGGAAAAACATTAGTAAATGGTTTAAGTCTATCTCCTTTACCTCCGGCCATAATTACTACTTTATTCGATATTTTCTTTCCGATTTTATATTTTTCTTTGAAATTATCATTCCAAAATATAATATCTTTGACTTTTTTATCTTTATCTAGTATTGGAATCGCTTCTAATTTTTTATTTTTCATAATTTTTCTGAAATTCATTCTATCAGACTCATATAAAAAAATAGGGTCAGTGTTCATTATCTTAACTACAGGATTTGATAAATCTCCATTCTTTAAAATCCATCTCCTGATATCACCATCAGTTATAACACCTTGTAAAACCATATTATTAGTAACTAATAATATTTTTTGAGCTGTTTCATCTAATGTTTTTAATGCAACTTTTATAGATGTTTTTCTATTAATACAAATTTTTTTAACATCCATACTTCCTCCTATTTTTTATTTAAATTTTTTAATTTTTTTATAATATAATTAATATCATCTAAATCCAATTTTGTACTACAAGGAATATTTATAATGTTTTTTTCATAAATTTCTGCCTTAGATATTTTATAACTTTGACATTCTTTATATGGTTTTTGATTATGAATTAAACTCCACAAAGGTCTAGTCTGTATATTATTTTTGCCTAATTCCTTTATTAATTTATTTCTATCTAAACCGAGTTTTTCAGAATCAACTAAAACAGAATAAAACCAATAATTAGGCCTAATGTCATTATTAAACTTTAATAAATTAAGTCCTTTTATTTTGATTAACTCTTTTTCAAATAAATGATAATTAGTTTTTTTGATATTAATGAATTTCTCTAAATTTTCAAGTTGTGCAACTCCCAAAGCTGCTTGTAAATTTGTCATTCGATAATTATAACCAATTTCATCATGTTTATAATACAACTTATTATCTTTCGCTTGAGTAGATAAATATTTTATTCTTTCTAGGTCTTCGTCATTATTAGCAACAATCATTCCACCACCACCTGTAGTTATTATTTTATTGCCATTAAATGAATAAACTCCAAAGTCTCCAATAGTCCCCGCAAACTTTTCTTTATATTTACCTTTTTTATAATAAGAACCTAAAGCTTCAGTAGCATCTTCTATCACCTTTAAATTATATCTATTAGCAATTTCCATAACTTTTTCCATATTCATTAAGTTCCCAAATATATGAACAACTACTATTGCTTTTATATGTTTATTAGATTTTTTATTAATTAACTTTTCATTTTTAAAAATACACTTTTGATTTATAAATTCTTGTAGTTTATTTAAATCCATATTAAGTGATTTATCACAATCCATAAAAATAGGTTCTGCATTTAAATATTTCACTGGATTAACAGCAGCAATAAAAGTAACAGTCGGAACTATAACTTCATTTCCCTCTTTTACTCCAGCGACTTTCAAAGACAAATGCAAACCAGAAGTTCCATTTTGGCAAGCAACTGCCTTTCTAACTTTTAAATAATTAGATATTTTTTTTTCAAATTCATTTATATATTCTCCACCTGTTGAAACCCACTCATCTTTTATTGCTTCAGTTACATATTTCAATTCGTTTCCAACAAAATTAGGTACAGATAAAGGTATTGTTTTTTTCATATTATCCCCTAAACATTATATATATCAGTTTTGTATTTGTGTAAATTCTTCTTTAACCATTTTATTGTTTCATTTAAGCCTTCTTCAAGTGTATACTGTGGTTTCCAATTAGTTAATTTTTTAATTTTTTTATTAGAACCTAACAGTCTATCTACTTCACTTTTATTTGGTCTTACTCGTTTCTGATCTTTAACAATTTCTGCTTTTGGATTAATTTGTCTTATTAATTCATTTGCTAATGATTCAATAGATATTTCATTTTGTGTTGCAATATTAATTTCTTTACCAATTGTTCTTTCTGATGCAGCAATATCAATAAATCCATTTACTGTATCTTTTACATAATTAAAATCTCTTGTTGGAGTTAATGCCCCTAACTCTATTTCTTCTTTACCATCTAACAGTTGTGTAATAATTGTAGGGATTACTGCTCTAGCTGATTGTCTCGGTCCATATGTATTAAAAGGCCTTACAATAGTTACAGGCAAATTAAAACTTTTATAAAAAGACTCAGCCAAATGATCGGCTCCTATTTTGGTAGCCGAATATGGAGATTGACCTTGATAAGGATGTTCTTCATCTATTGGTACATATTTTGCTGTTCCATATACTTCTGAAGTTGAAGTTATCAATACTCTATCTAATTCAAAATCTCTTGCTGCTTGTAATACATTTAATGTTCCTTTTATGTTAGTATCAACGTATGAATCAGGAGAATGATAACTAAAAGGAATCCCAATCAAAGCAGCTAAATGGTATACTTCATCTACATCTTTCATTGCTTCTCTCACACCATTAGGATCTCTAATATCACCAGTAAATATTTCTATTTTATTTAACAAATCTTTTGGAAAATAGTCTAACCATCCCCATGAATTAAATGAATTATAATAAATAAAAGCCTTAACTTTCTTACCTTTTTTTACCAATTCTTCAACTAAATGACTACCAATAAAACCATCTGCACCTGTAACAAGAATACTACTCATAAATTCCTTTCATAATTTTTTGAATTTTATTTTTTTAACTAAGTATATTAATAAAATATACTCATAAATCTATTTTCTTATTATTTTTTAGCATATGTTAATATAAATTAATTATTTATTTAAATTGTCTCTTAAACTAATTAGCAATATTTTTCTGAACTAATTCCAAATAAAAGCTAATTTTCATTATACATTTCATATTACAAAGTTTATTTTTTATTAAAATAGTACTTTATATATAGTATTTTATAATCTTATTTTTTAATATAAAAATCAAAAAATTGAAACTATATTTTATATAAAAATTAAAATATTAAATTATTATTTTGATATTTAATAATAATATAATTACTTCATTATTTATGCATTTACAAAATGATATCAATATATTTCTCATTAAAAAACTTCTACTAACTATTCTAAAAGTTATTATTTAACATCAATTATATTAAATTGTCAAATAAAATCTATATATAATTAAAATTATAAATTAGAGTCTTTTAATATATCTATTATTTTATACTCAAAAATTTCTATAACATAATAATAATCTCTTATTTTATATTTATTAATTACTAAGTTTAATTCTTTATTTAATCTTTTAACTGAAAATTCATCTAGGTTATTCATATTAGAAATTAGTAAATCTATTATTTCTATATATTCATTATTATTAAAACTATAATTATTTCTATAATAACAATTTATCCATTTTTTTATTTTTTTTATCATATTTTAATACTAAAAAATTAGTATGTACCTCCTCAAATTAAAATACTACAATCATTTATAAAATCAAATAAACTTAAAAACAAATAAGTTTTTAGAAATCTTAACTTTTTTATAAAATAAAATTAATTAATCAATTCACTCATTTTATCAATATAATATTCAATATCCATGTGTAATCCTTCAAAATATCTTACTAAATTTTCTATATAATCTTTATTATCGATATTTGATTTACCTCTTTTAGATTTAATTAATTTCTTTTTATGAAAATTAAATATATCAAATAATAGAGGATAATTATATATCTTTTTATTTATAGTTTTAATTTGACGGTTTATATTATCTAAAGATTCCTTTGATTTCTTATTATTCAATCCCATTAAAGTATGATTTTCATAAAGATAAGACAATTCTTCTTTTACATTAAATATTTCTTGATTTAATTCCTTTATTTTTTTATAATAGCTTTTCTTCTCTCTATTAGTTAACTTAAAATCTTCTTCAAATTTTTTTTTAATATAATTAATTTCTTTTTTCTCTATACCTAGATATTCTTGCAATGGAATATGCTTTGCTCCTTTTATAAAAGCACCACCTTCAGTACAATTAAAAACTTGCCCTTTATAATTTTCTATTTCGTTTTCAAACCACTGTAAAAATGAAAACCAAT
>JBNJDL010000205.1:0-4296 GCA_051744825.1 Bacillota bacterium | reverse complement strand
CTTTTGTTCATTTTCATTAATTATTTACCTCCTCGAGTTTTCTACTCCATACTTTTGTAATTTGAAATTTCTAAAAAATGAATTTACTCTTTTATTTTTAGCCACCACCTCCTAACTAAAAATAATGCATAAAATATTTAATTATTAATTAAAACATAATTTCTTTATATAACTATTTCTAGACCAAAGTAAAAATTCCTTCTTAAATCATAAATAATTACTATTTAATAAAGATTGTTTAAATTTAATTTTTTCCATTTTCTCAAAACTTTATAAATTAATTCTTCTCTACTACCATTATTAGAAATTATCTCATCAGCTAATTTTTTCTTTTCAGAAAGAGGCATTTGGGCATCAATTCTTTTTTTTGCCTCTTCAACACTTAATCCATCTCTGTTTTTAATTCTTTTAATTTGGATTGAATAATCACAGACTATTAAAATGGTACAATCTACAACTTCATCAAGATTAGTTTCAAATAAAAGAGGGGCATCTAAAACTAAATGTTTATGCTCATTTTTATTTTTCTCTATCTTTTTTTTAATTTCTCTTAAGATAAAGGGGTGGGTTATATTTTCTAATTTTTGCAATTTTTTATTTTCTGAAAAAACTTCTTTACCAAGTTTCTTTCTATCAATTTTCTCATTTTCATCTAATATATTTTTTCCAAATTCTTCAACAACTGCTTTATAGGCTTCTTTACTCTTATCTAAAATTTCATGAGAAATTTTATCAGCATCAATTACATAAGATCCTAAACTTTTTAAAATATTAGCTACAGTACTTTTACCAGTGGCTATCCCACCTGTTAACCCTATAATCATAATATCCTCCGTTTTTATTTTTGACAGCCTGGACAATAATAGGTAGATCTACCAGCTACTTTAGTTTTATTGATTTTTTCACTACATCTATTGCATTTTTCTCCATCTTTTTGATAAACTTGCAATTTCTCTTGAAACTTACCTTTTTCACCAAAAGCATTTACATAATCACTAAAAGTCGTTCCGTTATACTTAATGCCTAATTTTAATATCTCTCTCATATTATTATAAATTTTTTTCAATTCTTTTTCTTTTAGTGAGTTAGCTTTTCTTTTAGGATCAATAGCAGACCTATATAAAATTTCATCTGTATAGATATTACCTAAACCTGCAATAAATTTTTGATTTAAAAGTAAGGATTTTATATTTGCAGTTCTATTTTCAAATTTTTTCTTAAATTTTTCAAAAGTAAAATCCGCAGCCAGAGGCTCAGGTCCTAATTCACTAAGACCTCCAGCATTTTCATACTCATTATTATTTACTAAATACATTCTACCAAATTTTCTAATATTATTAAATCTAAGTTCTTTTTCAGTATTTAAGTGAAAGATTACATGAGTATGTTTATCTAATGAGGTTTCTGGATCTTTAATTAACAATTTACCTGTCATACGTAAGTGAATAACCATTGTTTTTTTTGAAGAAAGATGAAATAAAATATACTTTCCTCTTCTAGTTATATCAAGAATTTTTTTATTTTTAATTTCTTTTTTAAAGTTTTCTACTTCAGGAAATGCAACAAGTGAATTTACTCTAATATCCACAGATGTAATTATATAATTTTTTAACTTATTTTTCAACCCCCATACAACATTTTCCACTTCTGGTAATTCAGGCATTGCTTGTCACCTCATAATCATCTTTATCTCGCCAATTTTTTCCTGTTTGTAAATCTACTACTAATGGCACCGATAAAGCAACTGTTTCTTCCATAATTTTCTTTATATCTTTAGCTATTTTATTTAAATCCTCTTTTTTTACTTCAAGAATTAATTCATCATGAACTTGTAATAATAAATTCGCTTCATATTGTGTATTCTTTAAGTAGTCATACACATCAATCATAGCCATCTTCATTATGTCAGCTGCACTGCCTTGAATTGGTGTATTAATTGCTGCCCTTTTAGCAAAAGACCTTTTATGAAAATTACTGCTATTTATATCTGCTATATACCTTTTTCTATTAAAAATTGTGCTTACATACCCATCATCTTTTGCTTTTTGAGTAATTTCATCCATATATTTTTTAACACCAGAAAATCTATTAAAATATTTATCTATATATTCTTGAGCTTCTTTTTGACTAATATCAAGATCTTGTGAAAGACCATAAGCACTCATGCCATAAGCAATACCAAAGTTAATAACTTTAGCATGACGACGCATATTTGATGTAACCTCTCCAGGATCAACTTCAAAGATTTTACTTGCTGTTTCAGTATGAATATCTAATTTATTCTGAAAAGCATCTGTCAAAGACTTATCATCACTAATATGAGCTAATACTCTTAATTCAACTTGAGAATAATCAGCAGCAAGAAAAAGCCAATTATCATTTTTTGGAATAAATGCCTTTCTAACCGCTCTTCCTTCTTTAGTTCTAATAGGAATATTTTGCAAATTAGGATCTGTACTACTTAAACGCCCAGTTGCTGTAATCATTTGATTGAAACTTGTATGAATTCTTCCATCTTCTTCATTAATTAAAGGAGGCAAAGCATCAACATATGTAGACTTCAACTTAGACCACTTTCTAAATTCCATTATTAGAGGTATTATTTCATGTTTATCTTCTAATTTTTCTAATACCTTAATACTGGTTGAATAACCAGTTTTAGTTTTTTTGATTACTGGTAATCCCAGTTTTTCAAATAAAATTTCTCCCACTTGTTTTGGCGAATTTAAATTAAACTTTTCACCAGCAAGCTCATGAGCTTTTTCAACTATATTATTTATCTTTTCTTCCCACATTTTTGATAATTGATTTAAATATTCTTTATCAACTTTGATACCATTTAATTCCATTTGTGCTAATGAGGGAATAAGTGGTAATTCAATTTCATTATATAAATCTAATAAATTATTTTTTTCTAAATCTTTTAATAAAATTTCTTCTAACTTATATAAATTAGCAATTTTTACAGCTTTAGCTTTTTTATCAGAAAGATTTTCTCCTAACTCAAAATCTAATTCTTCTTTATATAAAGTATTTATGTCTATTAATTTATCAGAAGGGTTTAATAAATACTTAGCAAGTAAAGGTTCAAAATGTAAAGAATTAATATTTATATCATATTTTTTAGTATATATCATGGCCTCTTTTGCTCTTAACATTAATTTTTTTATATTTTTATTTTCTAATATATTTTTAAAATCTTTTATATTGAAATCATCCATATTAACAGCATAAATTTCATTTTCATTTAATGCTATAATAACTTCTTTTAATTTACTATTAACAGCATCTGAAAAATTATCTAAATTTAGATAAATCGCCAATCTATCTTTTTCTTTACAACTTTGCAATAAATCGTTTAATTTCTCATTTTCTTTAATATTATGAATTTCAATATCTTCACTTTTTATTTCCTCTAAATTTTTAAATCTTTCTACAAGACTTTTAAATTCTAAATGTTCAAAGAGTTTTATAATTTCATCTTTTTCACTTTCATTTAGTTCATCATAATTTAAGTCACTTAAAGTTAAATCAAGAGGTATATCTTGCAAAATTTTTCCTAACATTTTACTTGTTTTTGCCTGTTCTTTATATTTTTTCAAATTTTCTTTACGTTTCTTACCAGAAACATTTTCAATATTATCTAAAACATTTTCCATACTATCAAATTCTTTTAACAATTTAGTTCCTGTTTTTATACCTATTCCTGGAACTCCTGGTATATTATCAGAAGAATCTCCCATTAATCCCTTTAAATCAATTAATTGCTCTGGCTCAAGTTCATATTTTTCCCTTACTTTATCAAGGGTATATTCTGTTATATCAGAAATACCTTTTTTAGTATACATAACTTCAATGTTTTTAGTCACTAATTGTAAAGCATCTCTGTCTCCAGTCACTATTATAACATGCCAACCTTCTTCTTCACCTCTTTTAGCTAAAGTACCAATAATATCATCAGCTTCATAACCAGTTTTTTCAAAAATCGGAATATTCAAGTTTTCTAACATTTCTTTTATTACTGGAATTTGTTCAGAGAGTTCATCAGGCATTTTTTTTCGATCGCCTTTATATTCCTCATATTCTTCATGACGAAAAGTAGGCCCCTTTTTGTCAAAAGCTACGCTTAATAAATCAGGTGAATGGTTGTCTATCAAATTAAAAAGCATTCTAGCAAAACCATAAACAGCATTTGTGTTTTCTCCATTTTGATTAGTCAAAGTTGGTAGAGCATAAAAGGCTCTATGTGCAAGACTATGGCCATCTAATAAAAATAATTTTTTAGTCAAAATATCA
>JBNJDL010000204.1:0-4338 GCA_051744825.1 Bacillota bacterium | reverse complement strand
AAAGAAATAAGCTCTACAGAGCTCACAAAAATATTTTTAGACCGAATTGAAAATGTAAATGATAAAATTAATGCAGTAGTTAAAGTTAATAAAAATGCTTTAAAAGAAGCAAAAAGAATTGATGAAAATTATGAAAAATATAAAGATAAAGCTTTATATGGATTAGGTATTACTATTAAAGATTCTATTGATACAGTCGGTATAGTTACTACTGGTGGCACTAAAGGTAGAGAAAACTATGTTCCTAGAGAAGATGCAAGTGTAGTTAAAAGATTAAAAGAAGAAGGAGCTATTATTTTAGGTAAAACTAATACACCAGAATTGACTTTAGAATATGAAACAAATAATAAAATATATGGAAAAACTAATAATCCATATGATTTAAATAAAAGTCCTGGTGGGAGTAGTGGTGGGGCAGCTGCAGCTGTTGCAACGGGATGCTCAGCTTTCGATATAGGTAGTGATACTGCTGGAAGTATTAGATTGCCTGCTCATTTTTGTGGGATTTGTGGAATTAGAGGGACTAAAGGAAGGGTAGCTAGTACTGGTAGTATTATTCCAAATGGAATTGGAATAACAAATAATTTAACTCAATTAGGTCCACTTACTCGTTATGTAGAAGATTTGGATTTAGTTATGCAAGTAATTTCGGCTCCAGATGGAAAAGACCCTAATGTTATTCCAATGGATTGGAAAAATTATAATTCAGTAAAAAAAGATAAGTTAAAAGGAATTTATTATTTAGATAATGGAATTTATAAAGTAGATGATAATATTAAAAAGGGAGTTTTAAAAACAGTTGATTTCTTAAAATCTCAAGGTATAAAAATTGAGAAAGCTCAACCACCTGCTTTAGATAAAACTTTTTCTCTTTTTAAGAGAATTTTTTCAGCAGATGGCTGGAATTGGAAATATAGCTTATTAAAAAAATATAATACTATAGATGAAGTAAAAGAAAATTCTAAAAAGGCTTTAAATGGAATAGAATTTAATAAATTATTAGGAGAATGGCAAGAGTTTAGAGAAAAAAATCTAAAATTTATGAAAGACTATGATTTTATAATTTCACCTGTAACTGCTTTTGCTGCTCAAGAGCATGGTTTTTCTTATAATAAAGAAGTTATTGCAGCTTTTAGTTATACAATGATTTATAATTTATTAGGTTGGCCAGCTTTAACTATGCCTATATCTAAAACAAAAAAAGGATTAGCAATTGGAGTTCAAATAGCTTCTTTACCTTGGAGAGAAGATATAAGCTTATCTTTAGCTAAAATTTTAGAAAAGGAAAATGGAGGCTTTAAAAAACCTCCATTAGTATAACTAAATTTAATGTTCATGATAACGGTCTTTTTTTCTGAATTTTTTACCTTCAACAAATTCACCGAGATGAGGGTCAGTTGTATTATAGATTATTTTACGTCTAAAAACAGCATAACCAATTACACTGCCTAAGGTAGCTGGAACTCCTAACTGTAAACCAGTCATTTCTACTAACATGACTGAAGCAGCAACTGGTACATTAGCAATACTAGCAAAACTAGCAGCCATACCTGATATAGATAAAGATGTTATTAAAACAGGTTTAATATCAACAAAAAGACTAATAGTAGAAGCCATTAAATTTCCCACTATTGAACCTATAAATAAGGCAGGGACAACAACTCCTCCACTTCCACCAGAACCAACTGTTAACGCAGTTGCTAAGATTTTTGCAATAAAAAGCACTAAAAGTAGAGAAACATTCAAATTACCATTAATCATATTTTGAATACAATTAATACTAGTTCCTCCTACTTGGGGAAGAATAACTAAAATCAAACCTGTAAATAAACCTCCAATTGCAGCATTAAAATTTATATTAAATATTCTCAGTTCATTTTTGTCAAAAAATGTTCTAAAACTATCAAATATTTTCATGAATAATATAGCTGCTAGGGCTGCTAACATAGCTGTGATTATAAACCAAGGTACATTTGTTAAATTAGGTAAATATTCTTTGATATCAAAAAGAGGTTTACCAGTTCCTAATTTTGTATAAATAATATAGCCCATTGTGCTTGATAAGATTGACGGAAATAATTCTGGATAATTAAGTGAAGAACGATAAAGAATTTCTACTACAAAAATTCCTCCTCCTAAAGGAGAGCGAAATATAGCTCCTAAGGCACCTGCAGCACCACTAATAGTGAGAATTCTTATATCGTCTTTGGTTAAATGCTGTTTTAAATTAGGTATTCTAGCAATTGTGCTTCCTATACTACCACCTATCATTACCATAGGTCCTTCATATCCACCACTACCATAACTTCCTAAAGTTAGGGCAGAAGTAATTAATTTGGTTATATAAGTTTTAAATGAAATGAACCCATTATTTTCATTAACAGAATTAATATAAAAGTTAGTACCAAAACCTTGAGCAAAAAAGTCCCAGTGAAAGAAAAATGCTGATAGAAAACCACCTATTAAAGGAGCTGTCCAGATAGGAACTTTTGCACTTAACTTAAGTAAATAATAAATTGATTCAGTTAAGAAAAATGCAGAAATCCCCCCGGCAAACCCTACTATAATAGATAAAGTAATCCACTTAAATAAGTAATATCTTACATATTTTGCTTTAAAGATAGTAAAACCTCCATTTTATAATTATTTAATAATAAATTTGATAGTAAACTTGATATAGTATATTTAATTAAAAAAATTCGCCATTAAAAGAAAAAATCCTTTTTATTTTTTTAAATTATTAATTTCACAAAAAACTATAAAAAAAGAATTTTTTATAACTTGACTATATAAATTTTTTTTGGTATGATGAGTTTGTAAAATCGAATAGCACCTCATATAATAGTGGGAATAGGGCCCACAAGTCTCTACCAGGAGCCGTAAACTACCTGACTATGAGGGAAGTGTATCTAGGTTTCCGCAATTTATTTACTAAAACTATGTTTAAATTAAAATAAATTGGCTGGTCCAAGCGATACAGATATTATTATCACACCGAAGGGATAAAAGCCCAGGCGGGGAGGTTCTACTCTTAGTAAAGTAGAGTCTGCCTGTCTGGGTTTTTGTATTTATATGAGTTATGAGTATAAAAGATAATTTTAGAAAAAAGATAAAATAAGGAGGTAATTAATTGACTAAAGACCTGACTAAACAAAAAATTGCTATTATTGGTGGAGGACAATTAGGTAAGATGATGATTTTAGAAGCAAAAAAAATGGGTTTTTATGTGAGTATCCTTGACCCTACTAAAAATTGTCCTGCAGATAGTATTTGTGATAATCATATTGTAGCTGATTTTGATGATAAAGAGGCTATAAGAAAATTAGCTAATAGTTCTGATGTTTTGACTTATGAATTTGAACATATTGGAGTAAAAGTATTAAAAGAATTAGAAGAGGAAGGATATAATATATATCCAACTGCTCATAGTTTAGAAATTATTCAAAATAAATATGAGCAAAAGAATTTAATTAAAGAAAATAAGATTGCTGTTCCAGATTATATAAAAGTTGAAAGCATTAGTGATATAAAAGAAGCTGCTAAAAGTTTTTCCTATCCTCTTATGTTAAAAAGTTGTACAGGAGGTTATGATGGTAAAGGTAATGCCTTGATTAATAGTGAAAAAGAAATAAAAAATGCTTTTAATGAACTAGGAGCTGGAGATACTCCCTTAATGGTAGAAGAATATATACCTTTTAAAAAGGAGATTTCAATTATTGCTGCTAGGGGAATTAATGGTGATATGAAAGTTTATCCTGTAGGCGAAAATGATCATCGAGATAATATATTATATGAAACTAAGGTCCCGGCAGACATATCAGCTAGTTTGGGAATAGAAGCGGAAAAATTCGCAAAAGAAGTATTAGAAGTCTTTAAGGGAGTGGGAATTTTTTGTGTAGAACTTTTTCTAACAGAAAATGATGAGCTTTTAGTAAATGAAATAGCTCCTAGGCCACATAATTCTGGGCATTATAGTATTGAAGGTTGTGTAACGTCTCAATTTGAACAGCATATAAGAGCTATTACTGATTTGCCGCTTGGAGACACAACTTTGATTCGTCCTTCAGTTATGCGTAATATTCTTGGAAAAGGTAAAAAGGGAAAAGCAAAAGTAGTTGGTATTAAGGATGCTCTGGAAATTGAAGGAGTTAAGGTACATAATTATGATAAAAAAGTTGCTCGTCCTGGGAGAAAAATGGGACATATTACAGTGACGGCAGATAGACTAGATGAGGCAGTTGAAAGAGCCTTAAAAGCAAGTGAATTGATTAGTATAGAAGGCAACTAATCGACAAATTACGACTTAAATCGGGAGGTACCGGGTACGGTACCGGGTAC
>JBNJDL010000203.1:0-4338 GCA_051744825.1 Bacillota bacterium | reverse complement strand
TTGTCCAAAGAAGAATGATGATGAAAATAAATATATTATTAAATGTAGAGTTCCTGTAACAGAAATTGGTGATTATAATAAAGAAGAGCTTGAAAAGCGATTAAACAATGAAAAAGGTATAATAGATGCGATAATTAAAGAAGATGAGTTGATAATTGATTATGATGATATTTTAATATCTCCATCTGAAATAAAAGAAATTCTTGATTAATAATAAATTGGAATATAAAAGGGGGATGAAAGATGAAGCTAATTTATAATGCAAAGATAATTTTACCTGATAGAATTATTAATAATGGAGCTGTTTTATTTTCTAATAAAATTGAAAAAATATATTCTATTCCAGAAAAGAAAAATAAAGATTTAGAATTAATTGATGCTAAAGGTGCCTATTTAAGTCCCGGTTTTATAGATCTTCATATTCATGGTTTTGCTGGTAGTGATACGATGGAAGGAACAAGAGAATCTCTAGAAAATATGAGTAGAGGACTTATAAAAAAGGGAGTTACTTCTTTTTTGCCAACTACAATGACAATGGAAAGTTCAAAAATTAAAAAAGCCTTAACTAATATAAAAAGAATGAGAGATGAAGGGATTAAAGGAGCTAAAATTCTTGGTGCTCACATGGAAGGGCCATTTATAAATGCTGAATACAAGGGCGCACAGTCAGTTGATAATATAAAAAATGCTGACTTAGATTTAATAAGTGATTATTATGATTTGATCAAAATTGTTACTATTGCCCCTGAAATAGATGGAGCTAAAGAATTTATTAAAGAAATAACAGCTAAAGGTATAGTTGCAGCAACTGCCCATACAGCAGCTACTTATGAAAAAATAAAAGAAGCTGAAGGTTGGGGTTTAACTCATGTTTCCCATCTTTTTAATGCAATGACTTCACTTCATCATCGCCGTCCAGGTGTTGTTGGAGCTGCTTTAACTAGTGATAAGCTCAGCACAGAAATTATTGCAGATTATATACATATTCATCCGGCTGTATTGAAATTGCTGACTCAAATAAAAGATAGCTCAAAGATTATTTTAGTAACTGATGCCATGGAAGCTGCTGGTCTTGAAGATGGTGAATATAGTCTCGGGGGCCAAAAAGTTAATGTAAAAAATGGAGAAGCAAGATTAGAAGATGGAACAATTGCCGGTAGTGTTTTGACGATGGATAAAGCAGTAAAGAATATGCTTAATGCTACTAATTTAGCAGTTAATGAAGTAATTAATATGGCAACAATAAATCCAGCTAAAAAATTGAACTTAGAACATAAAATTGGGAGTATAAAAGAAGGTTTAAGAGCTGATCTTCTTTTATTAAATAAAGATTTTGAAGTAGAAAGGGTTTTTGTTAATGGCAAAGAAAGCAGAGGTGATTTTTATCTCTGATTTTCTTGAAAAGAGTATAAACCTTATTGATGAAGGTTTAATAGTTATAGATGCTAACGGAAAAATAAAAATTTATAATAGAGAGGCAGCTGCTATTTTTGGTATAGATCCAAGAATCGGCCCTGGTCATAAAGCAGGTAAAATAAATGATGGAGATATTGTTATTATTGCTGATAATGCTTTAGGTAGAGATGATGGAAATCTTGGCCCTGAAGATTTAGCTGACTTAGGAGCTAATAAAAAACACTTCAAAGAAAATGATGCTTTCATATTAATTGGAAAAAAGAATGGAAATAAAAATAAGGCTTTTTATGAAACTACTGACTCAAAGACTGAAACATTAAAAATGGAAAAAAAGATTTTGAATAAAAATATTAAAGCTAAAATTAATTTTCAGAAAAAACTCTTAAAAATAAAAGTTGATAATGAAGTATATCCTTTTTATTACTCAATTGCAGCGGGGAATCTAGTGATACTTGATGGAAATAGTGGAGAGGTAAAATTTTATCAAACTAGAGGTTATACAGCTCGTAAAGAAGATATAAAGAGTATTCTGGACGGTAAAAAGTATATAAAAAAAGGGCCACAGGGTAAAATACCTGAAGTACAGGGTGAACATATATCTAATTATCATCCAGATTCCCGAATCATTAAAATTCTTTTAGAATGTGCTAAAGGTACAAATAGTGGTTTAAAAAATGAAGAAGCAATTATTAATGGAGTACCAACTCGTTGTACTATTAATGCTATTAAAGACGAAGAAAAAGTGATAGGAGCAATGCTTAAAGTAAATGATATAAGGGAATTGAAAACTATAATTGAAGAAAGAGATAAAGCTTTAAATTCAATTAATTATTTAGAAAAAAAGTTAGCAAAAAAAGAAAAAAAAGAAGAGGCATTTCAAAAAATATTAGGAGAAAGCGATAAGCTAAAGGCAGCAAAGAATATGGCTTATAGGGCCAGTGAAAGCATTTCTAATGTATTACTTTTAGGTGAAAGTGGAACTGGCAAAAACCTTTTTGCTGAGGCAATTCATAATGCAAGTGAAAGAAAGAATGAAAATTTGGTATATATAAATTGTGCTTCAATTCCTGAAAATTTATTTGAAAGTGAACTTTTTGGTTATGAGAAAGGCTCTTTTACTGGAGCTTTATCTTCTGGTAAAAAAGGAAAATTAGAAATTGCTGATGGAGGTAGTTTATTCTTAGATGAAATAGCAGAATTGCCTCTTTCACTTCAAGCAAAGTTTTTACATTTTTTACAAAATAAAAAATTTACTAGAGTTGGTGGTCTTGAAGAAAAAGAAGTTGATGTTAGATTTATTTTTGCAACCAACAAAGATTTAGAAAAATTAGTTAAAAATAATGAATTTCGTGAAGATTTATTTTTTAGAATTAATGTTTTACCAATTTATCTTCCTCCTCTAAGGGAGAGAAGAGAAGATATTCCGCTTTTAGTAAATAAATTATTGTTACAAATAAGTGAAAAAATTTCTAAAAATATTAAAAAAATAAATTCAGAGGCAATGGAGTATTTAATGAATTATGAGTGGAAAGGGAATATTAGAGAATTAGAAAATGTCTTAGAAAGAGCAGTTAATATTTGTGATGAAAATATTATTACTCTTAAGGATTTGCCCAAAAAAGTGATTGAAGAAAACGAAAATGGACAACTTGTAAAGGTAAAAGGTATAGGTTCTCTGGAAAGCACGGTTGAAGAGGCGGAAAAGAAATTAATAAAAGAAGTTTTAAATTATACTAATGGCTCTCGTAAAAAAGCTATAGAAATACTTGATATTGGAAAAACAAGTTTTTATCAAAGATTAAAAAAATATGATTTATAATCCTTAGATATAGTTCTTTTTGGAATTTTGTTGAAATATAGGTGAATATGCTATACAATAATAATAATTATTACTATATATTAATATACTAAAAGATTTTCTGAGGTGAGCAAAATGAAAAATGGTAAATATAAGCAAGTACCTTTAGATTTAGCCCAATTCTCTTTAAATAAAGCTCCAATAGGGGTTTTTTGGGTTGACCCGGCTGGTAAAATAAAAAGTTATAATGATCGAGTTTGTGAAGTTTTAAAATATGACGGAAAAGAAATTTTAAACAAAAGTATTACTAAAATTGAAACTGCTTATGATGAAAAACAGAGAGAAAAATATTGGAATAAATTAAAAGAAAAAGGGTTATTGAAATTTGAAACTACTCACCTTACTAAAAGTGGTAAAAAATTTCCTGTAGAAGTAAGATCTCAATATTTAGAATATGAAGGAGATGAATATGAACTTATATTTGCCCAGGATATTACTAAAAGAAAAAAGGCCAAACAAAAGCTAAAATACAGTCAAGAAAGATATAAAACAATATTTAATTCTTCTCCTATTGGTATAATAATAGAAAATGAAAAAGGAGATATCTTAGAAATTAATGAAAAAATGTCTGAGATGTCTGGATATAAAAAAGATGAATTAGAAGGTAATAATATAGTTGATAAATTTGTTTTACCAAAATTTAAAGACCTTGCCCGGGAAAATATAAAAAAATTAATAGAGGGTACTGATCTGGAATATGATATAAAAACACCTAAAAAAAATGGAGAAATAAAAAATTATCATCTAAAAGAAACAAACATTATTTTACCTGATGGAGATAAAGGTATTATTTCCATGCATCTTGATATCACAGAAAGAAAAAAACTGGAAAAAGATCTTAAAGAAAATAATAATCTCTTAAATAGTGTTTTAGAAAGTATACAGGATGGAATAAGTGTTTTAAATCCTGATTTAACTATTCGCTATACTAATCCTAAGATGAAAAAATGGTATGAACATGGCTTACCTTTTAAAGGTGAAAAGTGTTTTAAAGGTTATTATGATAAAGCTCAAAGATGTGAAGATTGTCCAGTTGTTAAAAGCCTGAAAACAGGAAAAATGGC
>JBNJDL010000202.1:0-4351 GCA_051744825.1 Bacillota bacterium | reverse complement strand
TTAATAATATTATCATATTTTAATTTATTTATTCCTACAACATAATAATCAGAAGATAAAAGAGTTGAATAATCTTTTTGAATTCCATCTTTAATTGAATGATATATTTCTGATTGATATAAACCATCATCTTTATCTTTATCTAATTTGTTTATTATTTTATAATCTAATTTATTTAATTTTTTGTTTAATAATATGTGTTCTATAGTTTTTTTATTAAGACGTTTACCATTTTTTAAGTTTATATCTATTTTTTTTAGTTCTTCAATTTCTTTATTTATTGATTCTTTATATTGATTTATATTATCTTTAAAAGCTTTTTTTATTTCTTTATTTGTCTTACCAATATACTTTTGATAAAGTATTTTTTGTTTTAAATTAAAGTTTTCTATTTTAATATTTGTTGTTTCATTTATTAAATCTTTATTTAAAAGTATTGTTTCTTTAGTATTACTTTTTATTTCATTTAAAGCATTATTTAATCCTTTTTCTTTAATTTTAATTTTTTCATGTATAGATACTCTTTGTGCTATTTTTACTTCTTTTAGCATAGTATTTGCTACTCTTTTATGAAAATCTTGTTCTGCATTTTTTACTATTTCTTTAATTTTCTTACTATCATTTTTATTTTCATATTTATTTACTTCTGATTCAATATTACGATATAGAGATTGTAATTCATTAACTGATTCTAAATAAGAATCTTTTGCTTGTTTTAATTCAGTATTTTCATTTATCATTTTTTTTGTTAATGTATCAATTTCTTTTTTTATATCTTTAGGCATTAATTTATAGTTGTATCTTCCTTTACCAACTCTTTTTTGTATTTTTTTACCAAGTTTTAATAATATTTTTCTATGTTCTTTCATTGTTTTAATACTTTGATCTAATGCTTGATCTCTATTTTTATTTTTTTCATTAATTAAATCATTATACTGTTTTGGAAATATATTTTTTATAGTTTCTATTCTTGCTTTTTTAATTTTATCTTTTTTTATCCAACCATATTGTTTTTGAGCATATTGGTTTGGATCATAAAATAAAACATGTACATGTGGGTGTCCTTCTTTATTATGATATGCTCCATACCATTTTATTTTATTTGGATCTAAATCTATATTTTTTAATATCTTAGGCATTTCTTCTTTTAACATTTTTTGCCAATCTTTTTTTCTTTTTAGCCCAATAGAATGAGCTTCTTCTTCTCTAATCGAATAAATCATTCGATAGATTGTTCCATTAAAATTTTTTATTTCTTTTTTTGCTTGTTCAATATCATAATTAGATGTATCTTCATTAAATAAACCAGTTGAACCTTTTCTTTCATGAATATATTGTGAATATATTTCAGAAGGTGCAAAACCTTGTTCTACTTCGTCTACATCAGCTTTTAATGCATTTTCTACCTTTTCATCTGCCATCATATCTAAATCATTTGTAGTTAATTTTTGATTTCCTATATAATCGATTCTATCCATTCCTAATGAACCTGTTTTTGATGTATTGGAATCTAATGAATTTTGATTGTCATATTTAATATTCATATATACTTTTGACATATTTTTACTCCTTATATTTTTCTTTTATATTACTAATTCCTATTTGTTTTTTCTAATTCCCATTCATAATTCCATTTCTTATTTGGTGTAATTTTTAATTTTATTCTTGCAGTAAATTTACCATATTTACCTTTCAAATTTGCTACTTTTATACTGCCATTTTTTAATATTTTTTCTGCTCTATTTTTTGTTATTGTTTTATTGAATTTTTTCCAGTATTTATCATTTTTCCATAGTGCAAAATTACATTTTTCACGTTTGGATTGACAAAAGAAATTTCCTTTATTTTCTAATACTAAATTATTACAGATAGGACATTTACCAACAGTTTTCTTTTTATTTGTTATTTTTTTTATTAATTCTTTATCTTTTATTCTATCTTTATTTTTTTCAATACTAATAACTTTTGATACATAATTATGTGTCTTTTGTATATATGTTTTACTATTCATTTCTCCTTTTTTGATTTGTTCTAATGCTTTTTCCATTTGTTTTGTAATTTTAGGTTTTTTTATAAGACTGTGAACAACTTTTATTAACAATGATCCTTTTAATGTACCTTTAAGATATTTCCCAGTTGATTTAATATATTCTCTCTTTTTTAATTTTTCAATTATATCAGCTTGAGTAGACGGACGACCTAAATTATTTTTTGCCATTTTTTCTTGTAATGTTTTTTCAGTATATCTATTTGATGGTCTTGTTGATTTTTCTTTAATTATTGATTTTTTTATTTTAAGAGGTTTATCTTTTTTCCAAGTATTAGGAACAATATTATTCTTCTGATTTTTTAATGATTTATCTAATTTTCTCCAACCACTACTATTTATTTTCTTACCTTTGATATAAAATTTATAATTATTGTTTTTAATATAAACTTTTGTATTTTCATACTCATAATTCTTTAAACATTGTGATAAAGTCCTATTTACTACTAATTCATAAATATTTTTTTCCTTTTCTGTCAATTTTTCTATTTTATATTCTGTAGCTGTAGGTATAATAGCATAATGTCCTGTTACTTTAGAATCATCAAAATTTTCTTTTCTAAATTCTAATAAATTAATTTCATTAATATAATTTATATTTTTAATTGCTACTTTTAATATTTTATTTATTTCATCTTTTTGACTATCTTTTAAATATCTTGAATCAGTTCTAGGATAGCTCAATATATTGTATTTTTCATATAATCTTTGTGCTATCTGCAAGGTTTCTTTTATAGTGTATCCATAGATTTTATTTGCATCCCCTTGTAATGTTTTTAAATCGTATAATTTTTTAGGAGGGATACTCTTTTTTCTTTTTTCAATTTTTTCAATAATACAATCTTTTTGATTTTTTATTTGTTTTAATATTTTATTTGCTTTTTTCTTTTCTAAAATATCATTATTACTAACTTTATTATCGAAATATAAAATACCTTTGATATTTTCAAAAGTAGCATATATATTCCAATAATTTTGACTTTTAAAATTCTTTATTTCTTTTTCTTTTTTAATTACAAAATTTAATGTTGGTGTTTGTACACGTCCAACTGAAAAAGTTTCTCCTAATTTTAAGGTATATAATCTTGTTAAATTAATACCTACAATCCAATCAGCAATAGAACGTGATTTTGATGATTCATATATATCTTTATATTGATCTAAAGGTTTAGCATTATTAAAAGCTGTTTTTATTTCTTTTTTAGATAATGATGAATACCACATTCTTTTCATTTTATATTTATCTATATCTAAGTTTAAATCATCAATAATTTCCCAAAATATTAGTTCTCCTTCAGGATCACTATCACAAGCATTAATTATTTGACCTATTTCTTTTTTTCTTATTATTTTTTTTATTGAATTATATTGAGATTTTGTATTACTACTTGGCTTTATTTTATAATTTTTAATTGCGAAAGGGAGATGTTTAATCTCCCATTTTTTCCAATCTTTGTTATAATCATCAGGCATATATAATTCAAGTAAATGTCCAATTGCCCACGTAAATATAAATTTTTCTGATTCTAAATAATTACCTTTATTTTTTAAATTCTTACCTAAAATATTTGCTATTTTTTTACCACTATCTGGCTTTTCAGCAATGATTAATATTTTTTTCATATCCTATCTTATCTCCTTTTATTATAAAGTCATTTTTCTTTTTTTATTTTTCTTTTTATTTTTCTTTTTTAATAATTTAAGTTCTTTAGATAATGTTTTTTCTATTGTATCTATTAATTTTCCTGAATGTTTAGTTACACTATCTAGTAGTTTTTTAAATTTCTCATTTCTTTCATTATCATCTGTCGCCCAACTTGTAATATAACCAACGGATCTATTTTTAGTATCTAAACCAAATCTTTTGGATACAACATAATTAATACTTTCTGCTTCTAATTCTTTTCTTTCAGTTGTATAATTTTGTGCTTCTTTTTTCCCATGTGCAAAAGCATGAGCTAATTCATGTATTAATGTTGTAGCTTGCTCTAGTGATGTAGTTTTATTATTTGAATTAATTCTTATTTTCTTTTCGTTTCTACTATGATAACCACCTGATGAACCTTTATAAGGTTCTAATTTAATATCGTAACCTATTTCTTTACCAATTTTATCTAAATTATTCATGAGTAACTTTGCAAAATCTTTATTACCTTTAACTTTATCCATTAATGTTGGTAGTGGCTTTCCTTCTGTTTGTGATATATCAAAGACTGAAACAAAACCATAATAAGTATATTTTTGTTTTTCATAAACATATTTTCCATCTTTTTTTACTGGATTTCCTTCATCATCTAATTTTTT
>JBNJDL010000201.1:0-4399 GCA_051744825.1 Bacillota bacterium | reverse complement strand
TATAGGCGCTAATTAATAATTCCCGATGCGATAAAGCATTACTAGCAGCTATTTTACCTTCTACCATACAACCACTAGCATATTTTTTAGGTGCTCCACCAGCTACATCACCCGCAGCATATAAACCTTCTAAAGTAGTCTCTCTTTTAGTATTAACCCAATATCCAGCTTGTGCATGCCCCCCTACTATATATGGTTCAGTTCCTTCTATCTCTACTTTAGATTTAGATGGGACAGTTTCTTGATCGGCCCACTTCAAAATAATACTAGGCTCCATATTTAAATAACTTTTTTTTAAATCATAATCCACTTTAGTTTTAAGATGGGTCAAATCTAAAAAGCAGGGCCCATTTCCTAATAAATTTTCTTTATTAGTAGCATATAACCTAAATGGAGTAGAATTTTTTTGATAATCTTGTTGATATTCTCTTTCGTTATTATTAATTTGCCTAGCACCAAACTCTTGCACTAAAGTACCAGTAGGAGCAATAGTATCCTTAGTTCTAAGGGCAATAAATCTCATTTCAAATGTAGTCATTTCAGCTCCAGCTCTAATCCCCATAGCATAACCAGCACCTGTATTAAAAGGAGAATACCACATTTTATGAGGAGCAGCTTTAGGATTATTAGGGCGATAAATTCCTGAAGCACCTCCAGTTGCACAAATTACTGCTTTAGAATGAATTACATAAAATTTATTTTCTGAAACTGAAAAACCAAATGCCCCAATAACTTTATTATTCTCAACTATGTAATTAGTAATATTTATTTTATTTAAAATTTCTACTCCAGCTTCTCTAGTTTTCTGAGCTAAAATGGGTTTAATTCTCTCACCATTAATTTTAATACTCCTAGGACCTTTAGTTTTATAATTATCACTTTCATCTTTCAGAATTGGAACTCCCCATTTTTCAAGTCGATGAACAACTTTATTTAAATTTTGAGCAATAGTATAAACTAGATCTTCTCTAACTAATCCTTCAGAATCTCTCTTAACATATTTTAAAAAGCTTTCTGGAGTTTGACCAGGATTTAAATAAGCATTTATAGAATCAATCCCCCCTGCTAGGCAACCACTTCTCTTGATATTTCCTTTTTCAACAATTAAAACATCTTTATCTTCACTTTTTTCTTTAGCAGTAATAGCAGCATAACATCCTGCTGTACCGCCACCAATGATTAATATATCAGTTTTCAAATTAACAATTTTAATATTACTCATTTTAATCCCCTCATTAATATTCATCTATCTTTGCTTTAAGCCCTTACTTTAATAATATTTTTATATTAATTTATTACTATATTCCCTTAGTTAAATATAACCATCGAGATTTTTGTCTAGGTATAACTAATTTCTAAATTATTCATAGCTGATTCAGATCTTTCTATTGCTTTTTTTATCGTTTTCCCAGTAGCTATGATATAATAATAACGATCTAATGCTGTTTGTAGAGGATTTATTTCAGACTTATCCGCTAAAAAACCATGGTCAATAATTTCAACCATTTTATCCAATTGCGAATTATTAATTTCTTCTATTTTTCCTGGTTTCAAATCTCCATCTTGACCATTGCATCCAGTTACAAACTTTATAGTTAAAAAATCATACCTATGTGATTTTTTATACTCTTCAAAGGTATTAATTTGTCCCAAAGATATATCTAACTGCAATTTTAGAGCATCAACTCCTTGAGTTAATTCAAATAATTTCCACATCAACCCCCCTGGTAACCTTTCTCCATATTCTATCAAAGCAGCTTTACCATTTTCCTGCACTTTAAACTGCGGATACATAATTGCATTCTTTATGTTAAAGGATGTAATCATTTTACGACATTTTTTAAGTATATCATCTTGAGTTTTTGATGGCAAAGACGCTGGATAAATATGTCTAATAGCTACCCCAATTGCTTTATCTCCTAATACTCTATCTGATAATGATATGGCCTGAATCTCACCATCAATAACTGCAACAACGCAATTAATCTCTTTTCCTGAAACATAATCTTCTACAAGTAAAGATTGATTTTTTGTAGCTTGTTTGGCATATTCATAGGCCTCTTTAACCGAATCTAAATTATCTATTTTTACTACTCCTCGCTGTCCACTACTATCTACAGGTTTTAAAAACACAGGAAAGCCAACATTATCAATGAATGAATAGATGTCCTCAAGTGTTAAAACCTCTTTAAACGAAATTTGATCAAAATCATTTTGGGCTAATATTTTTCTCATAGATAATTTATTAATTGTTGCTTCTAAACTTTCTTGAGAGAAAACTGGAATATTTAATTTTTCCCCTAAATAAAAAAGAGTTTCATGACCAAATTCAGTTACCATCGAGCTAGCAGCATCAATATTTTCTTTAACAGCAATCTGATAAACTTCTTCTTTATTTGTTATACTGACATTATACGATTTGTCAGCTATAGAAAAACAACTAGCATTTTCATTTATATCAAAAGCTATTGTAAAATAACCTAAAGATTTAGCTTTTAAATATAGTGGTTTTTGCTTAACTGAAGCACCTAAAATAATTATTTTTTTCATAAAGACCCTCTCTTCTATCACTAAAATCTATTTCATTTTTATCAAATCATTTTTCAAATAGCCTAATATCGAATATTTATCTAATTGAGTAGTGAATTTCAAATCTCTTTTTTTATCATTTTGAATCAATCTTTTACCATTCTCAGATTGTTTTAATACATCTAATAAGTTATTTTTATTATTTTTATATAACAATCGAGATGTTACCACTCTATCATCACCAATTATTTTTACTTTGCTCATTTTTAAATAATCTATTATTGCTCCTGCTGTTAAAAAATCTTCTAAACTAAAACGACCTTTTGTTCCCGCACAACATAAAATAACATCCTCGCTTTTTTTAATTAACTCCTCTGCTACCCTTTTTCTATTTAATAATGATGCTATTAAAACCTCTTTAGCACTTTGAGCTTCCAAGATTCCTTTAGTACCATTAGTAGTAGCAAAGACTATATCTTTCCCCCGAATTTCCCCAAAAATATAGTCAAAAGGAGAATTGCCTAAATCTAAACCTTTCCTCTTAATTCCATTTTTTTCACCAGAAAATATTATATTTTTTTTTACTGAATTGTTCTTTTCTTTTAAAACCTGCTTTGAATTCAATTTAGGCTTAACAGATTTTGCACCTTCATTAAGAGCAGTAATAATAGTACTAGTAGCTCGTAAAGTATCGATAATAACTGCTACTTTATCTTTCAAAACCCTATCTTTTAATTCCTTTACTGTAAATGAAATATCTATTTTCATAAGCTTAATCCTATTCTATATTTAATTTTTTATTTTTAGCTAAGACAGTACTAAAAGTATCGCCTCTTAACCCATTCCGTAAAGCTTCTAGCGCTAAAATATTTTTCGGGTCTATGTTCCCAAGATTTACATTATTTCCAAGATTATTAATCATATATACTTGTTGTTTTTTTAATGGAGTTTCCCACATAATATCATTAGAATCAGTCGTACCTTTTAATAATCTCTCAAAACTATCTTTTTCTAGATTACCTTGTTCATCATAAACTCCTACTTTACCAGATTCACGTCCTTCAATTATAACTTTAAAAGCACCATTTTCTAAATCTTTATTTATGAGTTCTATCATTTGACCAACATTAAATGGTTTATCTGGGCTCTTTTTCCCTACTTCAGTAAATACTTTAAATCCTATAGAAATAGCTTTTTGTACTAGTCTCCCCCTTTTTTCTTTATTTAAATCAATTGTCCCATCAGAAATTTCCACACAGCTAAAACCTAATTCTTTAGCCTTAGTAAGATATTCTTCTTCTTTCCCTTGAGAAATAGCAATCTCAAAGAAAGTTCCTCCAGGATATATATCAATCCCCTTTGATTTGACTACTTCTATTTTTTGTTTTAATATCTCATTTGGATAAAGAGCAGACGTCCCAAAAGCTAACTTCAAAAAATCAATATGGCTACTAGCTACCCCCATTAAATCTTTTATTTGATTTAATCCTAAACCTTTATCTATAGCCATAGTCAAACCTTTATCTCTTGGTTTAGTTTCCCGATTTTGCAATGGAAAATCAATATCTAATCCCCAACCATTTTTCATAATAAAATCTCCTTTCTAAACAATAGTAGGATTTCACCAAACTTCATCCCTACCTTTTTATTTAAATATACTTAATATTTTAGCAAAATTAAGTTTGATTTTCTAGTTTTAATAAGTTTTCTTTAAACATTTTTGATGGATACATCTTTTATTTCTCTGCAAATCTTTTTAATTTTAAAAAATTTCATTATCTGCTGCCAACAAAATTTTATTCGCATAATTCAAAGATTCATGTGTTCCCGCGTCAGTCCATTGTCCTTTTAACACATCTGCTTTTAATTC
>JBNJDL010000200.1:0-4402 GCA_051744825.1 Bacillota bacterium | reverse complement strand
ATTTAGTGGAGGGCAATAATTTTTTAATGTATTTTACAGGATAATCTTAACAAGTATAGAATGTAATTTATAGGTTATTTGTCTAAATGGTGATTAATTGGTATTATTTTTTATCTTATTCACTTAGTAGATAAGATGATAGAGTAATATATAAGATATTCACGACAGCAGTGTCGTGAATACTCAAATTAGGGTGATATATACGACATGAATGTTGGGAATATTTTAGTTATCTGAAATATATTTTATAAATAATATTGAGGAGTTGAATGAAATGAAGAAAATTTTAAATATCATAATGTTATTAGCAAGTGGGGCAATGAGTTTTGGTATTATGTTTAGTATGATTTCAGTTAAAGTACCAACCTTAAGCATTATAATTTTATTAGGAATTTTTGATTATGTTTTAACCTGGTTTTCTGAAAGAGAGTTTAATAATAGTTTTAGTTTTTTTAATATGCTTTCTAATCAAGCACATCCTTGGATTTCTAAATTGTGGGATTTTGCTAAAAAATTATTATTATTATTATTTATTAAGTTTATAGGGTTTGATTTATTTTCGGCTTATTTAAATACTACTGAAATTTCTGAAAAAAGAATTCTTTTTGAAGGAATGATATTTGTTGGAGGAACAGCAGCAATATTAACATCATTATCAGCAATACTGAGATCAGTATATAAAAATGAATATTCAGTCTATAAAAATAGAAAACATAATTTTAAAATTCAGATTCCAAACTATTGGAGTGAAGTTGAAGTTCCTGACAATTCTAATGCTGTAATGGCTTTTGCTGAGCAAATGAGTGATAAAGCATGTTATATATTTGTTGATGATAAAGTTGATTATGTTGAAACAGCAACATTGCAAGATTTTTCTTCTTTAAGAGTTGATTTATTTAAAGAGATTGATGATTTTGAAATTAAAAAAATGAGTAGGATTGAAGATGAAAAAATTAATTATTATGAGTTTGATGTAGTTTATAGGAAGAAAAAATATAGCACATATTTATTCTTTGATGAAAATAAAGATTATTTTTATGAAATTAGAGTTATTATTCCAAGAAAAAACAAACAAGATGAAGAACATATTAAAATAATGGAGACTTTAAAAACACATTAAATTACTGAAATAAAATATACTTCGTATAACAGCACCTTAGCAACATCCCAGTTTGAGAACATAGATGAAAACTTAGAATGACATATGAAAGTTTTGTGCTTGAATTAGAGTCTAAGAGCATTGATGGGGACGTCGCGAAGCTGCGGGACGTTATGTGCAATACCCACTTCTTATATATGAAAATATTTATATATTATGAAATTAATGGTGCTTAAAACTTTTTTAATTATGTGGAGGTATTAGATTGTTAAAGAAAAAGTTAACTTATATAGTAATTTTAATGTTTTTTCTTTTAAATATTATTCCTATAACTGTTTCTGCTGAAGAAATAGGAAAAGTTAAAAATGGAATAGTTTATGGTAATTACGTAGTTACTGATGAAAATATTAAAGAAGCAAAAAAAATAACAAGAATAAAGGGATATTTAGGTTTGGAAGCTAAAAAAATTGATATGCCTAAGTTAGAAAAAATAGAAGGAGCTTTATATATAACTAGTGAGAGTAGTAAAGTAGAAAAAATAAATTTACCGAAATTAAAAGAAATAGAACATTTATTAATATCATTTAGAAAAGATGTCTCTGTTAATTTGGAAGAATTATATTTACCTAAGTTAGAAAAAATTGAAGATGGAATACGCATTAGACATATTTTAAAAACTTTCAAAAAATTAAAATTACCTAATTTAAAGTATGTTGGAGGAAGTATTTATATTGGGAAAAACCAAAAACTTAATGAAATCAATTTAAAATCATTAAAAAAAGTAGGTAGTATAAGAATTTTTTTAAATGATCAACTTAAACATATCAACTTAAGTTCTTTAGAACAAACAAAAGAAAATAGTATTTTATCTATTTCACAAACTGAAATAGAAATTTTGAATTTAAATAATTTAAAAAAAACAGGAGGTTTAATTTTTTGGGATAATGAATTTCTTAAGAAAATACATTTTAATAATTTAAAAGAAATTCAAAATTCTTTTAGTATGAGATGGAATAATAATTTAAAAGAAATTTATACTCCTCGATTAAAAAAAGTTGGGACAGATCAAAAAGGAAGATCCATTAAGACTGAAGGAAAATACCAAGATACTATTTTAATTCAGGTAAAGAAAATCCCTGACTATAAAGGGAAAATTGGAGATATTAAATTTTCAATTATTAAGGAGGAAATTAAAAAATGAGTTATTATGATGTCATAGACGAAGCTATTGCATTAATTAAGAGTTTTGAAAATAATCCGCTATTTGAAGCAGAATATGAGGATGCAAACTATAATAATAATGATCATTTACAAGTTCATGAAGATAGTACAGGTAATTTTGCTGTAGGATATGGTTTAGATTTGTCAGTACGTGATAGAGAAGAAATTGAAGATGTATTTGATGAAGCCAACAATGAAGCTAGAAATAATAATGAAGTAGATGTTTTTGATTATGATGTTTTTTTAGATGCAGTAGAAGAATTAAAAAATTTAGCTGAAGAAACAAATGATGAACGTGCAATAAATGCATTTATTGAAGAGCATTCAGAAGAGTTACAATTACCTAGCGTAGAATATGCTAGTATTTTATTTGATGTAGTTGCAAGTGATATGTATAGTTATGTAGAAGGTGTTGCTAATAATGGAGTTGATGAAGACTATCATAGTGACTTAACTGGAAGAGAAAAAAGTGCAATATTTTCAATGGTTTACAATTCAGGCTACAGTTTGTTTTTTCAAAGTAATGCAGAAGGTGGAATTGACTTTAATGAGCCTTATAATGCCACCGAAAATTTAAGAGATTATATTGATAATAAAAATGATGACAATATGGAAGAAGCATTAAAAGCTAGAACGAGAGTTTGGTATGAACTTAGATATAATAGTAGTAGCGAAGCGTGGAATGAAGAACCAGGTGGCAGAGGATTAGCTAAAAGAAGATACTGTGAAGGAGATATATTTGGATTATTTGCCTATGATGAAGATGAAGTAGATACTTTATATGATGGAGATGAATTAACCAGTGAAGAAGCAGGATGGATTTTAGAAAAATTAAGGGATGATGATATAGAGAAAGATGGAGTTTCAAGTATTGAAGAGATAGCAGAACATTTTGAAGATAATTATTATTCTCCTGACTTGGTAGAAGATTCTAGAATGGTTGGCGATGAAATGTCAGAGATGTCAGATATCATTACTGAATTAGAAGATGCTATAGACCCAGTAGAAGAAATTCAAAATGAAGCAGAAAATAATGATAGAGAAATAGATAATCTAACTTATAATTTTTTAAAGAAATATGATGAAAAATATGGTATAGTATTAGATGAAGAAAGACCAATTTATCATAGTGTTAAAAAGATTGAAAAACATAATGATATTCTAATTTTTCCCTTAATGAGCAAGTTAGTAATAAATGCAGAAAAAGAAGAAAAGAGAGTAAAGGGTGAAGATGATGAGCTATATAAGTCAATCAAGGGATTAAAAAATAGATGCAAGGAAACTTTAGAAGAAGTTATTAAAGAAAAGGGTGATTATAAAAGACTGGCTTATAAAAATGATAACAATAAAGATTTAAAAGATCGTAAATTAAAGGAGAAATTAATAGATAGTTTTAAACCTAAACCGTTTAATGCTCCTGATACAAAAAAGAGTCATGAATTTTTTAAAAGTTTTATTACAAAGGAAGATAAAGAAAAGCAATTAGCTGAGAAAGAAGAAAAAGATAAACAAAAAAGAAAAGAAGAATTAGAAAAAATAAAAGAGGAGAAAGAGAAGGAAAGGAAAAAGCGGATAAAATTAGCTGAAAAAAGGAGAAAAGAGGCAAAAGAAATAATTAAAAAAAGAGATGGTTTTGTTATTGTTTATGAAGATGGAGGACATAAATTAAAAAGAAGAAAGGATCATTATGGAGTTTGATTTTTTGAAAGAGGGATGGGTATTTTACCTAACATAGTGTTAGCGACATCTAATTTAATAGCATAAAGCATTATTGCTAAAATTCATGAAGTCTGAGTTGTTTAAGCTCAGATTTTTATTATTATATGAGACGTCGCGAACTCCAGGGACGTTGTATGTCCAGCTTTGCTGGACATATCCAATAGGTGTAAGTCCTATTAGAGTAAAAGTTAAAGCTCTATAATTGAATGACAATATTGAAGTTCAAATATGCTGTTACGATAACTCAGAAAAATATAATCAAATAGTCATAGAAGATAAGCCTAGCGTTTCTGCGTTAGGCTTTTTTGTATTTAGCTAGATAGTTTGGTCGAAGTCTCTTAATTAAAAGTAAATAAGACCCTT
>JBNJDL010000199.1:0-4455 GCA_051744825.1 Bacillota bacterium | reverse complement strand
TTCTCTTATTCTTTTAGCTCCTACCCCAGCATACATTTCTATAAATTCACTACCAGAAACTCCTGTAAAAGTTGAATCAGTATATTTTGCTGCTGCTTTAGCCATTAATGTTTTACCTGTTCCAGGAGGGCCTTCTAATAAAATCCCTTTAAGTGGTCTAATCCCTAATTTTTTTATCTTATTTGTATTATTTAAAAAATCTAGTGCTTCTTTTAATTCATTTTTAGCACTTTCTTGTCCTCCAATTTCTGAAAAATTTGTATCTAAAATTACTTTATTTGTATTATTGGTATTTTTAATTAATTTATTATCTTTTAATAGATAATTCAAGAAATAAAGGGCTACTCCAATAAATATAAATGGTAAAATATTTAAACCATTAACATATAAAATTATTAAAACTGATATTATAATTCCTATAATTATTTCTTTAATCAATTTTTAAACTCCTCTCAAAATTTTGTAATAACTTTTGTTTTTATAATTAAATTGAAAATAAATGTTTTCATTATCAAAATATAATGCATATTTCAAATTATTATTTTTCATATAATAATCTATTTTATTTTTAATTTCACTATAATTTTTTCTTTCTATTGCTTCATATAGATAATGATGTATGTCATAATAGACCTCTTCAATATTTTTTGAACTTTCATTTTTTATTATAATTTCCATATTTTCATTGTAATTTTCTCTAATATTCAATAATTCTTGATAGTTGCTAAATAAATTTATATTATTTTTAAATTGTACAAAAAGCTTTAAATCTTCACCATTTTTTATTTCATAACTTTTTATTGAATCTAAATCTTCTATTTTGTTAATAATATCTTGATCTATTAGATATGATTCATAAAAATTTGAAATAAAAAAGTAACTAACTAAAATTAAGACTATAAAAATTAATATAATTTTCTTATTTAAAATATCGAGATTAATAATTATCACCTCTTTCTAAATAATTCTAAGAAAGTAATATAATGGTATTAATGCATAAAAAAATATCCTTTGTAAAAAGGATATTAGCTTATTTAGATTATATAGGATTTTTTATCAAATATCTAGAATATAAGACTGGTAATATTAGCCATTAAAGAATAATTATAATTATTCTTAATATTAAATTGGCCATAATTCCAGCTAAAATATCATCTGCCATAACTCCTATTCCATACGGTAATTTTTGAACTTCATCTATCAAAAGAGGTTTAAATATATCAAATAACCTAAATAATATAAAGCCAATAACTAAATATAATAGATTATATTCAATAGCCAAAAAAGTTATAAAAATACCAGCAATCTCATCAATTACTACTTGAGGATTATCTTCAATTCCAGTATATAGCTCATCCAAATAAGAAGTTATTGTAGCTATAATTATAAAAGTTATTAGAAAAATTATATTATTAGTAATAGAAAATAAATAAATAAATAACAGTGCCAAAAGAGACCCATAAGTTCCAGGTGCTCCAGGAATTAAACCTATAAAAAATCCTGTAACTAAAAATTTATTAAAATATTTAAATATTTTTTTCATATTATCAACTCTTTTCTTCCCGAAAAAAATCAATATTAGCATTTCTAAAATATATGTACCCAGAATAAATAGTCATTAATACAGCAGCCCAAAGTACTATATTTTCAATATTCCAGGGAAAATTAATAATATGTGGATCTAACATTAATATAATAATAGCTGTAATTTGTAAAACAGTTTTACTTTTCCCCCACTTACTGGCAGAAATAACCACCCCTTCACTGGCAGCTACTACTCTTAAACCGGTTATAGCTAACTCACGTCCAATAATAATAATTGCAGCCCAGGCAGAAATTTCACCTAATTCCACAAATGAGATAAGAGCAGCTGAAATTAAAAGTTTATCAGCTAAGGGGTCAACTATTTTTCCAAATTTAGTTACATTTTCATATTTTCGAGCTAAATAGCCATCTAAACTATCAGTTAAAGCAGCTAAAACAAAGGTTATCAGTGCCAAAATCATAGAAAACTGTGGAAAATCATTACTTAAAAATAGAAAAAACATAAGTAGAGGCACAAGTAATATTCTTAAAATTGTTAATTTATTTGGTAAATTCATTTTAATTCTCCTTTATTTTTTCTGTAAAGAGATCATATTCGTAAGCTTCATAAACTTTAGCTTTTACAAATTCACCTATTTTTAAATTTTCTCCTTTTAAATAAATTTGATTGTCAATCTCTGGTGCATCATATTGAGATCTTGCTAAATAAAAATCATCATTTTTATCAGTTACTAAAACTTCTAAGTTTTCTCCAATCAATTTTTGATTTTTTTTATAAGAAATTTTTCTCTGTTCATTCATTATTATTTCATATCTTTTTTCTTTTATTTTTTCATCAATTTGATCTTCCATATGATAAGCAGCAGTATCTTCTTCTCGTGAATATTGAAATACTCCTAATCTAGAAAATTTAACTTTATTGACAAAATCAACTAAATTTTGAAAATCATCTTCGTCTTCACCTGGAAAACCAACCATTAAAGACGTTCTTAAAGCTATATCAGGTATTTTATTCCTTAGTTTATCTATTAAATCAACTAAAAACTTTCTACTACCTCTTCTTCCCATTTTTTTTCTTATTTTTTCAGAAGAATGTTGTATAGGTATGTCTAAATAATTACATATTTTATCTTCTTTAGTTATTAAATTTATTAAATTATCATCAATTCTTTCTGGATAAGCATATAATAACCTTATCCACTTTAAATCTTCAATTTTAACTAATTCATTTAGTAATTCAACTAATTTTTTTTCTCCATATAAATCTACTCCATATTGAGTAATATCTTGAGCTATCACAATTATTTCTTTAATTCCATAATTGACCATTTGTATTGCTTCTTCAACTATATCTTCAATACTCCTACTTTTAAGAGCACCTCTAATTTTAGGGATAGTACAATATGTACAATTATTATTGCAGCCTTCAGCGATTTTGAGATAGGCACTATAATTATTTGAAAAATCACGAGCTAAACTAGATTTATAATTAAAACTAGGATCTGTAATTTCATAAAATTCATTTCCTTCTAAAACTTTATCAATAACTTCTGGTAATTTATCAAAATTACCAGTACCTAAAATAGCATCTATTTCTGGTATCTCTTCAGTTATTTTTTCTGAATATCTTTGTGTTAAACAACCAGTAACAATAACACCCTTTGCCCTTTCATTTTCTTTATAATAAAGAGCATCAAATATAGTTTCTATTGATTCTTCTTTAGCATCATTTATAAAACCACATGTATTAACCACAATTATATCTGCCTTACTTGCATTATTAACTATGGAATATTTGTTCTTTTCAACTAATTTACCAAGCATATATTCACTATCAACTTCATTTTTAGGGCAACCTAAAGTTTTTATGAAAATATTATACATTTAAAATCCTCCATTTTTAACTAATATTATTATATCTATATCCTCTAAATTAATCAAGAATTTAGTTTTACATATTAAAAAAACTGAGGTCTAAACCTCAGAATTTAAATGGTCGGGCTGGCCGGATTTGAACCGGCGACCCCTACGCCCCCAGCATAGTGCGCTACCAAGCTGCGCCACAGCCCGAAATATTTTTTTATTTTATATAATCTTGCTTTTCTAAATAACTAATCATTTTATCTGGATAATCAGTTACCACAAATACTTCCTGTATAGATGAGCTATTTTTACCTAATAGTTTAATTCCACTTTGAGTATTATACTTCAACTGCAAATAAGCAGGAACTCCGCTCCCGCTTCTTCTATTAATTCGACCTGGTATTATACTTTTTACAATAGAAACCTTTGCAACTTTTTTTAATAAAGGTCTTATATCTTCAATTATTGTATGTTCTTCTTTAATTTTATTATGTCTATATTTTCCACTCATAAATATCACTTCCTCATTACAATTATAGCATTATCGTAATTTAGAAGCAAATAAAAAATGGAGCTGACGACCGGACTTGAACCGGTAACCTGCTGATTACAAGTCAGCTGCTCTACCAATTGAGCTACGTCAGCTAAATAAAAATTATTTTTTTAAAATGGAGCTGACGACCGGACTTGAACCGGTAGCCTGCTGATTACAAGTCAGCTGCTCTACCAATTGAGCTACGTCAGCAATTTTTAAAATTATAGAATATCTTTAACAACGCAAAAACTATTATAACTGAGAGATGGAAGAGGGTCAAGTTTTTCATAAAAATTTATCTTCAATTAAATACAATTAGATACTATAAACTCTTATTTTCTTTCTTATTAATTGTTTTACTAGCGTTTTTTTATTACCAAGACTTCAGGAGCTTTATTATTTTGATTTAGATAATAATAATGTAATATGTTATATTTCTTTTTATCTAAATCTTTGCTGAATTTTAATATTTCTTCTTTTTCGTCTTTTCCACCTTTATGTCCAGGATACAT
>JBNJDL010000198.1:0-4466 GCA_051744825.1 Bacillota bacterium | reverse complement strand
CCTTAGGTATTCTTACTCTATTTTACCCTTTAGACTACTCTTTCTCTGAATAATAATTATCTAAAATATCAGGTATACTTCCTTCAAATTCTTCAGCTATCAGAAGGATAATTAATTTTATTTAACTTTTATTTATATTTTATAATTTTTAAAAAAATTAATACTTTCCTGTAAATCTTCTTCATCTTCAAATATATCCATTGTTTTCCCTAATTCAATTGCAAAATCAACATATCCTCTTGCTTTTGCTGTTACAATATTATCATCTTTAACTACTAATTCATCTAGATACTTTTCACTCTCAAATTCATCAAATTCATCTATAGGCAAGGTAGTTGTATATTTCTTGCCTTCCAAAATTCCTGCTTTGGCTAAATGTATAGGTGTTGCACAGATTGTCCCTATTATTTTAGCATTCTCATTTAATGTTTTAATTAATTCATAAAATTCATCTTCATCATATAAAGTTTCAGGTTCTCCTCCAGGAATAACAAAAAGATCGACATCTTCAATATCAACTTCATCAATTGTTATATGAGGTACTATTTGAACACCTTCAAGAGATGTAACTTTTTGTTTATCCAAACCGACAGTTATTAATTCACCAACAGTATTCATAAAATAATTTGTTAATACAACCTCAAATTGTACAAATCCTTCATAAACCATAACATAAGTTTTCAAATTTAACATCTCCTTTTAAGATTTTATTTATTATTTTTTTATATTACTTTTATAAATAAATCCAGTATTTACATTCACCATCATTAATTTCTGACAATTCCCCTTGATTTGCTTCTATTACTTTACGTGATGTATAATTATCATCATCACAGGTAAGTAAAACTTTTTTTATATCTTTTTTAGCCGCTTTTTTCAAAATCTCAGCTAACAGAATTTTACCATAACCCTTACCTCTTTCTTCAGGTCTTATGGCATAAGCTATATGCCCTCCAATTTCTCTTAACTTATCATTCAAATAATGTCTTAATTTTCCAAGACCAATTGGCTTCCCATTTATATAAAGCCAATATATTGTCTGAGGAACATATTCTGGTTTTAAACCTATACCATTTGCCATATCAACATTATCAGAAAGATAATCCTTATATTCTTTATAAGTTAATCCATAAGCATTGTTTTGAAAACCATTTTCTCCTGATACAATTTCCTGCAACATATCATATATTTTTCTACCATCATCTTGAGTTAACTCTTCTAATTCAATATCCATTATACCACCTTCTTTATATTAATCATCTAAAATATCAGGTATACTTCCTTCAAATTCTTCAGCTAAAATATCCATAAAAATATCATCATATTTATCTTCCCCCACTACAAATGCATTTCTTCTTCTACCAATTTCTTTAAATCCACATTTTTTATAACATTTAACGGCTCGTTTATTAAAAGAATGGACCTTAAGCATTATATTATTAAGATTCAAAATATTAAAAGCATAATCTAATAATAAATTAATCACTTCAGTACCATAACCCTTATTCCAATAATCTTTTTCCCCTATAAAAATACCTAATTCAGCTGTTCCATGTACAAATTCTACATCCATTAAACCACAATTTCCAATTAATTTATTTTTATCTTTTTCTACAATAGCAAAATTATAGCCCTCTTTACTCATATTTTCTAATATTTCTTTTTCTTTTTCAAGAGAAATAATTTTTGGAGCCATAGTCAAATTCAAAGAAAGCCTAAGATCATTTAACCATTCTACATATTTTTCATTATCCTCGGGATTTACAGGAGATAAATATAATCTTTCACCAACTATTTTTTTAAAATATTCCATAATTACCATCCTTCCTATTCAAAAGTACCTTTTTGTTTTAAATTCTCATTTTCTAACATAACTTTACCTTTAGCTATAACTGTTTTTATTTTAAAATCTTTACTATCTAAGATAACTAAATCAGCATCTTTTTCCTCTTTTAATTTACCTTTGTTTTTTAATTCTAAATTTTGTGCAGGATTTTCGGTAATTACTTTCAAAGCTTTATCTAAATCAATATTTTCTTTCAAAACTGCATCTCTCACTTCTTTAAAAAGAGAAGACACCTTACCTACTTTTAAGCCAACAAATTCACCTTCTTCATTAAATTCTGGTAAACTTCCCTGACCATCTGAAGTAAAAGTAATATTATTTATATTTACACCTTTTTCTAAGTAATATTTCAAAGAATTACTGGGTTTAGTTATTTTATTTTCATAAATATCATTTGAACTGCTTGTTGTAAAATCTACTAAACCTCCCTTTAAAGCATAATCAACTCCTTTTTCTAATAAATCTATATTCCGATTAATATGAGTTGAAATAAATTGTTTTCTAGGTATTTCTGTTTTATCTACTATCTCTTCCAAAAAAGAAAGATACCTATCTCCATCTCCTATATGTACATTAACTATACCTGCTTTATTAGCTAAAATACCACCTACTCTTGCTTCAGCAGCAGCTTTTTTTAATTGAGATATATCTGGCTGTGATGAACGATGATCTGAAATTGCTACTTCTCCAACACCTAAAATTTCATTTATTAAAATAATATCTTTTTTAATTTCTCCAGTAATAGTTTTCACTGGAAATTCATAAGAGCCAGTATACATATATGCACTAATACCTTCTTCTCTAAGTGCTCTGGTTTTTGCTAATAAATCTTCCCCTGACCTTGTAATCCCATCAGTACCAAGACAACCAATTACAGTAGTAATCCCAGCAGAAATTAGATCACTAAATTTAATTTCAGGAGTTCTAGTATGGAAACCACCTTCCCCTCCTCCACCAGTAATATGAACATGCGAATCTATAAATCCAGGCACTACATAATTACCATCAGCATTTATTATCTTAATTTCTAAATCATTTTCTCCAATGTTTATATTCTCTTTTATTAAATGAATCCTATCATTTATTAGTAATATATCTTTTTTGCCTAGATAGTCAGGATTATATATTTCTCCATTTTTTATAAGTGTTAACATTTATTCTTCCTCCCAATTTTGTTAATAATTTATTTTAAAAAATATATTCAGAAAATTATCATATTAATAGATATTAATAATCCCGCCAGCGGACTGACGGGATCATTTTGTAATAATAAAGTTAATTATTAGCCTAAAATTTTATCTCTAAACATCTGATTAACCATCTGTGGATTGGCTTTACCTTTTGTTTCTTTCATTATCTGACCAACCATAAAACCAATAGCTTTATCTTTACCATTTTTAATATCTTCCACAACATCAGGGTTTTCTTCAATAACTTTATCTACAAGTTCTTCTAATTTATCTTCATCACTTATTTGTTTTAGACCTTTTTCTTCTACAATTTCTTCTGGTTCTTTACCAGTCTCAAACATTTCTTCAAATACTGTTTTAGCTATTTTATTACTAATTGTGCCTTCTTCCATTAAATTTAACATATTACCTAACTTTTTACCTGTTATTTTACTTTCTGATACTTCAATTTCATTTTCATTGATAAGGCGCAAAAATTCACCCATAATCCAGTTACTTACTTCTTTAGGATCATCAAATGATTTTACTCCTTCTTCAAAAAGATCAGCCAGGGCTTTATTATCAGTTAAAACTTCAGCATCATATTCTGGAAGGTTATATTCTTCAATAAATCTCATTTTCTTTTCTAAAGGAAGTTCGGGAATAGTTTTTTCGATTTCATCTATCCAATTTTTATCAATTTCAAGAGGTGCAAGATCTGGTTCAGGAAAATATCTATAATCATGAGCTTCTTCTTTACCTCTCATTGAAATAGTTTTTCTTAAATCTTCATCCCAGGTTCTTGTTTCCTGATCGACAGCTTCTTCATTATCAAGTAATTCTTTTTGTCTTTTTATTTCATATTCCAGGCCTTTTTCAACTGCTTTAAAAGAATTCATGTTTTTCAATTCTGTTTTAACCCCAAATTCTTCCTGGCCATAAGGACGAAGAGAAACATTTGCATCACATCTTAGAGAACCCTCTTCCATATTGCAATCTGAAATTCCGAGATATTCCATTGTCTTTTTTAATTGGTCAAGATATTTTCTTGCTTCTTTTGCTGAACGCATGTCCGGTTCACTTACTATTTCAATTAAAGGTACTCCAGTTCTATTATAATCTACTAAACTACCACTGGATTTATCTATTGTACCTTCATGAATTAACTTTCCAGCATCTTCTTCTAAATGTACTCTGGTTACACCAAGTTTATGAAGTTCATCTTTATCTTCCTTTTCAATCTCTATATAACCATTTTTACCAATTGGCAGGTCATATTGGGAAATCTGATAAGCTTTTGGTAAATCAGGATAAAAATAATTTTTTCTATCGAATTTACTATATTCACTTATCTCACAATTTAGAGCTCTACTGGCCATTATTGCATAATCTACAGCTTTTTTATTTAAAACCGGTAAAGTTCCTGGCAAACCAAGACATACAGGACAGGT
>JBNJDL010000197.1:0-4467 GCA_051744825.1 Bacillota bacterium | reverse complement strand
CTTTTAAATAATAATAGATATCCATTTCAATATTTCTTTTTTCAGAAAGATAACTATAATATATATTTTTATAACTTCTTTTTGAAATTTTATTTTTAATAGCTTTTGCTACTTTATCTGCTTTAGTTTCATCATTATCAATTTCAATAATCTTTTCAAAAAGCCTTCTTTTATAGCTTGATTTTTTTAAAATATTATCAGGTTTTTTCTCACTATAAAAGGCATTATAAATAGAAGTTAAAAGTCCACTGAAACTTCCATCATATAAATAATAAATCATTATTTCACCTCTTTATTATCAAAAAGAGCTAATTGGCTCCAATTTTTATTTTTATCAGCCAATCTTTCTTTTAAAATTTCTTTTTTCATAGGTATACCTGCAAAATATTTGCCTTTACAGGTTATAAAATACTTTGCTCTTTTCAATACAATACCCATTTTAATAAGGTCATCATAACTCAATTTTTTTCTTTTCCGAGATTTATAAATTCTACCTGCAGATTTTGGACCTATCCCAGGCACTCGGAGTAATTTATTATAATTAGCTTCATTTATTTCAACTGGGAATTTTTCTAAATGGTGAATCGCCCAATCAGCTTTAGGGTCAAGTTCTACATTAAAATTAGAATGGTTTTTATCTAAAAGTTCATCTGCTTCAAAATTATAAAAACGAAGAAGCCAATCTGCTTGATAAAGCCGATGTTCTCTTATTAAAGGTGGTTTATTAACTGCTGGCAATTTATTATTATCACTAACTGGTACAAAAGCAGAATAATAAACTCTTTTTAAATTAAACTTATTATATAGGCCTTCTGACAATTTCAAAATTTGATAATCCGGTTCTGGACTTGCCCCAACTATTAATTGAGTACTTTGCCCAGCTGGTACAAAATCAGGAGCACTTTTATATTTATTTTTAGCCAGCTTATTTTCCTTAACTCCTTCACCAATTTTTTTCATTGGTGTTAAAATATCTTCTGGCTTTTTTTGAGGTGCCAGTTCAGCCAGACTTGTTCTGGATGGTAATTCAATGTTTACACTCATCCTATCTGCATATTCACCTGCTCTTCTTATAAGTTCATAATCAGCTCCTGGAATAGCTTTAAGATGTATATATCCATTATAATTATGCTTTTCTCTTAATAGTTGGACTGTCTTTAAAATTTGTTCCATTGTATAATCCGGGTTTTTATAAATAGCAGAGCTCAAAAAAAGGCCTTCAATATAATTTCTTTTATAAAAATTTATGGTAAGGTCAGCAACTTCCTGAGGTGTAAAAGAAGCTCTTGGCAAATCATTACTACTTCTATTTACACAATATGCACAATCATAAATACAGTAATTGCTAAATAAAATTTTTAATAATGATATACATCTTCCATCATCAGACCAGCTGTGGCAGATTCCACCTCCTGCAGAATTACCAATTCCACAGCTTGAATTTTTACGACTACTGCCACTTGAGGAACAGGATGCATCATATTTAGCTGCTTCAGTTAATACTCCTAACTTTTTACCCAGGTCCATTTTTTGCCCTCCCTCTATATGTCTATATTTAATTTTACCATACAAGTGTTCACTTAGCAACTAAAAAAATATCATTGTTATTTCACCCATTTTGCATAATGTAATTTTATTATACCTTTTTGCAATATATAGTTGACATTTTATGAAATGTAGTGTATTATTAGTTCATATTCTTTTTTGAAAGGGGGAAATAACATTTGAATGAAAAACTTAAAATTAAAAGCTGCTAGAGTCAAAAAAGATCTAACTCAAAAAGAATTGGCAAATATTGTAGGGGTTACTAGACAGACCATTGGCTTAATTGAAAATGGTAAGTATAATCCAACTATCAATTTATGTATCGAAATCTGTAAAACTCTGGATAAAACTTTAGATGAACTTTTCTGGGAGGAAGATAAAATTGATTAAAAAAATATATAAAAATTTAAATAATGATGAAAGAATTAAAAAATTAATCTATAAATATGGTTTTGAATCATTCTCAATTATGGCACTATTACTTTCGGGCATTATTATTTACAAGAACCTTCTAAAGGGTGTATCTCTATCTGAATATAAAACTGAATATTTAGTACTTGCTGCTGGTGGAGTATATTTTATTTTAAGAACTGCTTTTGGGGGATTAATATCTCTGCCAGACAATCAAAATGAACGCAACTCTTTTCTAAAATATATTATTCTTGGAAATATTTCCTTTGGATTTATATTTGGCACTTTTATTTCTATTAGAAATTCTTTTTTATATCAAGGAGGTACATACAATCTTTTAAGCCTATCAATTTTATTAATAACAGCAATAAGTGCTATGATTTTTGGCTTTGCTATTATGGGATTATTTTTAGTACTATCAAATTATTACGCTAATAAAGATTTAAAAGAATGATTATCAAGGCTGGTTAAAACTTTTTCATATTAGATCTATTTTTAACTAGCCCCTCCACCTCCAGCACTTCCGCCACCTGCTCCTGTTACTCCAGTAACACCGGCAGTAGAATTGAGAATAAATATAGTACTTACCATAACATAGTCAATTATTTCTACTGCCTCAAGTGCATCAATAGTTTTATCAAGTTCTGACATATCAAATTCTATCCATTCAGGTTTTTCAAATTCATCTGCATTTTTTAATTTCTTTTTATATTTTTTAAATTTATTTTGCCTGAATTTTTTATGAAGAATAAGATAATTTAGTTCACTAAAAAATAATTCAATAGCTTTATTAGCATCCTCATCTAATGCCTTCTCAAATTCATCTTTTTTCTCATCCAAAACTTTCTCAACTTCTTTTTGCAAACCTAAACCTGTTGCTGAAAGCATAGGGACTAAAGCTGATTTTATAAATCTACCAATTCCTAATAAAACAAGAAAAATACTTATACCACTTATTGAAGGATAACCAGAAAAAGGAGCAAGAATTAATCCGGCAACACCAAGAATAGAGGTCAAAACACCTATATAAACATCAGTTATTCTCGTTCTCCCCGCTTTATTGTTAAATAAATCTAGATCTTTTAAATTTTCTCGAGCTATTTCCATTATATTTTTACTTAATTTTGACTTCTGTAAAAATTCTTTTAAATCATCTTCTTTCTTTAAAGAATTTATTAACTCTTCTTCAAGTTGTGAAAGATCTTCTTCAGATAAAATTTCTACCTTTATCTCAGCTTTTTTAGAACCAAATAAACCACTATCTAATTTGCTAATAAGTTTGATTTTTCCTTTTTGGGCAAGTGTAAATATCTCACTTACAAGTCCTTTTCTTTTTTCACTTGTTTTTGGATAACTAATATTGGCCAGCTCAATACAACTTAATTCAGATGGTTTAATATTAGTTTTTTGAGGTTCAGGGCGATTATAATATTCTCTAACTACAGTAAATATAATAAATAAAATCCCCAGAATAGCTCCAAAAATTAAAGGGTAAAAATACGGTGATTTTTCTTCAGGATAATTTGTATCAATTATTTTATTAAATTCAACAAAAATATTATAACTTTCATTTGGATCAAGACTTTCTTTGTAAAATTTAACCATTGAAGTATCTTTAGTTTCTAAATCATTTTGAGGCTTTACTGAAATTCCAGAAACACTCTCTGGAAAATCAATACTTATATCTATATTTTTAAGAGGAACATCCCATCCTTCTTCAATAATCTTTAAATCTATAATATTTTTATTTTCTTTAGAAGTTAGGGCCTGGTTTGAACGATATTTGAGAATAAACTCTGCATTTTGATCAGTTTCAGGATAAGACCAATTTATTTTAAGATCATTACCACTTTCTTCTATTCTTTCATTTGTAATATTTGTAAAAACTCCATCTAAAGAAATGAATTCTAAGTTTTTCAAGCTATTATTGGTAATTTCTCGATATGCATTAGAAAATTTTCCTTCTAAAAAATTATAGGTTATTTTTTCAGTTATAATATAATCACCTTTTTTAGTAAGTTCAATATCTATATCATAATTAGAAATTTCATATTCTTTACCCTGAACATTTTGTGTTAAAAAGAATGGTAAAATTAGAAATGCAAATATAATAAAAATATAGAAAGTTTTTTTACTCTTCATTTTTGGTCCTCCCCTGAATAGTAATTAACCATTAATAATTTATATGAAAATGTGATTTTAATTCTGGAAATAAAATATTAACTAAATCTCTATATTCATCTTTAACATAACAATCATCTAAAAAATATGTGATTTCATTTATAGTCTTATATCCTGTAAATAATTTGACTGCTCCTTGAGGTATAAGGGCAAAATCTCCTTCTTTTTCTCCTATTTCATATTTATTTATTTTTATCTTCCCTTTATTTATTTTAAACTGAATTATTTCCTTGAAATTTTTATAATTTAAATTTATTTTTTCATTAGCGAAAATAGAATTTTCTATTCTTTCCTCTAATACAGGCTTGATTTTATTTAAAAACAAGTATT
>JBNJDL010000196.1:0-4469 GCA_051744825.1 Bacillota bacterium | reverse complement strand
TACCGGGTACACTTAAACTAGGGGGAATAAAAATGGGAGTTAAAGTTGGAATTATTATGGGAAGTGATTCAGATCTACCAGTTATGAAAGATGCTGCTGAAATTTTGGATAGATTTGATGTTGATTATGAGTTAACAGTGGTGTCTGCACACCGCACACCAAAAAGATTATATGAATATGCTGAAAAAGCAGAAGATAAAGGTATTGATGTTATTATTGCTGGAGCAGGGGGAGCAGCTCATCTTCCTGGAATGGTAGCTGCAATAACTTCATTACCAGTAATTGGAGTACCTGTGAAGACTTCTAAACTGAATGGACTTGATTCACTTTATTCAATAGTGCAAATGCCTGGAGGAGTTCCAGTTGCAACAGTTGCTATTAATGGATCAAAAAACGCTGCTTTACTTGCAATTGAAATGCTAAGTATTTCTAATGTTGATTTAAGAAATAAGTATAAAGAATATAAAGCTGAAATGGAAAGAGATGTAGAAAAAACAGCAGCAAGAGTAGAAAAATTAGGTTATAAAGATTATCTTGAGCAATACTCTAAATAGAAAGGAAGATGAGATGAAGCGTAATATTTTTAATAATTTAAGTCCCTTAGATCACCGCTATTCAATGAGAAATAATGAATTTGACCATTATCAAAAATATTTTTCTGAAGAAGCCAAGGTCAAATATCAGGCAAAGGTTGAAGAAGCATTAGTAAAAGCACTTGGCAATAGAGGTATTTGTTCAATGGAAGTTGTTAATGAAGTAAGTGAAGCTATTAGTAAAATAGAAGTAGAAGAAGTGTATAAAGAAGAAAAAAAGACTAAGCATAATATAAGAGCACTTGTTAACTGTATTCAAAAAGAAGTTAGTGATAAAGCGAAACCATATATTCATTTTACAACTACCTCTTTTGATATAGTTGACACTGCTAATGCCTTAAGACTTAAAGAGGCAAGTAATGAAGTAATTATTCCTACTTTAAAAAGTCTTGAGAAAAAATTAATTGAAATTGCTAAAAGAGAAAAAGATACTGTACAAATTGGAAGAACACATGGACAGGCCGCTGTTCCTATAACTTTTGGTTTTACTATAGCTGAATATGTAAGTAGATTAGGAGAAAGAATAGAAGCTATTAAAAAATCAGCTAATAATTTAAAAGGAAAAATTTCTGGAGCTGTAGGTGCCTATAATGCAAGTTCACTTTTCTTTGATGATCCTGAGTCATTTGAAAAAGAAGTTCTTTCTTATCTTGGTTTAAAAGCAGGAGATTATTCTACTCAAATTGTGATGGCAGAAGCTATGACTGATTATGTTCATAGCCTTATTTCTACATTTGGAGTACTGGCCAATTTCAGTGATGACATGCGTCATTTACAGCGAAGTGAAATTTCTGAAGTAGGAGAGCATTTTTCTAAAGATCAAGTTGGTTCATCTACAATGCCACACAAAAGAAATCCTATTAATTATGAAAATGTAAAAAGTATGTGGAAAAAGTTCATGCCTCAAATGATAACTATTTATCAAGATCAAATTTCTGAGCATCAAAGAGACTTAACTAACTCAGCTTCTTCTCGTTTTATTCCAGAAATCGTTGTGGGCTTACTTTTATCAACAAACCGTTTAATAAGGGTAACAAATAAATTAGTAGTAGATAAAGAAAATCTAAAAAGGAATTTTGATCAATATAAAGAAATGGTAGTTGCTGAGCCTCTTTATATTTTACTTGCTTCTTATGGTCATCCAGATGCTCATGAAGCTGTTCGAAAAATGACTTTAGAAGCTGAAAAGACAGAAAAAAGCTTAAGAAAAATTTTAAAAGAAAATGAAGAGTTAGAAAAGTATTTCGAGAAATTTACTAAAAAACAGTGGAATATTCTTTTAAACCCAGAAAAATATACTGGAATTGCAGCTGATAAATGCTTAAAAATTTGTAATAAATGGAGTGGGCAGCTTAATTTGTAGTAAAAAATTAAAGGGGGTAATATTAGTGGAAAAGGGAAATATGATTTATGAGGGTAAGGCTAAAAAATTATATGAAACAAATAGTAGTAAAGAATTAATTTGTGAATTTAAAGATGATGCTACTGCCTTTGATGGTAAGAAAAAAGGACAGATTAAAGATAAAGGTGAAATGAATACGGAATTAACTAATATATTTTTCACTATGCTTGAAGAAAAAGGGATCAAAACTCATTTAATAGATAAAATCAGTGAAAAAGAACTTCTTGTAAAGAAAGTTGAAATTATTCCTGTAGAAGTTGTAATGCGTAATAAAGCTGCTGGAAGTATAGCCAAAAGATTAGGACTTAAAGAAGGAACAGATCTTTCTGAAGCAGTTTTAGAATTTTATTATAAAAGTGATGAATTAGGAGATCCAATGATAAATCAGTATCACATTTTTGCTCAGGATATGGCAAGCGAAAAAGAATTAGATGAAATTTCTGAACTAGCTTTTAAAATAAATGATTATCTAAAAGAATTTTTGGCTTCAAAAAACATTGATTTAATTGATTTTAAGTTAGAATTTGGAAAAGACAGTAATGGAAATATTTTACTGGCTGATGAAATAACTCCTGATACCTGTAGGTTATGGGATAGTGAAACACAGAAAAAATTGGATAAAGATCGTTTCCGTAGAGACCTTGGTGAAGTTGAAGGAGCTTACCAAGAAATTCTTAAGAGGCTCAAGGGATAATTTTTATCTGCCTTTCTAAATAGAGAGGCAGATTTACTTTTTTCATAAAATTTGACTATAAAAGGAGAGAGATAGATATGAAATGGGAGATAAAAGTTGAGACAAAGTTAAAGGAAAGTATACTTGACCCTCAGGGGCAGGCAGTTAGCTCAGGACTTGAAGCACTTGGCTATAAAAATGTTGATGATGTCCATGTTGGTAAGTATATAGAATTAACTATAGATGATGTTTCAGATAAAAAAGAGGTAGAAAAGCAGGTTGAAGAGATGTGTGAGCGTCTTCTTGCAAATCCAGTTATTGAAGATTATAGTTTTCAAATTGAAGAGGTGGAAAAATAATGCGCTTTGCAGTTATAACCTTTCCTGGCTCAAATTGTGATCAAGATTGCTATCATGTAACAGAAAATGTTTTTGGAATAGAGACAGATATGCTATGGTATGATAAAAAGTTAGATTTAGATTCATATGATTGTGTGATGATACCAGGAGGCTTTTCTTATGGTGATTATCTTCGCTCAGGAGCTATAGCTCGTTTTGCCCCTTTAATGGATAAGGTAATAGAATATGCAAATAAGGGTGGTTTAGTTATTGGAATCTGTAATGGATTTCAAATTTTACTGGAGGCTGGACTTTTGCCAGGTGCTATGAAAGTAAATAATAATCTTAAGTTTGTCTGTAAGGATATAGGTTTAGAGGTAGTTAATTCAGAAACTCCTTTTACAAATAAACTTAAAAGAGGAGAAAAAATATCTTTACCTATTGCTCATGGAGAAGGAAATTATTATATAGATAAAGCTGGACTTAAAGAATTAAAAGAGAATAATCAAATAGTTCTTCGTTATTTAAGTGCAAAAGAAAATCCAAATGGCTCAGTTGACAATATAGCCGGAATTATTAATAAAGAAGGAAATATTTTTGGGCTTATGCCCCATCCAGAAAGAGCAGCTGAAGATATTTTAGGTGCAAAAGGAACTGATGGTTATAAAATATTTGCTTCGATAATTGACTATTTAAAAAATGCTAATAAAAAAAGAGGTGAAAAGATTGGCTCATAAAATATGGGAAGAAGAAGGTTTGATGAAATCAGAATATGAGATGATAGTTGATTTACTTGGAAGAGAACCGACTAGAACAGAGTTAGGTATGTATGGTGTTATGTGGTCAGAACACTGTAGTTATAAAAATTCTAAACCTGTTTTAAAAAAGTTTCCAACAGAAGGTGAGCAGGTTATTCAGGGACCTGGTGAAAATGCAGGTATTATAGATATTGGTGATAATCAAGCAATTTCTTTTAAAATAGAAAGTCATAACCATCCTTCAGCTATTGAACCTTATCAGGGAGCAGCAACTGGAGTTGGTGGAATTATAAGAGATATTTTTACTATGGGAGCAAGACCAATAGCCAGTCTGAATTCACTTCGCTTTGGTGAGTTAGATGATGAGCATGTTCGTTTTCTTTTTAAAGGAGTTGTAGAAGGTATAGCAGGTTATGGTAATTGTATAGGTATTCCAACTGTTGGAGGAGAAGTATATTTTTCTGATGCATATAAAGGAAATCCACTTGTTAATGCTATGAGTGTTGGACTTATGGACCAGGAAGATATTTCTACAGGAACAGCTGAAGGTGTTGGTAATCCAGTAATGGTTGTAGGTGCAACTACTGGTAGAGACGGTATTCAGGGTGCAAGTTTTGCCTCTGATGAATTAACTGAGGAATCTGAAGAAGATAGACCTGCTGTACAGGTAGGAGATCCTTTTATGGAAAAACTTTTACTTGAAGC
>JBNJDL010000195.1:0-4528 GCA_051744825.1 Bacillota bacterium | reverse complement strand
CAAGGTAAGCGTAGATATTACAGGTAATTATGATACATTAAGTGAAAGTGGGAGTGCAACTCTAAATTTTGAATACAATCTATTTGATGGTGGAAAAAATGAATTAAACATTGAAAGTCAAAAAGAAAGTATAAAAAATAATAAAGAAGAATATGAAGAAAAATATAATGAGCTTGAATTAGAATTGCAAAAAAATCTGAATAATTTATCTTTAAATAAAGATAAATTAAAAAGAGAGAAATTAAATTATGAAAAATCCTTAAATGATTTAGAAGTAGCGGAAAAACAATATAATAATGGTGTTATTGATTATTTAAGTTATCAAGAAAGCTGGATAGCTAGTAATGAAGCAGAAATAGCTCTCAAATCTTTAAGAGATAACAATTTTATTAATAAATTAAATTTCATCAATTTTATAAACAGTGAAAAGGTAATTGGAGGTTTTTAATTTGATTAAAAAGCATTGGAAATCAATAATTGTAATTTTAGTTATTTTATTAATAGCTGGAGGAGTATATTTTAGAATATCTAATAATAATCAAAAGCAGTCTAAGGAAACAATAAATGAAGAAAATGTAATAAGTGTTAGTAAGGGAAAAATTTATAAAACAATTGATGGTGAAGGTTATATAGAAGCTAATAAAACAGAAAACCTTTCTTTTCCTTCTAATGGTAGTGGTAAAAAAATAACAGCTATTCATGTAGATGAAGGAGATCAAGTTGAAAAAGGAGAGGTGCTTATAGAACTGGATAAAAGAGAAGCCAGGCTTAATTATATTCAAAAGAAAAATGCTTTAGAAAATGCCAAAATTAGTGGCTCTACTAATGAAGTTGAAGAAGCTGAATTAAATTTAGAAATTGCAAAAGAGCAGTTAGATAATCTAAGTCTTAAAGCTCCTTTTTCTGCTTTAGTAACAGATATAAATTTAGAAGAAGGAAATTACTATGATGGTAATAAAGCACTTACCGTAAAAGACACAAGTAGATTAAAGGCAGAGATAAATATTGAAGAAAGTAATTTTCAGGATGTTGCTTTAGGACAAAAAGCAAGGATTGAATTAGATTCTTTTCCTGATACTAATGTAGATGCAGAGGTAAGTGAAATAGAGAATGAAGCTGATAATTCCGGTGGTACCGTTACCCTTCCTGTAACAGTTACTTTAGATAAGGTTAGTCATGATATTAAATTAAATAGCTCAGCTGAAGTGGAAATAATAGTTGATAAAGTTGAAGATGTTCTAACTGTTCCCATAACAGCTATTTTTAATAGAAATAATCAAGAAGCCGTTTTAAAAGTAGTTGATGATAAAACAGAAGTTGTCCCTGTAGAAACTGGACTAAGTGATGGTTTAAAAATCGAAGTTAAATCAGGTATAAATGAAGGAGATAAAATTCTATTAAACACTTATAGTCAAAGCGATTCTTCTAATATGCCAACAAACTTTCCAGGAGGTCCACCTGGCGGGGGTATGAGAGATAGTACAGGAGGCCAAAATTAATGATAGAAATAGAAAATTTAACAAAAATATATAAAAATGGTGATATAAGTGTTAAAGCGCTTAAAGAAGTTTCTTTTAAAATAGATAAGGGAGAAATGCTTTCTATAATGGGGCCTTCAGGTTCTGGCAAATCTACTCTTATGAATTTATTAGGATTTTTAGATACTCCAAGTTCAGGAAATTATTTTCTTCGAGGTAATGATGTTTCTGATTTGAATGAAAATGAACTTGCTGATTTGCGAAATAATTATGTAGGTTTTGTATTTCAACAATTTAATCTATTACCCAAGACCACTGTAGTTCACAATGTTGAATTACCATTAATTTATGCAGGTTATAGCAAAAAAGAAAGAAAAAAAATAGCAGAAGAAATGTTAGAAAACGTTGGGCTTGGACATCGTCTAAAACACTATCCAAATGAAATTTCTGGTGGACAAAAACAAAGAGTAGCAATTGCTAGAGCTCTTGCTAATAGCCCTGATTTAATATTAGCAGATGAGCCAACTGGTAATCTTGATACAAAAACTGGTGAAAATATTATGGAAATTTTTCATAAATTAAATGATCAAGGTCATACAATAGTTTTGGTTACTCATGAAGAAAAAATAGCTAAACATGCAAATAGAAAGATTTCTCTTATTGATGGAGAAATTAGAGAAGATGAGGTGTTTGCCTGATGTTTTTAGAAACTTTTAAAATTGCAATAAATAGTTTAGGAAGAAATAAAATAAGAACTTTATTATCTATGTTAGGAATAATAATTGGTGTAGGAGCAGTAATTGCTGTTATATCAGTAGCATCAGGTACTCAAGCAGAAGTAACAAGTAATATTTCCGATATGGGCTCAAATCTCATTACTATTAATCCTGGAGTGAGTAGAGGTAGCTTTGGTAGATTGAGTTCAACTTCTCAAGATATGTTTACTATGGAATTAGGAGATGCTATAGAAGAATATTCCCCTGCTGTAAAAAGAATTGTTCCTCAAAATCAAAGTAGTGGTTATTTTATGGTAAGAGATAGCAATTACAATGCTAATTTAGTTGGTACTTCACCAGGATATCAGGAACTTAATAATTATGAGACAGAAATAGGTAAATTTTTTAATAATTATGATATGGAAAATAAAACTAATGTTATAGTTTTAGGCTCAGATATAGCTGATGAATTATTTTCAACAAAAGATGTTGTAGGAGAAAAAATAACTTTTTATAAAAATGACCATCCTTATGTATACAAAATTATTGGAGTAATGGAAGACAAAGAGCAGGGAATAACAGGTGATTTTAATAATAATGCCTATATTCCTATAACTTCTTATTTGAGTTCTATTAGCCAAAATAAATATATTAATAGTTTTTCAGCTCAAGCTATTTCTTCAGATAAAGCAGAAGATGCAACAGCTCAAATCGATTATTTATTGAGCAATTATTTTGATGATGAAGATGAATTTAACATAACAAGTCAAGATCAAATTTTGAATGTAATTAATGAAGTAACTGGAACAATGACATTAATGATTGGTGGTATTGCTGCTATTTCGCTATTTGTTGGTGGAATAGGTATTATGAATATAATGTTAGTGTCAGTAACAGAAAGAACGCGAGAAATTGGTATTAGGAAAGCGCTTGGGGCTAAAAGACATTATATTCTTATTCAGTTTTTATTAGAAGCAATAGTTATGAGTGTAATTGGTGGAATAATTGGAATCATTTTTGGTGGAGCAAGCTCTTATTTCATTTCTCAAATTGGAGGTTGGCCATTTGTAATAAAAAGTTCTAGTATATTATTGGCAGTAGGATTCTCAACTACAGTAGGTATCTTTTTTGGAATTTATCCAGCTTTTAAAGCATCTAAACTTGACCCTGTTGACGCCTTGAGCTATGAATAGGAGGTTTTTTGATGAATTTTAATATTTATATAGTAGAAGATGAAAAAAATTTAAATCAATTATTAAGCTCATATTTAAAAAATGAAGGATGGGAAGTTCGTTCATTTTTAACAGGAAAAGAAGCACAAAAAGCTATTCCTGAAAGTCCGGATTTATGGATTTTAGATATAATGTTACCTGATATAGATGGTTATCAACTAATTTCTGAAATCAAGGAAAAAGATAAAGAAATTCCTGTTATATTTATTTCTGCACGTGATGCAGATTTAGATAAAATTATTGGTCTAGAAAAGGGTAGTGATGACTATTTAGCAAAACCTTTTTCACCAAGAGAACTTGTTATTAGAACTGAGAAATTATTAAAAAGAGTTTATGGAAGTAAAAATAAAGAAAATATTGATTATGGAAAATATAATATTGATCTAAAAAGCAGACAAGTTTTAGACCAAAATGAAGAGGAAATTGATTTAACAGTTAAAGAGTTTGATTTATTAGTATATTTGTTAAAAAACAAGGGACAGGCTCTTTCTAGAGAACAAATTATTGAAGAAGTATGGGAAGAAAATTATTATGGTAGTGATAGAGTAGTAGATGATTTGATTAGAAGAGTGAGAAATAAACTTCCTGATTTAAATATTGATACTATTTATGGTCATGGTTACAGGTTGGTGGATAAATGAGATTTAATTTAAAGGATAAAGCTCTTAGTTTTCAAATTTGGATCATTGTAGGTGGAATAATTATTCTTACCTTTGTTATAATTATGTTAATTATGCCTTTTGTTTTAAGAAGAGCTTTTATAAATGAATCTTATTCTCAGATTAAAGATAATCAAGAATATTTATTACAGGATAAGAAAGATTTTTTAAAAGAATTAGAGTTTAATAATGAACAATTAGCACCGGCAATTGATTCATTAAATAATCCTCCTCCATTTAGGGCGGTAAGGCATTTTTATATAAATAAAGATAATGAATTTAAAGGAATTGGTCATCAATATCTTAATTTAGATAAAGAGAATATAATTAATATTGTAAAATCACAAAATAAAGAAATAAAAGAATATGAAACTAATTTAAATGATAATAAAACTATTCTGGCTGTTATTAGAAAAATTAATGATGATAATAAAAATGGTTAC
>JBNJDL010000194.1:0-4583 GCA_051744825.1 Bacillota bacterium | reverse complement strand
ATAAGATGGATTTAGAAAGAGAAAGAGGAATTACTATAAAAGCTCAGGCAGTAAGATTGGAGTATAAAGATTATGAATTGAATTTAATTGATACTCCTGGACATGTTGATTTTTCTTATGAAGTTTCACGTTCATTAGCAGCTGCTGAAGGTGCTTTGTTAGTAATAGATGCTGCTCAAGGTGTAGAGGCTCAAACTGTATCAAATATATATTTAGCCTTAGAGCATGATTTAGAAATTATACCTATTATAAATAAAATAGATTTAGATTCAGCGAATCCAGATTGGGTCAAAGAACAATTAATGGAAATAGGAATCGATCCAGCTGAAGCGATATTAGCAAGTGCAAAAACCGGAACTGGAATAGAAGACATATTAAATGCTATTGTTGAAAAAATACCTTCTCCAGCTTCAAATCAAGGTAAAACACTTAGAGCTTTAGTTTTTGATTCTCTTTATAATTCTTATCAAGGGGTTATAGCTTATGTTAGGATTGTTGATGGAAGTATAAAAAAAGGTGAAAAAATAAAAATGATGGCTAATGATAAAGTATATGAAGTAGATGAAGTTGGGGTTTTTAATCCAGAGATGATTGAAACTTCTCGTTTAGACTCAGGAGAAGTAGGTTATATTATTGCTGGAATCAAAGATGTAAAAAATTGTAGAGTTGGAGATACTATAACATTAGCAGATAACCCAGCAAATGAAGCTTTACCAGGTTATAAAAAAGTAAAAGCAATGGTATACAGTGGACTCTATCCTAGTGATAATTCTGATTATGAAGTTTTAAAAGAAGCAATGGAAAAATTACAGTTAAATGATGCTTCTTTTAGCTTTGAGCCTGAAACTTCTGAAGCTTTAGGTTTTGGTTTTCGTTGTGGTTTTTTAGGATTATTGCATATGGAAATTGTTCAAGAAAGGTTAGAAAGAGAGTTTGACCTTGATATTGTTGTTACTGCTCCAAGTGTAGTTTATAAAATAACTAAAGAAAATGGAGAAGAGCTTGAGATAGAAAATCCAGCAGAATTTCCTGATAAAAATGAAATTGAGAAAATTAAAGAACCTTTTGTTGAAGCTGATATTCATTTACCAGAGGAATATATTGGACAGGCAATGAAGTTGTGTGAAAATAATAGAGGTGAATTTAATGATATGCAATATATTGACAAAAGTAGGGTATCATTAAAATATGAAATGCCATTAAGTGAAATAATAACTGATTTTTTTAATAAATTAAAGTCTAAAACAAGAGGCTATGCAACACTTGATTATGAGCCTATAGGTTATAGATTTGCTGATCTTGTTAAACTTGATATTCTTGTTAATAAAGAAGCAGTTGATGCTTTATCAACAATTGTACATCGTGATAATGCTGAGCCTAAAGGCAGGTCACTAGCACGCAAATTAAAAGAGTTAATTCCAAGACATATGTTTAAAGTGCCTATCCAGGCTGCTATTGGTAATAATATTGTTGCTAGAGTTACAATTCCTGCTCAGAGAAAAGATGTCTTACAAAAATGTTATGGAGGCGATGTTTCTCGAAAAAGAAAGTTGCTTGAAAAGCAAAAAGAGGGTAAAAAGAGGATGAAACAGGTTGGAAGTGTTGATATTCCTCAAGATGCATTTATGGCTATTTTAAAAAGGGATGAAGAATAAAGTTATGCATAGAAAAAAGCTAAATTTTTTAAGAGAAATAAAAGGTGATTTTGCTTTATATATTCATTTGCCTTTTTGCAAAAAAAAGTGTAGTTATTGTGATTTCTTTTCTCTTAGCTATAATAAAAAACTTGTAAATGAATATTTAAAAGTTTTAAAGAAAGAAATAAAATTTTATGGAAATAAGTTAAAAGAAAAAGTCAAAACTATCTATTTTGGTGGAGGAACACCAAGTTTAATTTCTACAAAATCTTTAGCAGAGCTATTAAATTTAATTGATAACAATTTTTCCTTGGCTAATAATATTGAAATTTCTATTGAAGCTAATCCTGAATCACTTAATGAAAATAAAATTAAAGCTTATAAAAATCAGCATATTAATAGAATTAGTTTAGGAGTACAAAGCTTTAATGAGCAAGAGCTTAAACTTTTAGGACGTTTGCATGATAGTAAAAGAGCTAAGAAAGTTATTTATGCTATAAAAAAACATTTTGACAATTTTAGCTTTGATTTAATTTTTGCTATACCGGGCCAAAGTTTTTCAAAGTGGAAAAATAATTTAAATACTGCTATAAAAATTGATCCACCTCATATTTCTATTTATAATCTACAAATTGAAGAAGAAACATTGTTATATAAAAGATTAAAAAATAATGAACTTAAAACAATTAAAGAAGAATTAGATGCAAAAATGTATGAATATACTATTAAAGAACTTAAGAAATATTCTTTTAAGCAATATGAAATTTCAAATTTTGCTAAAAAAGGCTATGAATCAAAACATAATTTATGTTATTGGAAATATGAACCTTATTTAGGACTTGGGCCAGCAGCACATAGCTTTACTTCCAAAACTAGATTTTATAATCCATCTTCTTTAGAAAAATATATAGAAGAAGTTAATACAAATGGAAATGGAATAAAGGATTTTAACATATTAACTTTAGAACAAAAAATGAGCGAAAAAATGATTATGGGTTTAAGATTAACTAATGGAGTAAAATTTAAAGATTTCTACAATCAATTTAATAGAGAATTAAAAAATGTTTATAGAAAAGAAATTGATGAGTTACTTGAAAAAAAATTAATTGAAGTAAATGAAAATAGAGTAAAATTAACTGAGAAAGGCAAGCTATTAGGAAATAAAGTCTTTATGGAATTCATCTAAATTTCAATTTGACAAAAATATACTTATATGATATTTTATTAGTAGTTATTAGCACTCGATGAAAGTGAGTGCTAACAAAGGGGTGAAAAATGATGGTTGATAATATAAGTTCACGCAAAAAGAAAATATTGAAAGCCATCATTCAAGAGCATATCTTGACTGCTGAACCTGTTGGCTCCAGAACACTTGCTAAAAATTATGATTTTGGAGTCAGTTCAGCAACAATTAGGAATGAGATGGCAGACCTTGAAGATATGGGATATTTGGAGCAACCCCATACATCTGCTGGTAGAGTACCCTCAGATAAAGGTTATAGATTTTATGTAGATGTTTTAATGGAGCAAAAAAATGTAATCTCTACTAATCTAAAAAACTCTTTAGAGAATTTATATCATGAGGAACAAGATATAAAAGATATAATATCTGCTACAGTAAAGATGGTTTCTAATCTAACTCACTATACAGCAATGGTCAGTGAACCACAATTAGAAAAAAGTAAGATAAGAAAAGTTCAATTACTACAAGTTACTCCAAAATCTCTAATGATTATCTTGATAACAGATACTGGTATGGTAAACAATAAAATAATAAATTTAGATGAAAAACTTAATACAAAACAAGTTAGATATATTAATAACTATTTGGTAGAAAAATTAGAGGGAATGAAACTTAATAAATTAAATCAAAATTTTATGCAAAAACTTGAAGTTGAACTACAAAATAGAATAAATATTTCTAAAAAGTTAATAAATTTAATAAATGATGAATTAGAGATTTTAGTTGAGCCAAGTGATATGCAAATATATTTAGGTGGAACTTCTTATATTCTCGATCAACCAGAATTTAATGACCTTGATACTTTAAAGAGAGTGCTGAATATTCTTGATACTAAAGATACTCTTCGAAGATTATTAGGAAGTGTATCTAAAGAAGGAATAGAGGTAAAGATAGGTCATGAAAATCAACTGGAGGAAATACAGAATTGTAGCCTTGTATTTGCTACATATAGTTTAAATAGTAAAGCGATTGGAAAAATAGGAGTTATAGGTCCAACTAGAATGAAATATCCACAAGTTATTTCTACAGTTGATTTGGTGGCTGATATGTTAGGTGAAATAATTTCTAAAACAAGTAGGTGATATAAATGAATCAAGAAAATGATGAGAAAAAAGTAAATGAAAAAGAGAATGAAGAAATAGAGAATGAAGAAAAAAAGGAAGAAAATTTTGAAGAGAATGAAAGTCAAGAAGAAATGGAAAATGAAGAAGTTGAGAATCATAAAGAAGATAGTAAGGAAGAAGAAAAACAAGAAGGAAAAAATCTTTCTGAAATGGAAAAATCTGATCTTATAGATTATATTTTTTCATTTGAAGAAAAAATTAATGAATTAGAAGAAGAGAAGGAAAAATATTTAAATAGATTACAAAGATTAAAGGCTGACTTTAATAATTATAGAAACCGCACTAAAAGAGAAAAAGAAGGTCTTGCTTTAGAAGCTAAATTAGAATTATTTAATGAAATATTACCAGTGATTGATAATTTTGAAAGAGCATTATCATCTGAAAGTGATGAAAATGATTTAAAAACTGGTGTTGAAATGATCTACAAACAACTAGTTAATAACTTAAAAAGTCAGGGTTTGAAAAAAATTGAAACTGTTGGTGAAGAATTTGATCATAAATATCATGAAGCTATAATGCAAGTTGAAGATTGTGATTATGATTCAGGAATAATTGTTGAGGAAATGCAAAAAGGATATA
>JBNJDL010000193.1:0-4595 GCA_051744825.1 Bacillota bacterium | reverse complement strand
ATCAAAGTTGTAATAATAGTTAATATAATAACTGTACTTACGGAAATCAATCCAGATGGTAAAACCCTCTTCGGTGCATTTATCCTATCTACCTCAATGTCAAATAAATCATTTAAGACCATTGCTGGAGCAGATAGAAATACCCCCCATAGAAAACCAAGAGATATTTTTGTAATAGGTGGTAATTTTCCCAAGGAAATTATTTCTCCTATAATCACACATATCCCTGCTGCAAAAAGTAATTCTGGTCTTAACAGTTCAAATAAAGCCCTAATCTTCTTCATCACACAATCGCTCCTTAATTAACTCAAATATATTACCTCAATAAAATAATCAATGCTCTCTATTTTTAATTTTGTATAGTTATATTTCCTTCAGTACTTTTTTGAAATAAATATAATTCTTTGAATAGCAGATATTAATTAATCCAAATCTATATTATTGTGACTTATTTGAATTTGCATTACTAATCTAAAATTTTAATTGCTGCTAATAGTTCCATAAATTTAATGTGTAAGTTATAGTCGAAAAAGTAGGAGGTCCGAGGAGGTACCTGCTTTTTCGACCGCAACTCAGTAATTTTTCATCTGCACAATATTTCGCTTAACTAAATAATAAATGAATCCACTTCGTTTATTATTGCTTAGAAGAGTTATCTGTGATGTTATTTCATTTATGCTCTTTTAGATTAATCTTTTCTTTTTATCAATCTACATCTTCCAATTGAAAAACATCTAGTGGACTGGTAATGTTAAGAAAATCTTTTTTTGTTACATGAGTATAGATTTCTGTAGTTCTGCTACTGCTATGACCTAATAATTCTTGGATATACCTTAAGTCAGTCCCATTTTCAAGCAAATGAGTTGCAAAAGAATGTCTTAAAGAATGAATAGACACCTCCTTATTGATGTTTGCCTTTTTACATGCTTTTTTAAAGATTTTTTGAGCTGATCTAGTACTTAAATGTTTTCCTTCTTTTCCTCCGGGAAATAACCAGTCACTTAATCTCTGACCTTTTGCATAATTTCTCAACTCTTCAAGTGCTATCTTGGATAAAAGACTATACCTATCTTTAGAACCTTTTCCTTTTCTAATATGAACTAACATTCTTTCACTATCTATATCTTTTAATTTTAACTTTACTACCTCACTAACTCTGAGGCCAGCTGAATATGTAATAAATAATAAAGCTCGATGTTTTTTATTTTTTAAAGAATTCAGTATTTTAGAAACTTCATTTTTACTTAACACATCTGGTAAGTTTTTATCTTTTGGAGGTCTAACTATATTAATTATTATTTCTTTATTATCTAAAACTTCTTTTGAAAAAAATTTAATAGCACTGATAAATTGATTTGCATAAGAATGAGAACTCTTGTCTTTATCAATAATTTTTAATATATATTCATTGATTTTATTTTGATTAAATAATATATTTATATCTGATTCTAACTTATCAAATAAATTTTCTACTTTAATTAAGCTAACGTCATTTCTTTTTTTAACACCAAATCTTTTATTGTATTTTTCTTCATTTTCTTTAGAAACTTGTTTTAAATTATAAAAAATATATTTTTTTAGATGAATTTTATAAGCATCTATTGTAGCATTGCTATATCCCTGTCTTTTAAGAATTTCAATAAAATCAATTAATAAACTTTTGTAAAATTTCTGATAAAAATAATTTATAACAATTATTTTAGCTTCTTCATCAATAATTAATAGTTGAGAATTGAAATTTCTAATAAATTCATCTATAGCATTTTCAGTAATTACAAAACTCCAATATTTTTTGACTGGATTCCACTTTCTCCCTGGGATTAAATGCATTTTTTCTACTAATTCAGAAGAATAATTAAAGCGAACAATAAATTCATTATCTCTTTTACTAATTTTTACTGTCACCTTAATAACCTTCTTTCATTTAAAATATATGCATAATTTCTATTTTTTTACTTTTACATTTATTTAATTCTACTAAATTCGAAATATTCCTTCAATTATTGGAAAATATTTATTTTTATTATTAAGTATTTAAAAAATAAAAAGATGAGGAAAATCATCCTCACCTAATTTGTAATATATTTTTTTTATTTTCTATTAATCACTTTTTTATCAAATATCTTTTTATTTTTTAAAAGTATCTCCTTCTGGTGGAACTATACATATCCATTCAAAGTTTTCTTTACTTTCATTTTTAAAAAAATGGTCAACTCCTCCAGGGACAAATAGATAAGAATCTTTACTTAGACTATGTTTTTCACCTTCTATAGTTACACTACCTTTACCAGAGATTACATAAATCCAGTGTTGCCACTCATGCCCATGCTCGAAAGTCTGTCCATTTTCTTCCATTGTAAACACTCGCATCACATGACTATCCCAGACATTTTCAGGACTAAAAACAATTCTCTTTTTGGTATTTAAGGCATACTCTTCATCAATTTTTTTAGCTTCTAAATCTTTTCTATCACCAATAACTACCTTATCTTTTTTACTCATATTTATCTCCTCCTATAATTTTGCACTTTAAAAATTTCTACGCTTAAAAATAATTTTAAAATCATTCATTTAAAACTCTCTCATCAATTCTTCTAACTAAAGAGTAGGTATAAGAAGTAAATAATTGATTCCAAAAATTACTTCCAGCTATATTAAAAGACTCGTAATCAACCCCACATAAAGTGTAATCATTAGCTAACATCCACTTCTGTATTTCATTCAGTAAAGTAATAGCAACTTTGGATTTCCTATAACCTTTTTTTACATAAGCTCCTGTTACATTCATAACACTATCATTTTTAGTAATCAGTCTTTCTCCCACTGGCTGAATTTTCATAAACCCAATAACTTCATTATTTTTATATGCACCCCAGATATGCCGGTTATCTTCTTTTAACCAAGTAGTTAAATATTTCTCTGCATCTTGCTTTCCTACTGGCATAAATAGAGGTGATTCATTGAAATAATAGTGTAATTTTTCTTGTACCTCAACCAATTCAGAAATATTTTCTTTTTTTATCTTTTTTATCTTAATCTCTTCATTTACATTTTGAATAAGTGAAACCTTACGCATAGCATCAATACATCTCAAACCAAAACCAAGCCAGAAAAAGCTATCAATTACATCTTTATGATGAGCATATATTGTCAATGCATGATGAGTATAACCAGCTTCAACCCATTTCTTTGCTGCAGATTTATAGAGTTTTTGATAAATATTTTTATTAGCATTTTCAATTAATCCATGTCCAAAATCAGGTGAATAAATACCATCACAAGAACCCCAAAACTCTTCTATTTTATAGCCTGCTAAAAATCCAACCACTTTGTTATTTGAAATTGCCATAACTCCTGTACCATTAAAAACTAAATCTTCAATATATTTATCAATTTTTTTCTTATACCCATCCTCTAAGGGAAGATAAGGAACTGATTTTCTTTCTATTTTATATGAATTTAAAACTATTTCTGTCAACTCTTTCATATAATCATTACTTTTCACATAATCACTACTAATGTTTTTAATTTTCACTTTTCAGATACTTGAATTCTAAAAAAGAATCTTAGATCAAAGTATCTAACACCTCCTTTTATATTTAAAAAATTACAAATTCCCTTTTAAAAAAATACATTTAATTTTTACCATTAACTAAGTTAGTAGGATCCTTAAAAGTACATGGGAGATCAACACAACATTTGCCACAGACATCTGTTAAAGCTAAATCTGAATGTAATTTATCATTTTCTAAAAGCAAATCATAACATTTAAATCTATCAAATTCATCTTCTGTTAAAGCATCAATCACACATCTTTCAACACACTTATTACAATTATAACCAGCTTTTTTTAAACATCTTTCTTTATTAATTCTTTCAGAAGGCTCTAAATCTATGTTAGTAACAATTGTCCCAATCCTTCCTGCACAACCTTTTTTAGTAATTAACATGTTATTTATTCCAAATGTACCCAACCCAGCTATATAAGCCACATGCCGATGTGACCAGTCACTCATTAAGCTATTTTCATCAAAATTATGAGTTGCAGGAATCATAGCTGCTTTATAATTTTTTTCATATACTTTAATTTTAATATAGTTATTTATATCAGAAATAAGTTGATTAGTTTCTACATAGGCTTTAGCCCACTCTTTTGAACTATATTTTCCATCTATATTTGACTTAGCTACTGATTCAGCAAAGGGTATAAAATAAGCTATGACAGATTTAGCATCACTAAGAATATCTTGTGGTAAAGCATGACTAGGGCTGACAACATCTTTTAATTCTTCAAATAATGGATCATTAGCATCAGCAAAATTCACTATTGCTTCTTTCCATTCCGTTTCTATATCATCATTTTTTTCATATTCTTTTATATAACTCTTGATTAATTCTTTTATTTCTCTATTCAAAATTTAACCCCTTTCACAAATTCTAAAGATTTTAATTATTTTCTTCCAAAATAGCAGGCTTATAATTTTCCATTGGTCCTTTAAAACGAAACTTATTTTCTGTAAATTTAGTAATCTGTATTGCTTCTTCAGGACATTGATTAATACAACGTAAACAATAATAACAATCATTGCCAAAGT
>JBNJDL010000192.1:0-4598 GCA_051744825.1 Bacillota bacterium | reverse complement strand
CCAAAAATAAGCCCAACAAAAAACCAACTTAATCCTGCTCGATATTGACTATATATTCTATTAAATATATTTGATAAACCAATTATACCTGCAAAAGCACCTAAGGCAAAAATTATTAAGACTGACCAATCAAAATTACCTAAAGCCATTATTGTATCATCATAAATCCCCATCAAAATCAAAATAGTTCCACCTGGAACCCCGGGTATAATCATCGCTGCACTAGAAAGAGCCCCTCCTAAAACTAAGGTGAAATTATTTGGCGAAACTTGACTTACAGCACCGAAATCAGAAAGGTCAGCTAAAAAAAGTCCTATAACTAATCCTATACCTAAAACAATTAATCTTTTAATAGTTAAGTGATAATCATCACCTAATACAGCCCTTATAGAAGCTAAGATACACCCCAGTAAAAATCCAAGAATAAGTAATGTATAAGAATTAAATAATGTCGCAAAAATCCTTCCACTAAGAAAAATACCTAATATTGAACCAAAACCAAAAGATAGCCAAGTAAATATTTTAAAACTAGAAATATCTCTCATTAGTTCTTCATATAATCCCAAGACTAAAAGCATTGTACCTCCACTGATAGGAGTAATAATAACTAAACCAACTACAAGTCCTTTCCAGAACTTATTAAATTCTTCAAAAATTTTTTTTTCTGCTATTAAATTCACTAATTTAATCTCCTTCCAAAATTATTATTAAAATATTTATGCTTTGAGTGCTTAAAGTTAAATCCATATTTTTTTAAATTTCTCTATAAATTTAGTATAAAGTAAGTGTCGTAAAAATAAATAAAAAGCAAAGAAAATGGCAGTAGCTATCATAATAACTAAATTAAGATTTTCTAGAAAAAAATCCCCTGATAAATTATAAATAATATAAATAATTCCAGCAACTATAGCCCTTATAGCTAAAGCTATCATTACATTTAAATTGTTTTTTACAGCTGCGGTGGCATTTGTCCAATTTAAAAAGGGACGATAAATATTTATTATTATATCTACAATAGTAAAAAATAAAATTGCGGAAATAGCAAATAAATATGAAATAAATATTGATTTTAAAGTAATATTTAAAAGATACAGAGCAAAAATTCCCATTAAAATAGCAGCAAGAAATGATAATAATAATGATATCATTACCCTACTCTTAATATTTTCTTTGTGAGAAATTGGTAAAACTTTGGTCTGCCAAAAAGTCTTTCCTTCCCTTGTGATTACTGTTGCTGATATATTACTTACTACCACTGGTGATATAATAATTAATATAAAAATAAGTGGATTATAAGCAGCCATTTGTGGAGAATTTAATAATTCCTTTGATATATCACCAGAAACAGACATAACAACAAATAAAATTAAAGGAATAAAGAGAGTAAAAATTGTATTCATCAAAAAAGTAGGTTCTTTTATAATTATTAATAAGTGCCTTTTTATAAGCTGTATTTTCTTTCCCTGCTTTTTAAAAGAAATATCACCTGAAGCCTGTGCTCCTTGAGCTAAAGTTAAAATCGCCTTTCTGTAAAATAGCTTTGATAAAAATGCTAAAATAAAAAGCAAGGCAATATTAAGAGCTAAAAAGTAAAAGCTATCTTTAAATGAATTCAAAAAGATCTTTGTTAGCCAGATACTTGGAGGAAATCTCATTCCTAAAACATTTAATAACCCTTCACCACTCAATATTATTTCTCTTATATATTCAGGATTAGAAACATAGCGATTTGCTACTAACTGTAAAGCAATTATAGCAGCTATTAAGATAAAATTACTTAAAATAGTAAATAAATTTTTATAATTCGATTTGATAAGAATTGAACTCATAAGCATAACAAAAACTGCTGAAATTAGCATTGGTAATAATGGCGTCAATAAAAGAATGAAAATACTTTTTATAATATAAAATATGGAGAAGGCCATATTCCCTCCATAAACGATTAAAGCTGGACCCATAATAATAACTGCAATTAAAAGCAAGTAAAGATAAACAGTTGATAATTTTGCAAAAACTATTTCTCTTTCTTTAAAAGGCAAGGCAGCCAAAAATTGTATGTCCCTTGAGTAAAAGAATATCGAAACAATAAAGGGAATACCAAGAAAAAACATGAGCATAACTGCTCCTATGTAAGTCATAGTTATAACTAATTCTCCAGATCCTATCTGAGCAAAACTAATAAACATTGTTAAAGATAAATTATAAATTGGCATTGAAATAGCAATTGGTAACAATAAAATTAATAATTTAGCTAAAGATTTATTTTTCAAATTAAGTCCACTTATTGTTTTTCCTAAAAAATCCTTAATTTCAATTTTAACTAAGGAAAGAAATTTATTCATTTTCAGTCAACTCCAAAAATAATTCTTCAAGTGAGCGGTCTTTATTTTCTTTAATTTCTTCTAAATCACCATAGGCAATAAGTTCTCCCTTATTTATAATTCCTATTCTATCACATATATTTTCAACAACCTCTAAAACATGAGAAGAAAAAAACACTGTACCTCCATTTGCACAATGTTCTCTCATTAAATCTTTTAATATTCGAGCTGAGCGAGGATCCAATCCTCCAAGCGGTTCATCTAAGATAAAAAGTTCGGGATCAACAAGCAAGGCTCCAGAAATCAACAGTTTTTGTTTCATTCCGTGTGAATAAGAATTAATAGCTTTTGTTAAATCATTATATATTTCAAAGTTTTTAGTAAACTTATTAATCTTTTCTTCTCTCTTTTTTTCAGAAACATCATAAATATCTGCAATAAAGTTAAGATAATCTATTCCTCTTATAGAATCAAAAATTTCTGGATGATCAGGAACATAGCTAAAAGTTTTTTTAGCTTCTATAGTATCTTTTTCTATATCATGGCCACCTATGGTTATTTTTCCTGCTGTTGCTTCTAAAATTCCTGTTATCATTTTAATAGTAGTTGTTTTTCCTGCACCATTAGGACCTAAAAATCCAAAAATCTCTCCTTTTTTAACTTCAAGATTGAGATTATCTACAGCCTTTGTTTCTCCATCATAAATTTTTGTAACAGAGTCTAATTTTAACAATGTCTTCACCTCATTAAATCGTTATTCTTTTACCATCTGAATATATTCTAATTCTTTAAAACCTTTTGCTTCATATAGACGTCTTGCATCTTGATTATCTTTTTCTATTTCCAATCTAAATCTTTTTGCTTCGGGAAATTCTTTTTCAATGAATTCTAAGAATTCACTTCCTAAACCTAAATTTCTATATTCACTGAGAATAAATAATTCTTCAATTAAAACGACTAGACCTCCTACTTCACTGGAATAAGTTAAGCTAATCTGAGAATATCCTGCAATTTCATTATCTTTTTCTATTATGTAAGCTTTAGCATAAGGTGAATCTGAAATAACCTCTTTATATGTATTTATTATGTATTCTTTAGGCACAGGATGAATTACAGCTTCAGAGTTGTAAAATTTTTCTTCTAATTCTATAAAAATTTCTTTATCATCTTTAGTAATTTCTCTAATCAATGTCTTTCCTCCTATTTCTACACTAAAATTAAGTTAACGTTTGATTTAATATAATTATAACACAACTATCCTATTAATTAAATTTTATTTATCAAAATGCAAAAAGCCTGTAACAACAAATTAAGTTACAGGCTTTTGCTTATCATTAACTATTATATTTTCATCTTCTATAATAAATCAGTATTTTTTAAAATCTCAGTCATTTTTGATTTATCATTATCATCTAAAGCTAATAATGGTTTTCTTGGAGCTCCTCCATTATAGCCTAATTTATCCATAGCAAATTTAAGTCCTGGAATTCCAAACTCAGCTGTTACAGCTTTATTTGCTGGGATTAATTTAGCATATAACTTATAGGCTTCATTTAATTTATTTTCCTTATATAAGTCTAGCACTTCCACACATTGAGCTGCAGCTATATTAGCTAAAGCTAAAATTCCTCCCTTAACACCTAAAGTAAGTGCTGGATAAAAAGCATTTGCTGTTCCTACTAAAGGTATAAAACTATCATCTGAAATATAATTGATTTGAGCTAAATAGCTAATATCTCCACTAGAATCTTTCATTCCTACAATATTATCATGTTTAGATAGCTTTTCAATAACCTTTAAAGGAATTTTTATTCCAGTATATTTAGGAACATTATAGAGCATAATAGGAATCTTAGATTTCTCTGCTACTTCTGTATAATATTCAATTAATTCATTTTCATTCATATTAGAAGAATAAAAATATGGAGTTATAACTAAGGCAATATCTGCTCCTCTTTTAGCTGATTTATTAGTTAGTTCAATAGTTTCTTTAGCAGTCAATCCACCACTACCTGCAATCAACAATTTATCAGCTGGCAAAACTTCCTTACTTTTAGTAATTAGCTCTAATTTTTCATCATCACTCAAATGAACTGTTTCACCATTTGATCCAAAAGCTAAAACTCCATTTATTCCTTCATCTACCCATTTTTCTAAATTATCTTTATAAGCATCAAAATCAATTTCTCCATTATCTTTAAATGGAGTCACTACAGGAGGAATTACTCCTTTTATCTTTTTAATTACTTCCATTATTATCACTCCAAAAATTAATTT
>JBNJDL010000191.1:0-4601 GCA_051744825.1 Bacillota bacterium | reverse complement strand
TTAGATGGTGGAGTTGCAGCTGATAGTATAGTTCCTCGTGATGATGACTACCTTGCTCCAGTTTGTGAGCATTTTGGTTATAATAATCTACCAGAAGATATAGATAAACCCTGTGATCTTATTGGTGGATGTACACTTCATAATCCTGAAAAAATAGATTTTATTGATGAATTAGATGAAGAGGATAATGTTGAAGAGAGATTAAAAGAAAATAAAAAGTATAGAAAAGGAAATAAGTTAAAGCCAGAAGTAGAATGGCTTGGAGATGGGTGGGTAAATACTACTCTATTCCTACCTACAAGTCAAGATGTAGCTGAGGTTGCAGCTCAAAAAATTGGTGAAAAGATGGGACTTAAAAATGTAGAGGTTATTCACCGAGAAGTAATGCACCCATCTGAAGGAACTTTGATTGAAATGAAAGGTAAAGTTGATTTTGATATAGATATTGATAATCTTGAAATACCTGAAAAAGAAGAGCCACTTCCTTATGATGAGTTGCGTGGTTTTGTTGATGATAATCCAATGAACGTTGTTGCAGCAACTGTTGGTGAAGATGAGCATTCAGTTGGTATGAGAGAGATTATAGATATTAAACATGGAGGAATAGAGAAATTTGGTTTTGAAGTAACTTATCTTGGAACCTCTATTCCTATAAATAAAGTTGTAGATGCAGCTATAGAAACAAATGCAGATGTAATATTAATAAGTACAATTATTACACACAATGATATTCATCGCAAAAATATGCAGAAATTACATGACCTCTGTGTTGAAAAAGGTATAAGAGATGATGTAATGCTTATTGCTGGCGGAACTCAAGTTACTGATGATATTGCTAAAGAAGCTGGAATGGATGCAGGTTTTGGCCGAGGTACTCACGGTGATGATGTAGCTAGCTTTATTGTAAAAAAAGAAAGAGGAGAAATAGATTAAATTTTAATAAAGGAAAATAATATAATTCATTTAAAACTATAAGTAGGGTTTTCCCTACTTATAGTTTTATTAGTAATAATAATCATTAACAAAGAGGTGATTATAATGAAAGCTGATATCAGTAGACCAGTATGGGCAGAAATTAATTTAGATAATATTGCTCATAATATAAAGATGATTAATGAAATTGTTTCACGGGAAACATCTGTAATGGCAGTTGTAAAAGCTGATGCATATGGTCATGGAGTAATTCAAGTAGCTAGAAAAGCCTTGGAGGCTGGTGCTGACCGGCTTGCTGTTGCTATTCCAGAAGAAGGGATTGAGCTGAGAAAGGCTGGTTTTGAAGTTCCAATCCAGGTTTTTGGTGAAATTTTAGAAGACCAATGGCCATTAATGGTTGATTATGATTTAATAGCTACAGTTTGTAAATTACAAACAATTAAAGGTTTGGATAAAATATCTAAAAAAAGAGGAAAAAATACTAAAGTTCATGTAAAAATAGACACTGGAATGGGAAGAATTGGAGTATTTCCAGAAGAAGCAGTAGATTTTATCAAAAAAGCTAAGAATTTTTCTAATATAGAGATAGAAGGTATAATTACTCATCATGCTAAAGCAGATGAAGAAGATAAAGAGTATACTTATAATCAATGGAAAAAGTTTCAGAAAGTTATAAATGATTTAAAAAAAGAGGGAATAAATATTCCTATAAAACAAGCTGCAAATAGTGCGACTATAATTGATTTGCCAGAAATGGCCTTAGATGTAGTTAGACCAGGAATTATGATGTATGGAATGCCTCCTTCTCATGAAGTAAAAGATTTTCCGCTTAAACCTGTATTATCCTGGAAAACAAAAATAGTATATTTAAAAGAATTACCTGCAGGACATGGTATAAGTTATGGAGCTACTTATATAACTGATGAAAAAAGGGAGATTGCTACATTACCTTTAGGATATGCAGATGGTTATCATAGGGTATTATCTAATAAAGCTGAAGTTTTAATTAATGGTAAAAGAGCTCCAATTAGAGGAAGAGTTTGTATGGATCAGTTTATGGTTGATGTTACAGATATTGATAATGTAGAAATTGGAGATGAAGTTGTTTTAATAGGGAAACAAGGTGATGAAGAAATTACAGCTACAGAGTTAGCTGATTTAGCTGGAACCATTAATTATGAAATCACCTGTTCTATAAGCAAAAGAGTTCCTAGAGTTTATAAATAAGAATAATTATAATTTTTTGCCCCACTTATTTGTGGGGTTTTTTATATTAATATGGTAAAGAAGGAAAAAATCGTTTATTGTCGAATTAGTATTTAAGAGGAGATGGAAAAGATGTTTCCTAAATTAGAGATATATCCAGATAAAATTAAAAATAATGCTGAAATTCTTAGAAATCTATGTCATGAACATAATATAAGACTTGCTGGAGTTACTAAAGGAGCAAATAATATTCCTGAAGTTATAAGAGCTGTTATTGCTGCTGGAGTAGATTATATTGCAGATTCAAGAATAAATAGATTTGAAGAAATTAGAAAAATTGATTTTAATATTCCTTTAATGCTTCTTAGAATTCCTGCTTTTCAAGAAGTGAAAGAAGTTATAAAATATGCTGATATTAGTCTTAATTCGGAAATAAAAATCATAAAAGCTTTAAATAATGAAGCAAAAAAGCAAAATAAAAAACATAAAATTGTTTTAATGATAGAGCTAGGTGATTTGAGAGAAGGTATTTATCCAGCAGAAAAAGTTATAGATAAGGCAATAGAAGTAGATAATTTATCTAATATTATTTTAGAAGGAATAGGTAGTAATTTAAGTTGTTATGGAGGAATAAAGCCAGATGAAAATAATTTAGGGAAATTAGCTAAACTAGCAAAAGAGATAGAGGATGTATTAGAAAGAAAATTAAATATAATTTCTGGTGGCTCAACTACAAGTCTCCCTTTAGTTATTAGTGATAAGATACCCAAAAAAATAAATAATTTGCGTATAGGTGAATCAATATTATTAGGTCGTGATATGAAAGATTTATGGGGATATAATATAAAAGGAATAAAAAAAGATACATTTATTTTAAAGGCAGAGGTAATAGAACTAAAAACTAAAGCATCTAAACCGTATGGAGAGACATTTGTAGACGCCTTTGGTCATAAACCATCTTTTGAAGATAAAGGTAATAGAAAAAGAGCTATTTTAAATGTTGGAAAAGCAGATTTTGTCTATGCTGATCAACTTATTCCTAAAGAGGAAGGTATAGAAATTTTAGGAGCCAGCAGTGATCACCTTATATTAGATGTGGAAGAAGCAAAAAAAGATATTAAATTAGGAGATATATTAAGTTTTGAATTATTTTATGGTCCAATGCTTTATTTGACTGCATCACAATTAGTAGAAAAGGTAATTATAAAATAGGAGGCTAATAAAATGACAGATTTAAAAAAGTTAATAAAGAGATATGAAGAGGAAGTTATAAAAATAAGAAGAGATTTGCATAAACATCCAGAGGTAGGATTTGATTTGCAAAGAACAGCAAATAAGGTTGCTAATATTTTGGAAAAATTAGATTTCAAAGTAGAAAGAAATATTGCTAAATCAGGAGTAGTGGGGTTGCTAAAAGGTGATAATGATGGACCAACAGTGGCCTTGAGAGCAGATATGGATGCACTGCCTATGAAAGAAGAAAATGATTTTGATTTTGCTTCAGTAGAAGAAGAAAAAATGCATGCCTGTGGTCATGATGGCCATACTGCTATTTTACTTGGAGTTGCTATGGTTTTATCAGAAATAAAAGATGAAATAAATGGCAATGTAAAGTTGATTTTTCAACCAGCTGAAGAAGGACCAGGTGGAGCTGATCCTATGATAAAAGAAGGGGTTTTAGAAAATCCCAAGGTTGATGCTATTTTTGGACTTCATATTTGGTTGGAAATAGATGCAGGAAAAGTTGGAGTTAAAAATGGTCCATTATTTGCCTCTATTGATGAGGTTGATATAGATATAAAAGGAGATAGTGCCCATGGAGCAAGTCCTCATCAAGGTGTAGATGCAGTAGTTGTAGCTGCAGATCTTATAAAATCTCTTCAATCAATAATTAGTAGAAAAGTTGATCCTATAGATTCTGCTGTTATAACAATTGGGAAAATTGAAGGTGGTTTTGTTAGAAATGTTATTGCAGATAATGTAAGATTAGAAGCAACAATTAGATCCTTAAATCCAGAAGTTCGTAAATTATTAGAAGAAGAAATAAAAAAGAAAGTAAAAAATATTTGTTTAGCTAATGACGCTGATTATGAAATAGATTATCGCAATTTATATCCACCATTACAAAATAATAAAGAAATGAATAGTTTAGTAAAAAATAATGCTATCGATGTTGTAGGAAAAGAAAAAGTAATAGATGTTAAAGAACCTACTATGGGGGGAGAGGATTATGCCTATTTTCTAAAAGAAGTTCCAGGAACATTTTTTCTTTTGGGAGGAAGAAATGAGAAAAAAGGGATAACAGCTCCCCATCACAACTCTTATTTTAATTTTGATGAAGATATTATGGTTGATGGCATAGAAATTATGGTTAAATCAGTACTTGATTTTTTAGAAAGGAATAAATAATATGTATGATTTAGTTATAAATAATGGAGAGATTGTTGACCCTGAAGATGGGA
>JBNJDL010000190.1:0-4618 GCA_051744825.1 Bacillota bacterium | reverse complement strand
ATATTAGCACCTGCTAACTGGTTACCCTTCAAAGTAGTAAATACATATTTAGCTCTCTGATCTATGTCCCTTTGTTTTAATTCCTTTGCTTGTCTTTCTTTCCAGTTCTTAAGATCTTCTAGTATCCTATCTTTAGTATAAACAACCCTATCTTTTGCACCTTTACCCTCAATCACTTCAACTTTTCCAGTCATTAGGTTTATGTGCTCCCATTTTAAATTAATAACCTCTGATAATCTTAATCCCGTATTTAACATAAAATCAAACATTAGTTTATCTCTTATAGCAGTTGGGTATCTTGTATTAAAAGTATTTAGTAGTTTCTCCCGTTCCTCTTTTTCTAATATCTTTGGTAGTTTCTTCCTTCTGCCCATTGATATGACCCCCTTATGTGATATACATTCCATACTACATAATAATACTAACAATAAAAATAATAATAAAGCTCAACAATCTAACAATCAATCAAGTAATTCAAATGCCAAAAGTAAAAGTAAACAGTCTTCTTCTTTTAACCATAGTCAACAACAATCTAATGAAAAAAACTGAGTGGGTTTTAGAGCAGTTACAAGAAATGATAAGTTATAGATACGATAGAGATTTACCTATAGTCTTTACTTCTAATTATAAAATAAAGAAGTTTGATGAATTAAATCATCAAAAGGAAAGTATTAATAAGCAAGGAGAGAGATTATATTCTAAATTAAGACATATGTGTGAAAACTTTGATTTCAGATTAGAAGAAACAGACAAGAGAATAAAAGAAAATAGGAAATAAAGTAAGAAAATATTGTCAAAATGTATATTTTATTTTGACAAACCCGGCAAAAAGAATTATAATTTAATTAGAACTTGTGCAAGGGTTGTGAATATTTATCTTGCACATTGCGTATAATAAAATATAAAAGCCTCTAGAGGTATTGCGAGTACCTTTAGAGGCTCAAGAGCCAACACTCCTAGAATGTCTAAGTCAGCTTATATGCTTTTAGTTAATTAGGAAGTCAATTACTTTCAGGAGCGTGATAATGACCTGTAAAGTGATAATGACCTTATCTAGCATATTATCACCTCCTAAACTTCTTATTTAGGAGGTTGGCTTAGAGTGATACTTGCAACAGACAAGTATCACTCACTATGTTTTATTATACTTGACATCACTTACTTTTTCAAACATATAATAGTGCATTTAAGACTAAAAAAATCGAATTATATAAAGATAGTAAGGATTATTTTATTCTAATCATAAATTCATTTTATCTACTAAATATTAAGTTAAATTAATTGAAAGCCTATCAGCTTTCATTTTTTTATTTTTTTGCAATAGAAAGGTAAGGGATTATAATATGGCTAAAAACAAACAGAAAGAAAAGGCTGAGGATTTAGCTGAGAGAATGAAAAATATTAATCCGAGGGTAGATACAAGTAAAACTAAAGAAGTATTAAAGGAATTAAGACCTTAAAAAACAAGGGCTAACAATACAGGCTCTTGTTTTTTTGTTTGTTTTAAAATTCACAGAGAAAATTAAGAGAAGGGGTAATAGAATTAAGATAGAGAAAAGGGAGCATATCATCTTGAATAGTATTAAGAACAAAAATAGGTATAAAAGGTAAACATACATTATAAAACTAAACAACCTTCTCTAAACTCATTTACATACGACTTCGAGCTTGGCCCACGATATAATTAAACATCTGTTTAACATTTTATAATATATCACTACAATAAAATAGAGAAACAGAAAGGAAGAAAGTCAACGAGTGTTTTCTTTCTAATTTCATCTTAATTTCAAGAGTATTTCACTTATAAAGACTAGCATATATTATATATTATTTATCTTTTTTATTATATTTTGTTAAATACATTTTTAACGAATATCAAATTCGTTTAATTTGAGCATTATATATACGATTGTTTAACAAGCATTAAACATATAAATGATAAAAACAAGACAAAAAATACTCTTATGTTAAACAAGAATTAAATTAAACAGATAAATATAACCTAAGTTCAATCAATATAATCGATTAAACAGATGTTTAATTTTTTAAACTAATGTTAAATTTTAAATATAAAAATGAGTTACAATTACTATCATATCAAGTGATTTAACAGAAATTAAATTTTTTAATAATCAAAATAAATACTTGTCCAATTTTAGAGGGGCAAGCTCACAAAAAAAACAAGATAATTAAACACGAATTTAATTTTATACAAGTATAATTTCTTTAAACCCTTATTATACAAAGGATTAAACATACTTTTAAAAATTTTAATTTGTGTTTGAAAAATTAAATCCGTGTTAAACAAAATAATAATTAAAACACATATAATAACTGTAACGCCCCCTAAAGATGTTGGACAGACACAAATTGATTAGTCAGTTACAATAATCTTTGTAATATCAAATGATTTTTATATAGTAAAAAGGTGGGCTACAAAAATATTGAAAGAAATGACAAAATTAAGATAGTTGCATTATTTGAAACTAATAAACAAGATAAAATAAAAAAATTTGGATTCCATTTATTATACTTCTAGATTAAAATAATTATAACCTTTATAGTGATAATTAATTGATTTGGGTTAATATATTAATTTTTTATTCAACATAAAACAACAACACACTAAAAAGTAAATTAAAATTTTCTAGTGCCTAGATAAACTAGTTCTTCATTAGCATTTATTATATGATTACTATCAGGATTAGTTATAACTTCCCGACCATTTTTAACAGCAATTAAAATGCTATTCTCTTTTTGTTTATATTTTTTCACTAAATTAATAAATTCTTCTCCTATATCACTCTTTTTAGGTTTTGACATATAAATTTGATTACCATATTTATTAGATAGCAACTCACTAATCATCTCAGAAGTTCCTGCATGAAAAGCTGATCTAACTAATAATTGACTATTAATTTCTTCATTTAATATAATTTCATCTACATTAGCATTTCTCAAATGAACTTTATTTTCTTTATTACTAACTTCAGTTATTGTATATACATTAGGATTTAAATTTTCAATTGTTAAAGCTGATAAAACCGTAGTACGATCATTATTATCTTCATTTAAAACAATAGCAATTCTCGCATCCATAACTCCTGCTTTTTTTAATGAATCTTCTTTATCAATACTTCCCTTAACAAAATGAATTAATTTATTATCTGGGAATGGATCTCTTTCTATATTTGCTACTAATACTATCTGTTCTTCGTCATTTTTATCTTCTTGTCCTTCAAAACTTTCATTTAATGCTTGATTAATGATTTCTTTAGTTTTATTACACCAGCCGCATATTATTAAATGATTTTTATAATTAGCAGGCACTTCTCCCAACTCCCTTCTTTTTTTTAAATCTATAAATAAATCAGCAAATTTTGCAGTAATTACTCCAAAAGAACCTATGCCTATCATCATCAATATGATAGCAATAATCCTTCCCTCTAAAGTAATAGGATAGGTATCTCCATATCCTACAGTAGTAGCAGTTACAAAAGTCCACCATATAGCATCACCAAAAGAATCAAATTGTTGTGCTGGTTCTACCCAAGTAATTGCAAATGCACTAATAAATAAAATTAAAGTAACTACAGGTACTATGGTTTTTAATAATTTCCAATCTGCATCTATCTTAAACTGTTTTAAATTTTGAATTAATATATTTAACATAATTTCCTCCTGCTTTTCAATGTTGTTATAAATAAATTTTTAATTATTTACTTTTTCTATCTTTATTAAAATAAAAAAACAACCTTTAAAAAGGTTGTTTTTTTTATTATATTTAGTTAGATTTATTTTTCTTTTTTCTCTTCATCTTTTGCATCCTCAATTATTTTTCTAAGTTTATCACTCTTAATACCCTCTTTTAATTTATTACTAGCTGCCATTACACTAGTTAAAGCTGCAAAACCTGCTGCCATAGGAGCATTATCTTCTTCTGATCTAGCCATTTCAAGCATTAAATTACTCATAAAATTAGAAGAAGAGGAAGTGATTAATGATATTAATTTTTCCAAAGATAACTCTAATAATTCCTCTGGTATCTTCCCATCAGATTGTTGAACTATATCATCAATACCTGGAGTATTTTCTATTAACCAAACTTTCTTTTCATAATCATCTAATTTATTAAAATAATTCATCCCAGCTTCAATCACTCTCGATAGTGGAATATTTAATTCTTGAATTTCTTCAGCTATACCCTTCTCTACTCTAGCTGTAACCACTTTTTTATCAGCCATACTATACCTCCTTTTTATTTCAACCTTGAAATTACAAATTAACTATTAGTATCAATTAACTTTTGAGCTCTATTATGGACTTCAATAAAATCAATAATCCATTCCCCAATTTCATCTTTCTTTTCATCACTTATTCCAAAAGCTTCTTGAAGTTTATTCATAAATTTTTGTTCATCATCATCATACTTTTCATCAGCTAAAATCAAAGTGAAAATTTCTAAAAATACAATGTATTTGTTCTTATTATCAAAATTTTCAATTATTTTATCAAAATCTAATCCTTTTATTTTATAATAAGGCAGATCTAATTCTTTTTTATAATTTGAAATTACATTTTGCTGTTCAACTGCAAAATCTTGGTTATAATTTGCAGC
>JBNJDL010000189.1:0-4626 GCA_051744825.1 Bacillota bacterium | reverse complement strand
TTTATCTTTGAGTAATATAGAAAAAATTGCCAAAAATGAATTAGGTATGGTAGAATCTAATAATAGTGAATATGTTGTTTTAAATGATAAATCTAATAAGAATGATGAAAATGAAAATATAAGTAATAGTAATAATAAAGGGATTTTAACTGCTTTGTATAATTTCTTTGATAATTTAGAGACAGTGAAAGCGAGTTCTCCTTAATAAGGGTGAAAATCAATGTTAAACAAATTAGATACTAACATAAAAAAAAGAATATTTGTTTTGTTGATTATATTGACCATTATATTTATCTTTTTTATAGTAAAATTTTTTTTAATACAAATTTTAAATAATGAAAAATATGAAGAAATGGCTCTTGGACAAAGATTAAGAGAATTAAAAGTAGAAGCTAAAAGAGGTAATATTTACGATCAAAATGGTAATAAACTTGCTATAAGTGGAACTGCAGAAACTCTAGTTGCTATTCCTAGTGATATTAAAGATGCAAAAAAATTAGCTGAAAAAGTAGCTAAGATTTTAGATTTAGAATATGATTTAGTTTATAATCGATTAACTAGTGATGCTAGTGCTAAATATGTAAAAAGAAAAATTTCGGAAAATGAAGCCCAGAAAATAAAAGATTTAAATGCTGATGGCTTAATTTTTAAGGATGAAAGTAAAAGATTTTACCCAAAAGAGGATCTCGCAAGTCATATTATTGGATTCTCTGGAATAGATAATCAAGGTCTAGAAGGTATTGAATTATCATTTGATAATTACCTACAAGGAGTACCGGGAAAAATTGCGGTAGAGAGAGATGCAGCAGGGAGGACATTACCTAATAGTGTAAAAAAATACATTCCTTCTACTAAAGGATATAATATTTATTTAACAATAGATGAGGTTATTCAATATATTGTTGAAAGAGAATTGGATGAGGCTAAGCAAAAATTAAATATATCTGGAGGAACAGCAATTGTTATGGATCCTGAAAATGGATCCATTTTGGCAATGGCAAATACACCTGATTATAATTTAAATAATTTTACTGAATATCCTCAGAAGAATTGGAGAAATAGGGCAATATCAGATAGTTATGAGCCAGGATCGACTTTTAAAATCATTACAACTGCAGCTGCTCTAGAAGAAGGAGTAGTAAATGAAGAAGATTCATTTTATTGTTCAGGTAATATTAAAGTGAGTGGAGAAACAATAAGTTGTTGGAAGCATGGGGGACATGGCCAACAAAGTTTTTCTGATGTAGTAAAAAATTCCTGTAATCCAGGCTTTGTGCAAGTAGGTATGAAATTAGGTAAAGAAAAATTTTATAATTATATTAAATCTTTTGGATTTGGAGAAAAAACTAACATTAATATACCTGGAGAGTCAAATGGATTAGTTTATGATTATAATCAAATAGGGCCAGTAGAATTAGCAACGATGAGTTATGGCCATGGTATTTCTGTCACACCTTTACAGTTAATAACAGCTGCTTCAGCAATAGCTAATGATGGAATGTTGTTAGAACCAAAATTAGTAGATAAAATTACCGATGAAAATAATAATACAGTAGAAGAAATTCAAAAAACTCAAGTAAGGCAAGTTATTACTGAGAAGAGTGCCGAAAGAACACGTGATTTATTAGAAAGAGTTGTTAAAGAGGGTACTGGTGCAGCAGCAGGAATTGATGGATTTCAAATAGGAGGAAAAACTGGAACAGCAAAGCATTATAAAGAGAATATATATGATTCTTCGTTTATAGGCATGGTTCCGACTGATGACCCTGAATTTGTTGTTCTTGTAGTATTATATGATGTAAGTGGGCAAAGTTATTATGGTAGCCAGACAGCTGCTCCTATTTTTAGAAATATTCTTTTAGATTTATTAAGATATAAAGATAAATCACCTAAAATAGAAGAAGAAAAAGTTACTGAAAATAAAAAAGAAATTGAAATTCCTAATTTAATAGATAAAGAAGTAAATGTTGCAGAAAAAGAATTGAGAAAAAAAGGTTTTGATGTTAAACTAGTAGGTATGGGGGAAAAGGTACTAAAACAAATACCGCTATCTGGAGCAAAAGAAAAAGAAAATTCTACTGTTATATTATTTACTGATGAAAATGCAGTAAATAATATAGGTTATTATGTTTCTGTTCCTGATTTAGAAGGTAAGGATGTTGATACTGCAGAGAAAATTTTAAAAAGCTTAGGTTTGAAATTAGTAGTTAATGGTAATAAAAATAATGAAATAATAAAACAAAACATTGCCCCTGGTGAACGAATAAAAGCAGAGAGTACTATAATAGTAGATACTAAAAGCTAATATATTATTTTGGAGGTTAATCTATGAAATTAACTAAATTAATTAAAGTTATCGATATAGAATTTATTGAAAATAAAAATAAAATTGAAGATATTGAAATAGAAGATATTAGTTATGATTCAAGAAAGCTAAAATCTAATAGTATTTTTATAGCTATTGAAGGATTTAAAACTGATGGACATAAATATATAAATGAAGCTATTAAAAAGGGTGCAAAGGCTATCATAATAGAAAAAGATATAGAAAATTATAATGATGAAATTGTTTATATAAAAGTTGAAAATAGTAGAAAAGCTATGGCTTTTCTTGCTGCTGAATTTTATAATAATCCTCAAAAAAAATTAAAATTAATAGGAATTACTGGTACTAATGGAAAAACGACTACAAGCTATTTAATTAAATCAATTTTAAAAAATGCAGGTTATAAAACAGCATTAATTGGAACTATTGGTAATTTTATAGGGGGAGAAAAATTCCCTTCTACTAGGACAACTCCTAATTCCCTTGAATTACATAAATTATTTCATAAGATGTTAAATAATAATGTAGAATATGTAGTCATGGAAGTATCCTCCCATGCTATTGATTTGAAAAGAATTTTAAATTTAAAATTTAACGCAGCAGTGTTTACAAATATAAGTCAAGATCATTTAGATTATCATAAAAATTTTGAAGAATATATTAATGTGAAAAGTAAGCTATTTGAACAGGTTAAAAAAAATGGATATAGTATAATAAATGTTGATGATAAAAACTCAGATAAGATTATCTCTAATAGCTCATCTAAAATTATGAGTTATTCAATAAAAAAAGCTAGTGATCTAAAAGCTAAAAATATATGTTTAGATGTAAAATCTTCTTCTTTTCAATTGGAAAATTATAGTAAAAAAATAAACTTGAATATTAGTGGTAAATTTAATGTTTATAATGCTCTTGCAGCAATAGGAGTTGGTTTTTCTCTTAACATTAGTTATAATAATATAAAAGAAGCTTTAGAGAGAGTTAAGGGCATACCAGGTCGTTTTGAACTTGTTAAAGAAAATCAAAATTTTACTGTAATAATTGATTATGCCCATACAGCAGATGGAATGAAAAATGTTTTAAAGACTATTACTGATCTTCCTAGAAATGATATAATTACTATATTTGGTTGTGGAGGAGATAGAGACAGAGATAAAAGACCGAAAATGGCTAAGGTAGCTGCTAAATATAGTGATTATTTTATTATTACTACTGATAATCCTAGAAGCGAAGATCCAGAAGCTATTATTTCAGATATAATAAAAGGTCTATCTTCTAATAAAGATAATTATGAAATAATTGTTGATAGAAAAGAAGCTATTTTTAAAGCAATTAAGCAGGCTCAAAAAAATGATATAATTATTATATTTGGTAAAGGCCATGAAAATTATCAAGTTTTTAGAGACAAAACAATTCATTTTGATGATAAAGAAGAGGCAAAAAAAGCTATTAAAGCTTTAAAGAAGGAGAGGATTTGAATGGAGAATTTGTCTATAAATAAGATTAGAGAAGCTGTTAATGGAAAAATAGTCCAAGGTAATCCTGAAGAAATAATCAATAATATTTGTATTGATAGTCGTAAAATCAATGAAAATGATCTCTTTTTTGCAATTATCGGTGAAAGATTTGATGGACATAGTTTTATAGAAGAAGCAGTAAATAAGGGAGCAAAAGCGATTATAGTAGATAGGAGTATCAAAGCATATCCTGGAGTTTCTATTATTAGGGTAAAAGATACAACTAAAGCTTTACAAGATTTAGCACATTATAATAGAAAAAGATATAACAATTTAAAAGTAATTGGAGTTACAGGAAGTGTTGGAAAAACAACTACTAAAGATATGTTAAGTTTCTTATTAAAACAAAAATATAATGTCTTAAAATCAAAAGGAAATTATAATAATCATTATGGTTTACCCCTTTCTTTATTATCTTTAAAAGGAGATGAAGATATTGCTGTTTTAGAAATGGCTATGAGTAATTTAGGGGAAATCAGTGAACTAGTAGAAATAGCTGAACCAGAATATGGTATAGTTACAAATGTTGGTCAGGCTCATTTAAAAAACCTGGATAATTTAGCAAATGTAGCAGAAGCTAAAAAAGAATTAGTTGAAGGTTTACCTAAAAATGGAATTGCTGTTCTTAATTATGATAATGAATATGTAAGAAAGATGGATACTGCCTTTAGAGGTGAAAAAATTCTTTATTATGGATTATCTGATAAAGCAGATATTTCTGCTAAAAACATAAATATTGATAATAAAAATAAAAATATTAGTTTTACTGTTAATTATAAAAAT
>JBNJDL010000188.1:0-4631 GCA_051744825.1 Bacillota bacterium | reverse complement strand
TTTTATTTTCACTAAAATCTTCTCTTAAATTTTTATATTCTACTATATTTTGATGAATACTACTATTAGTATCATTAATTAAAACTACTGAATTTATAAAAGTTAAAATAGAAAAGAAAGAATAGAATAATATTATTTTTATCCAAAAGTAAAATGAATTATCTAAAAATATGATAAATAAAGTAAATCCTATAGTTAATAGCAATATGTAAGGTATTAAAATTCTTTTTGTATTTATACTTAAAATTATACTTTTTTTATTTTTATGAAAAACACTACCAATTAAAACTGCTAATAAAATTTCTGATAAAACAACAAGCATTAATACTTCTGAGCCACCAAGAATTGCTCGATAAAAAGCAGGTAAACTGGCTGCAATAATTCCATATTTCCAGCCATATACATAAGAAATTATAAGTAAAGGAATACTTTTTAAATCAAAAGCTACCCCTTCATACACAAAAGGTCTTTTCATTAAAACTATTATAACAAGAGCAGCTAAAAAAGAGATTATTATTTTATAATAATAGGGATCTATTTTACTTTTTAATATATTTTCTTTTAACCTTAAGGAAAGTAATATAAATACTATTACTAAGGACATATTATAAATTATTTCTATTAACAATGATATCATCCTTTAAATAATTATTTTTTTCCTAAAATATCTAATTTCTATCTTTACTATAACATATTTTTAATACTTTCAGCAAGGGTTTTGTTAAATAATGTCGATAAAAGTATTATATTACTAGATGAAAATATAATCAAACATAAAAAAAAGACCTCTTTAAAAGGTCATAAATAATAAAATGGCGGAGAGGGAGGGATTCGAACCCTCGGTAGGTTTTAGCCTACACCCGCTTTCCAGGCGGGCCCCTTAAGCCAGACTCGGACACCTCTCCAATATTTATTTTTATCGCACATCATGTATTATAGTAAAAGTTTAGTTATTTGTCAAGTAAATCCTCGCTTCAGCAAGTAAAATTTTTATTTGAAAAACGAACATATGTGTGTTATTATAAGTTATAAACAGATGTTCGGGGGATTGTCTATGACTAAAGAAAAAATCAATTACAAAAACTTGCCTAATAATAATATTTTATGTGTAGATATGAAATCTTTTTATGCAAGTATAGAATCAGTTGATCGTGGTCTTAATCCCTGGAAAGTTCCTCTTGCAGTTGTTGGAAATAAAGAAAGAAAAGGTGGAGTGATTTTAGCAGCTACTCCGGCTATGAAAAAACAATTTAATTTAGGCACTGCAAATAGAGCTTATCAAATACCTGAAAACTCTGATATTATTATAGCTGAAGCTAGGATGGGATTATATGTAGAAGTTTCAATTGAAATTACTCGCCTTTTTAATGAATATATACCACTAGATGATATACATGTTTACTCTATTGATGAATCATGGCTTAAGTTAAATAAAGATAAAAAAGAAAGTTGGAAAACAGCTAAAAATATTAAAAATGAATTATTAAAAAAATTTAAATTACCTTCAAGTATGGGACTTGGACCAAATATGTTTTTAGCCAAAGTTGCTATGGATGTAGAAGGCAAAAAAAAGGGTTTAGTAAGATGGACATATGATGATATAGAAAATAAACTTTGGCCTCTTCCTTTAGAAAAATGTTGGGGTATAGGAAAGCGTTTAGCAAAAAAATTTAAAAAAATTGGTGTTAAAACAATGGGAGACTTAGCCCACCTTCCTTTAGATTATCTTGAAAATAAATTTGGTATTATGGGAAATCAACTTTATTATCACGCCTGGGGAATTGATTTATCTAAGGTAGAAGGCCATTATCTGGATAAAAAAAAGAGTATAGGTAGAGGAATAACTTTATATAGAGATTATACTGAGCTGGAAGAAATCAAAACAGTTATTTTTGATTTAAGTGAAGAAGTAGCTAAAAGAGCTCGCCAAAATAAAGTAATAGGAAAAACTATTAGTCTAACTATTATTTATAGTAAAAATGAATTAAATAAAGGGTTTAGCAGACAAAAAACTATTAATGAATATACTAACTTTAGTTCTGATATCTATAATACTAATTTAAAACTTTTAAAAAAGTATTATACTGGAGAAAAAGTTAGAAAAATTAGTGTGAATCTTTCTAATCTCATCTCTGATAAACAAATTCAGTTAAGCCTATTTAACAATACAAATGAAAAAATGAATTTAGCTAAAACTAAAGATGAACTTAGAAAAAAATTTGGACATAAATCTTTATTTTATGGGAGAAGTTTAAAAAATTCTAGTATAAGAAGTAGAATAAATGAAACCATCGGTGGCCATAAAGCTTAAAAATAAAAAATTTAAACTTAAATTATTTTTAGAAAGGGGAATAAGATGAGTATTAAAGATAGAGGAAACATTAAATGGACCTCTCTAATGTTAGTTGAACATAGGGAAAAGCTTGAAAAATTAAAAAGAAGTGAAAATAAAATAAAAAAACCAGAACTTAGTGAAGAAAAATTAAACAGACTAGATTATCTTTTTAAAAAAGCTTTAAATAAAAATTTAAACATAAAAATAACTTATTATCAAAGAAAGCATTTACATCAATGGAAGGGAAAAATCAAAAAAATATCTCCCGAAAATTCCCAAGTTATATTTTATAATAATAAAAAAAATGAAAAATTGAAAATCAACTTAGAAGATATAGTAAATATAGAATTAATGGCGGAAGGAGAGGGATTCGAACCCTCGAGACACCTATGAAGTGTCTACTCGATTTCGAGTCGAGCGGTTTCAACCAGACTCACCCATCCTTCCTTATTACACACTAATATTTTATTCAATATTTTTTTCTATTTCCCTCTTTTCACTATTATTTTATAATATATTTACAACAAGTTATTAATTTTTGCAGGATAATCAAATAAATAAGCGAAATAAAGTAATAAATATAATTATTTCTATAGTTATGGAGGTTTTCCCTATGACTGATTTGCATAAAAAATTATCAAAAGAAAAAAATATCATTAAAAAACTACATAAAACTGCTCTAACTTTAAGTAAATGTGAAAATGAAGAAAATATTTTGATAAATACTATAGAAGCAGCTGAAAATATATTAGACTTCAATTTATGTGATATAAGCCTGGTTAAAAATGATGAAATAGTAACTGAGGTAACTTCAAAGGCTTTAAATATAAATAAAAATTTATCTGTTCCAATAACAGAAGGAATTGCTGGAAAAACCTATCATCAAAAAAAGAGTTTTTTAGTAAATGATATTAATAATAACAAAGATGCAAAACCAGTTGATTCTAGTTATAAATCAGCAATTAGTATTCCAATTAAGGATTTTGGAGTTTTTCAAGCAGTATCAACTAAAAAAAATGCTTTTACTAAAGAAGATTTAGAATTAGCAGAAATATTAATATCTCACATGGCAACTTCTTTAGAACAGGTTAAGTATAGAAAAAAAATAGAATATAAAAGTTTTCATGACGAATTAACAAATATATATAATAGAAGATTTTTTGAAAAAGAAATAAAAAGAATGGATACAAATAACCATTTACCACTTACAATTATAATGACAGATCTTAATGGTTTAAAAATAATAAATGATAGTAAAGGGCATAAAGTAGGAGATGAATTACTACTAAAAGCAGCAAATCTTATTAAAAATTCTATTCGAAAAAAAGACATTATAGCACGTTTTGGTGGTGATGAATTTGCTATTCTTCTTTCTAATACATCTAAAAAAAGGGCAAATGAAATAATAAAAAGAATTAAAAAAAAATGTAAAAAAACCGAAAATTCTAATTTGCCAGTTTCACTTGGAATAGGGCTTGCTACAAAAAAACTTCCTGAAGAAAAAATTGAACAAATCTTAAAAAAAGCTGATAACAATATGTATCAAAACAAGCTCTTGGCAAGTCGTAGTACAAAAAGTAAAATAGTAACTAGTCTTCTAAATTCTCTTAGAGCTAAAAGTAGTGAAACTAAAGAACATAGTGAAAGAATGATTAAGTTATCTAAAAAATTAGGAAAAAAATTAAATCTATCGGAAACTGACATTAATAAATTATCTCTACTGGCCACTCTCCATGATATTGGTAAAACTTCAATTAGTGAAAAAATCTTAAATAAAACTGAAAAATTAACTGAAAAAGAATGGAAACAAATTAAAGAACATCCTGAAAGAGGTTATCGAATAGCAACAGCTACAGAAGAATTTGCCATAGTAGCTCAAGAAATTCTCTGTCATCATGAACATTGGGATGGAAACGGTTATCCCAACAATTTAAAAGGAGAAGAAATTCCCTATCTATCTAGAATCATAGCTATCATTGATGCCTTTGATGTAATGACACATGATAGACCATATAGCAAATCTATCTCAAGCAAAAAAGCTTTAAAAGAAATTGAAAAATGTGCTGGAACACAATTTGATCCAAAATTAGCTCAACAATTTATTGAGCTTTTTATATAATAGATAAAAATAGTGAGAAAAGCAAATGTTTTGAAAATCACCTGCTTTTTTACTCACTATTTTACAATCTATAACTTTTTTATTGATCTTTAACAGCTTTTTTTCTTTTCCTTTTTATAAGAGGAAGCTTAGAAATAAATCCTTCTCTTGAAATAGGACGATATCGTCTAACTAGGA
>JBNJDL010000187.1:0-4634 GCA_051744825.1 Bacillota bacterium | reverse complement strand
ATTTTACAGGATAGTTTCAAAAATACCAAACTATTTAAGAGCTTTTGGGGTATTAAATGGACTTCGTTTGTTATTTTTGATTGAAGGTTCTTTTGTTATGAAAAAACGAAAAAAATATAATGTTCCTGGTTACCCAAGTCCAATATATTTACGAAAAACAGTTGCTGATCGATCGATTTTCTGGCAGTGCATCGTCGAGCAGCAATATGGAATTTTTAAATTTCCTCAAAAAAAGCGTTTAATGTCTACATATAATGGTTTAGTTGAGGAAGGACTTCAGCCTGTTATTATTGACTGCGGTGGAAATATAGGTCTGTCGACACTATACTTAGCTATCCAATATCCTGAAGCAAAAATATACACAATTGAACCAGACGAGGATAATTTTGAGATACTAAGAAAAAATACTGCATTTTTGGGAGAACGTGTGGTTGCATTAAAAGGTGGTATTTGGAATGAAAGCCAAAATTTACGAATAGTTAATCCGGAATCTGGCTCAACGAGTTTTCGTGTTACATCTGCAGTTAGAAATTCATGTGAGGCGGTGCAAGCTTTTACAATAAATGAAATTTGTGAAATCGCTGGAGTTCAATATCCATTTATCGTAAAAATAGATATTGCAGGTGCTCAAAATAAATTGTTTGAAAAAAATACAAAATGGGTTCGGGGTACTCATCTTATTATGCTCGAGCTGGATGATTGGTTGATGCCCTGGAAAGGTACAAGCAGGAATTTCTTTTCATGCGTTAGTCAGTATCCTTTTGATTATTTAATAGATGGAGAAACAATTTTTTGTTTTCACGATTTTGAAGCTATGGATTAAATAGTTGGCCTGTTTTATCAAACTTTCTAAATGCTTCTTTGTTATTCTAAACCATAGCATTTTTTGAAATTTTTACCTGACTCTTGAAATGTTGTTTGATAAGTAAAATGTGGTTACAAGAGAAAGTTTAAGAAAATTTTTAAAAGAAAGACGAGCAATTAATTGATTATTAGGTTGCGAAAATATAAAAATATCAATAAAAATTAGTATCTTGAATTGAGATATGGGTAGATTTTGCAATTTTAAAAAGTTTATATTTAAAAATAAATGAAAATTTGAAAGTTATTCAAAGGTATCAACTCACAAACATTGTGCAGGGGAAAAATGATTTTTTATAATTTAAGAAATAATTTAAACTATTTATATTTTAATTACAGGACAAAAGACATATTTAAGACAAAGCCTGTTGAAAGCTTTTTTGATAATCCGGATGGATCTATTCACTCTATGCTTTGCGAAAGAGATTTACAGCTTTATCTTTTATCCATAAAATCTTTTCTTTCCAGAATAAAAAATATAAAATTAGCTGTTTTTGTGCATTCAGATGGTAGTTTAAGTGAAAAAAGCATTGAACTATTAAAATACCACATTAAAGGATTGAAAATTATTACAAAAGCTGATGCCCGTCTTTTTGCACAAAAAAAATTAAGCGAAAAAGCTATGAAAATAAGGGATTATGGCGGCACTTTTGATAGGTTGATTGATTCAATCTTATGGAGTCAGGGAAATTATCATATTCAGATGGACAGTGATATTTTAACAACAGCAAACCCTGAATATATTAATAGATGGTGTAATTCAGGAATGTTTCCATTTGTGATATCAGATTTAAGAAAATCAATGCCTGAATTAAGCAAAGTAGATTATGATAATGCTCATATTCAGACACAGTGCGAGTGCAGGCAAAATGAAATTTCAAATGTTTTTGGAGAAGAATTTAAAGACACTCAAGGGCTTTGCTCAGGTTTTTATGGCTGGAGAAACGGGGATTTAAAAGTAGAAGATATAGAGAAATTTGTAAACGTTTGTGAAAAATTTGATTTGAATATGAAAAAGTGGGGGGCTGAACAGGTTACAACAACCTGGCTTTTGTCATTGAAAAATGCAGAAAGGCTGCCGCAAAAAGAGTATATAAATTTGAATAAAGATACTTTCAGCCTTATTGATTCTGCAAAAATTATCCATTTCATTGGCTCTTACAGGTTTAAAAATAACTGGTATATCAAGAAGTCTTTATCAGAAATCAGTAGACTGAATAAATCTTGATAAATATTTAAGTTGGAATTTTTTCGATAATGAAAATATTGGTTTTTACAACGGTCTTTCCTAATAAAATTAATAAAAATTTAGGTCTTTTTGTCAAAGAAAGAGTTAAAGCTGTGTCAAAGCTTTGTGAGATTAGGGTTATAGCACCAATTCCATATTTCCCTTTAGATTTTATATTCAGGCCTAAGAAAAAACTGCCTCCTTCAGAGGAGTTTGTGGACGGGATAAAAGTATATCATCCAAGGTTTTATTATATTCCTGGTTTTTTAAAATTTATAGATGGTTTTTTTTTATACTTATCAACATTTTTTTTTATAAAAAAGCTGAAAAAAGATTTTGAATTTGACTTAATTGATTCTCATTTTGCTTATCCTGATGGTTTTGCAGCTGTTCTTTTGGGTAAAAATTTTGCAAAACCAGTAACCATAACTTTAAGAGGTACTGAAAATACCTTAATTAATTTTAAGTTAAGAAAATATGCAGTTAAATTTGCAGTAAAAGAAGCGGATAAGATTTTTTCAGTTAACCAGAATTTGATAAATTTAGTAAAAAAGAAACTAAAAATTAAAAATGACTTTGTATCAATTCCAAATGGAATTAATTTAAAAACTTTTATAGGTAATAAAAAAGAAACTGTTAGAAAAACTTATAATATTCCTGCGGATGCAAAAGTTATAATTTCAGTAGGCGGTCTAGTTGAAAGAAAAGGACATCATAGAGTCCTTGAAGTATTGCCTGAACTAAAAAAAAAAATTCCTGATATTTTTTATATTATTGTAGGCGGGGCAACTGTAGAAGGAAATAACTTTGGTTATTTAACAAAACTAATTAAGGAGAATAATTTGAAAGAAGTGGTGTTAATGACTGGAGAGGTAAGACCTTCAGATGTTAATAATTACTTGTCCGCATCAGATGTTTTTGTTCTGCCGACACGTTTTGAGGGCTGGGCAAATGTTTTTTTTGAGGCAATGGTTTGTGGGCTTCCTGTTGTGACAACTGACGTAGGCGGTAATAGAGAAGTAATAAAAAATAACAAATTAGGAATTATTACTTCTTTTGATGATAAACCAGAATTAAAAAGTGCTGTAGAATTAGCTTTATCAAAAAATTGGGATAAAGATTACATTAAAAACTATGCTAAAACCCGTAACTGGGACACAGTCGGAGGAGAAGTTTTCCAAAATTTTAAAAAAATATTGAAAGAAAAAAATAAAAAAAATTGATAAAGAATATCGTGTTGTGGTGTAACACTTAAATGGAGTATTGAATTTAAGTAGTTGTAACTAACTAATTATTGTCTAAAAAACTCAAACATTTTTTTAAGGTTAGTTATGCATATAATGCATGTATTATCAAGCTTTGGCCAAGGCGGAGCTGAAATTGGAGTTGTAAGGCTGATTAATTTATTACCAGTTAATGAAACAAGACACTCCGTTTGTAGTATAAGTAATGACTTATTTATGAGAAAATTTTTAAAAAAAAATGTGTCTTGTTACAGTCTTGGGATTGAAAAACAAAGTAAGTTTGCTTTTATTAGGCTTTACAAATTATTTAAAAAGGAAACAATTGATATTGTTCATGTAAATAATTTTGGTCCGTGGTTTGACTGTGTTCTGGCTGCAAAAATGGCTGGAATAAAGTGTATATTGACCTTCCATGGGGTTGAAAATGCAGATATCAGCTTTTCATTATTAAAAAAAATACAATTAAAGCTTTGTTCAGTTTTAACAGACGGCTTTATTTTTGTTTCAAAAGCATCGGAATTGTTTTTTAAAAAAATAACAGGAATAAATAACTTAAATAATAAAAATATTATTGAAAATGGAGTAGAGACAGAACTCTTTAATAAAGTATCCTCATCTGAAAAAAAAGATCTTAGAAAAAAATTAGGCTTACCTGAAAATAAAGTTATTATAGGATGTGTTGCTGCATTAAGGCCCGTAAAAAATCATAAAGGTTTAATTAAAGCTTTAAGTAAAATAAAAAAAGATTTTATCTGCGTGATTGTTGGAGACGGACCTTTATTTAATGAACTGGTTTTATTAAGAGATAAATTGGGGCTAAATGATAAAATAATTTTTTCAGGTAACAAAGAAAATATAAGTGAATATTTAAAATGTTTTGATATTTTTGTTTTAAATTCCAGAACAGAAGGTTTAAGTTATGCAGTCCTTGAGGCTATGTCCTGCGGGCTCCCAGTTATAGCAACAAACGTTGGTGGGAATAATGATCTTATTTCAAATATGAAAGATGGGTGTTTTGTAGATGTTAATAAGCCGGAAGATTTAGTTTTGAAAATTGAAAAGTTTCTTGAAAATGAAAGTTTAAGAAAACAAATTGGAAGCAATGCGCGAGAAAAAACTTTAGAAAATTACTCAATAAAGAAAATGCTTATTAGTTATTATGAGTTGTATAAAAAAGTTGTATGAATATTATTTTTTTAAACAAAGTGAAAATATTTTATGTGCGGAATCTGCGGAATCTACAATTTAAACAATAATCCTGTTCAAAAAAATCAGATAGAAAAAATGAATTCTGTAATGGT
>JBNJDL010000186.1:0-4657 GCA_051744825.1 Bacillota bacterium | reverse complement strand
AAAATTTATAGAAGTAAAAAATAATTCTTATCTATATTTTGTTGCTCCAATTCAAGAATTTTTTTTTTTGTGAGTGAAACGAACAGGCGGGGAGGATGTCAAATAACAGTTCTTTATTATTCATATATTTCATGATATTATAAGGTTAGGTAATAAATCTATGTTTTTTTGAATGGAGGTGTTATAATGGCTCTTATTGAAGAAGATATTCTTTCTAATGAACAAATTACAGCCTTAGAGGAAATAAGAAATAAAATAGTTGCTAAATTAATGATAGAAAGTATAATTCTTTTTGGTTCTGTAGTTAGAGGGGAAATGGATGAAGAATCAGATATAGATTTATTAATTATCACAGAAAAAGCTCTTTCCAGAAAAGACAGACATAAAATAACTGACATTGTTTTTGATGTTAATTTAAAATATGATACCAATTACAGTACCCTGGTGGTGGATAAAAGTTCCTGGGAAGAAGGTCCTTATTCTATACTTCCAATTCATGATGAGATTGAAAGAGAGGGAATTATTTATGAATAATAATGGAGATAAAAAATCCAATATCCATAAAGAGATGATGATTAATTATTGGTGGGAAAAAGCTAAAAAAAGATTTTGAGTCTGCTAAACGTGAATTTGAAGCTGAGGCTAATGAAATTTAATTTCTAATTTTTTTCCTAAAGCATTAGCAACTTTATCAAGAAATTCAACACTTGGATTATAATCATCATTTTCTAAACGAGAAATAGCAGATTGTCTTGTTCCTATTTTTTCTGCTAATTCTTTTTGACTTATACCTTGTTCTAATCGGTATTTTATAATTTGTCTTTTTATCTCATAAATGACATTTAATTTATCATATTCTTCTTTTACTTCCTGGGATTGCAGTAAAGATTTTTTTACATCATTATGATCCATTTTAATTCACCTCACTTAATGTTTTTTATTCTGTTTAGAGTTTTATTTATTTCCCGTTGTGGTATTTTATCAGATTTTTTCTTGAATGTGTGTAAAAGAATAAAAGTGCCTTTTTTATAATTTAAAAACAGAATACGAAAATATTTGAACTGTGTTTTATACGCAATTCCCATAAATCATTATAATTTTTAAGTTTTTTTATATGTGGCATACCTAAAAATAAGCCGAATTCTTCTAATAAATCTATTTCGCGTAATATTTTAGCTTTGTGTTTAGGGGATTGTTCTTTTATAAATTCGACAACAGGAGATTTATTATCTATTGCATAGTATTTGATTTTATACATTATTTTATCACTCCAATTTACATTACAATAAAATTATATCACATATATGTTATAATTACAATCTAATTTTTTGGTTAAATACAAAATCAACAAAAAAGTAAAGAAACTAGATTTTTTAGTTTTATAACTAAATTATTTATTAAATGGTAATATATTTATTTGATATTTTTATCTAAATTTTATAATAGAAGTGAGATTATAATGCTTTAAAAGAGGTCGGCAAAACTTCATATAACAGCAAGGTTTCCGATTTCGCTCCCTGTGGTTGCTTCATCCAAATTCATTTGCCAAGCGCATTCGCGCTAAGGCTCATGAACTTCGGAATCCTGCGGGACGTTATGTGAAATGCTAAGAAAGTTTACTCTACATATTGATACTATAGACAATAAAGTGTATCATAAGAATGTAATATTTAGGAAAAAGAAAGGAGCAACACAAAATGAAAACAATATCATTAAAAGTTCCTGATTTTTTTGATTTGAATGAAAGAGAAACAAAGATGTTGATAGCTTCTAAATTATATGAACAAGGAAAATTATCTCTAGGTGAAGGTGCTGAAGTTGCTGGTGTTTCCAAAAGAACTTTTATTGAGTTATTAGGCAATTATAATGTATCTGTTTTTAATTACACTGTAAATGAGCTTAAGGATGATATAGAAAATGCTTGATATTATATCAAATACGAGTTGTTTAATTGTGCTTGACAATATTGGTATGTTAGATATATTAGAAGAATTATATGGTAAAATATTCATCACAAATGAGGTTTCTGAAGAATTTGGAAAAAGCATACCGGATTGGATTGAAGTAAAGACTCTTTCTGATTTAAAATATTTGAATCTTATGAAAAATTTTGTTGATCTAGGGGAAGCAAGTACCATTGCATTATCTGTTGAAATGGATAATAATAAAATTATTTTAGATGATTTAAAAGCTAGAAAATTAGCTCAAAAACTTAATATTGAGATAACCGTTACTATAGGAGTATTAATTAAAGCTAGACAAAAAGATATAATTAAATCATCAAGATCAGTATTGAATAAATTAAAAGATGAAGGATTCAGGATATCAGAAGAATTAAAAAATGAATTATTAAAATATAATAAATAAAGACGCTCTTCACATAACATGTGGTTTAAGGCTCCGCTCCGCTTCGCCCAAATTCATTCGCCAAGAGCGGCCGCGCTAAGATTCATGAACTTCTTAAACCCCAGTAACGTTAGGCGAAAGATCTGGCTAGTTAATACTTGGATCTAAATTATATTTTTTTATTTAAATGAATTATATAGAAAAAACAGAACATAATTTGATTGATATTATATAATATTTAATGTATAATTATATGTAAAATAATCATAATATTATATATAACAAAAAACTGGAGGTGTAATTAATGGTTACTTTGCGAATTGACCGTGAAAACATGGTTTCATCTTCTGAATTTGTTCGTAATTTTAGTAAAATGTTAGATAAATCCAAAGAAGGCCCGTTATTTATTATGCGAAATAATGATATTGAAGGAATAATGATGGATATTGATGATTATGAAATGCTATTAGAAAAAATAGAATATTTAGAAAATCAATTAGAAGATTCATATATTGAAGATATAGTTGAAGAAAGAAAAAAAGACTTTAATATAAATAAAGATTCAGTAAAAGAAGATGAGATAAATGAATTATTAGATGAAGAATAGATAGGGGGCTTTGTATTGGATATATTATTTCATCCTGAAGTTAAAAATGATATCAATATATTAGATGGTAGTATTAAAAAGAGATTGAAAAAAGCATTAAAAAAGATAAAGAGAGCTCCAGAATTGGGGAAACCTTTAGGAAGTAAAAGGGATAAAGATTTGTCAGGTTGTTTAAAAATATATTTTTATAAGAAAAAGTATAGAATTGTTTATGAAATAATGGAAAATGAGAGAATTATTGTTTGGTCTATTGGCAAAAGAGAAGAGGAAGTGGTTTATTTAAATGCTTATAAAAGAATTTTAAAAAGAGAAGAATAAAAGAAGTCATATAATTTTTGTAATACGCCAGCTCCATCGCCTAACAATATATTTCAGGTTCCGTTCCTTCGTCTCTGCACCCAAATTCCTTTGTTAAGGGCAGTAGTCCCCCTAGAACTCAGGAACTTCGGAAATACGGATACATTAGACGACATGCCAAGCAGATAGAAGGTGAGGAATATAAAACAAACAAAAAAATTAACAGGTTAGAGTATGCCTTGCTTTTAAGAAGAAAAAAGTAAATGGAGATGCAAAATCTAACTATAAAGAGAGGTAATATTATGAAACTAGATAAGAACAAAATCAAATCAATTCTTGAGGAAAATTACTCTTATTACGATCAAAAGAAGGCAAAGTATTTTTATGATGAGAGGCTAAATCCTGATGTTAAAAGTTTTCTGAAAAAAGAATTAAAGAAAAACTTTAAAGTGCTCGATGTTGGTTGTGGAGATGGGCACACGCTCATAGATTTATCAAAACATTTCAAAATAGGCGTAGGAATTGATAACGATGAACACCACATTGATTTAGCAAAAAGGAATAAAGCTTTATCAAAAACAAATAATGTTTCGTTTAAACTGGCTAAGTCTTTTGCTCTACCTTTCAAAGATAAAGAATTTGATTTTGTTTTTTCAGAAAGAGGTCCAATTTCTGGAAGTACTGTTAACATTCAAAGTGCTTTAAAAGTTTTAAAAACAAATGGCTTACTTTTTGAAGAAACAGTAGGAGAACTAGATAATCAAGAAACTAATGAGATTTTTCATAGGGGGCAACAGTACAGAAAATATCAACACATGAATAGGATTGATGAAGTCAAGGTATTATTTGAAAGAAATGGTGTTGATATTAGAATTATAAGCAATCTCATTAGCAAAATTGTATTTCCGAATATCTATGAGTGGTTAAAATATCAATGTGCGGTATGGACATATAATGAAGTAAAATTACCAACCATTGAAGAGATTAATAAAATTAAAGATTTTTTCTTGACAAATAAAAACGATAAAGATGAAATTCTCATTACCAAGCACAGGATTTGGATTGGTGGCATAAAACAGGCTAACCCTCCGGAATATTGGGAATTTAAACATTTTAAGAAATAGACGGCGGCTCATTTTTACTCTCGCCAGCCCTTCCGAACGTTGCACTCTGGCTCGGAGCTAACGCACTCACTTAACAAGGATTATGAGGTTACCCTCGGTTGCACCTCGCTCCACCCAAATTTTGTTTCTTCGTCGCAAAACTTCTCATAATTCTAACATTAAACGAAATATTATTCTTAATTATTATTCCATTAACATAATAATTCATTAAGTGTACATTTTTTCTATTCTCTTGTATAATATTAATGTCAAGGAGGTAATTATCAATGACAAAAAAAATGGA
>JBNJDL010000185.1:0-4661 GCA_051744825.1 Bacillota bacterium | reverse complement strand
TTATAAATATTTAAAGAATAGTAAAAGAGAAATGAAAAAAGAAAAATATAGTAAACTTTTAATTTATTTTGCTGGTTTTTTAGCACATTATGCTTTGGATTCTGAAACTCATCCATTAATTTTTGAATATGGTGGAAGTGGTGATAGTCATAAAAAGTTAGAAATAGAATTAGATATAAAATTTATGAATGAAAAGTGGAATTTAAATGCTGAAAAAATATCTATAGTTAAAGCTATGAATCTTGGTGATGAACTGCCTGATTATATTAAAGATTATTATAACAAAGTTTTTATCGACATTTTTAATTTAAAAACTTCCAAAGAAATAATTGATGCTTCATATCAAGATATGAAAAGTTTTCATAAAATATTTTATACACCACAAAATTTTAAATTAATATTTATAAAAATGCTTAATAAAATCGTTCCTCCCAATATTTTAATATATAATTATAGGGAAAATCAAAATTTTCAGTTGTTAAGCAGTGATTTTTATTCTAAATTCAATAATTTATATGAAAAATCTATTGAAAAAGCTATTAAATTATATGAACTACTTTTTGTGTTTTTAGATGAAATAATTACAAAAAATGATTTAGAAGATAGTTTATTTGATTTAATAGATAGAGATTTTTCAGGTAAAAAGCTTATTAATTAGATTGAGCTTCCTTGCGACCTTTATCAACATTTACGGTAGATAAAACTATCATACCTAAGATAAAGAAAGAGGCTACAGAAATAATTCCATAACGACTGGAGCCAGTTAACTGTCCCATATAAGCAAAAACAGTAGGTCCAACTATAGCTGCAAATTTACTTGATATTCCGTAAAAACCAAAAAACTCAGCTGTTTTATTTTTTGGAACCATACTTCCATATAGAGAACGACTTAAAGCCTGTGCTCCGCCCTGTACTAGGCCAACCATGCCAGCTAAAATCCAGAAATCAAGTGCTGAATCTAAGAAGTAACCATTTATAGTAATAATAGTATAAATAATAAGAGCGATATAAATTCCTTTTTTGGCTCCAATTTTTTGACCTAATTTGCCAAATAAAAGAGCAAAGGGAATTCCTACTATTTGAGTCAATAACAAAGCTCCTATCAAATCAGATTGGCCAATACCTACTTCCCTTCCATAGATAGTTGCCATTCTAATAATAGTTCCAATTCCATCATTATATAACCAGAAAGCAATTAAAAATTTCCATAATTCCTTATATTGACGTATATTTTTAAAAGTATTTTTAACTCTGCCAAAACCTATAACTGCATATTTTTTGACATTCAATATTTCAGCTCTATTTTTAGGTTCAGGTAAAAACTTAAAAGTAGGAATAGAGAAAAGAAACCACCAGATTGAAACAGTGACAAAACTTAGTTTAGTTGCCATTAGAGTTCCACTAATTCCAAAAAGAGAAGGTTTAGAAATCATCAGTAAGTTTATAGCCAAAAGAATTCCTCCACCTAAATATCCTGCAGAATAACCTAGTGATGAAACATAATCAATCTTTTTGTTATCAGTAATATCAGGTAAAAAACCATCATAAAACACATTTCCACCTGAAAAACCAATGTTGGCTAAAATAAAAAAGATAGAAGCTAAAATATAATTTCCTTCATTTATAAAAAATAATAATCCTGTACCTATAATTCCTAAATAGGCAAAGAGACGGAGAAAGAATTTCTTGGAATCAGAGTGGTCAGCAATGGCACCTAAGATTGGAGCTAAGATAGCAATAACAATCATGGCTCCACTTTGGGTATAACCCCAATAAGATGTAGCAACATTTGCTGGAAGATTACTTGCAGCCACATCTTTATAAAAAATTGGTAAAACAGCAGCTAAAATAGTAGTTGCAAAGGCAGAATTTGCCCAGTCATAGAGGGCCCAGGAATATATTTGCTTTTTTTCTTTGTTCATATTTTATTACCTCACTTTAAAATCATTTTTTTATTTCTTAATTACTTTTTCTTTGAAAGTAAATACTTTTCCTGCTTATCTTAAATTAATTAACATAATATTAACAGAATTAAAGAAAAAAGTTGACAAAATTTGCTATAAAGGTTAAAATTATAATAGAGTAAGCTAATGATGAATATCATTAAAGGAGGTATTTATATGTCAGACTATCATGAAGATAATCTTTCCGAAGAAGCAAAAGACTATCACCGCATTTTAAAAAGTTTAATGGAAGAAATAGAAGCAGTTGATTGGTATAATCAAAGAGCAGATGTGACCACAGATCAATCAGTAAAAGGAATTGTTGAACATAACCGTGATGAAGAAATAGAGCATGCTGCAATGGCACTTGAATGGCTTAGACGTAATGATCCAGTTTGGGCAGAAGAATTAGAAACTTATCTCTTTACAGATGCAGAAATTACAGCAGTTGAAGAAGAAGCTGAAGGTGGAGAGGGAGAAGTAGCAGAAAGCACAGACACTAGCTCTAATAAATCTCTAGGAATCAGTAGTTTGAAAGGGGGAAATAATTAATGGATATTCTTAATCGTTCACTAGCTCCAATACCTCAAGAAGCTTGGGATTTTATTGATGAAGAAGCACGTGAAATTTTAACTAATAACTTGAATGCACGTAAAGCTGTTGATTTTGTAGGTCCTAAAGGTATGGATTTTGGTGTAGTTAATACAGGTAGGTTAAAAGATATTAATGGTAATGTTGAAGGTGCTGAATTTTCTAAAAGAGAAGTATTACCTCTTATTGAAGTAAAAGTACCTTTTAAATTAGATAAAAAAGAAATTGAATCATTAGCTAGAGGTGCAGTTGATGTTGATACAGATCCTTTAGTAGATGCAGCTAAGAAATTATCTCAAATAGAAAATGACGCTATTTTCTATGGTTTAAAAGAAGGTAACATTAGAGGTATTATCCCTTCATTAGAAACTGATGAAGTTGAATTAGAAAAAGAAAGAAATAAGTTAGTTTCTGCTATAGTTTCTATAATAAATGATTTAAAAGATGAAGGAATAGAAGGACCATATAACCTAATGTTAGGTAAAAAACTTCATAATTTACTTTATGAATTAGATGACAAAGGTTATCCTCTTGAAAATAAATTGGAAAATGTAATCGATGGAGAAATTGTATTTGTACCTTCTCTTGAAGAAGAAGGTGTACTTATTTCAACTAGAGGTGAAGATTTTGAGCTAATAGTTGGACAAGATATTTCTATTGGTTATTCAAAACAAGAAGGAGATGAATTAGAATTCTTCTTCTATGAAACATTTACCTTTAGAGTAAATGACCCAGGTGCAGCTGTAAAATTGAAGTAAAGTTAAATTAAATAATAGATAGAAGCTAAGCCTCCCTGTAATGGGAGGTTTTTTTCTTGGGGCTAGAATATAAAATGTTAAATCTTTCTTTAATATAATTTAAAATATGTTATACTATTGTTATTAGGAGGGGATAGAAGTGTATAACAAATTATTAGGAAAAAAGAGAATTTATAGGATTATAAAGATGATAACAATGCTTAATAGCAATCAAAGAAGGTGGTCAGCAAAAGAGTTAGCTGATTTTTTTGATATCTCAAAAAGGACTTTTTATCGAGATAAAAATCTTTTAGAGGATATAGGTATTCCCCTTTATTTTGATCAAAGCACTAATAGTTATCAAATTGTAGAAGATTATAGGTTTAATTCGCCAAAATTATCTAGTGAAGAAGCAAGGGCACTATTACTTGCAGCTAAAGAACATGATGAAAGTGATTTTGTTTATCATAAAGAATTAAAAACAGCTTTATCTAAGGTAGTTAATTCCTTACCAGCTGATTTTAAAAAAGAATTAAGTAAGATGAATAAGATGTTTGATTACATAAAAACTCCTCATATAGATTTTGAAAACCATAGAGACAAAATGGAAGAATTACAAAAGGCTATTGAAAGAAAAAATAAGGTGTTAATAGATTATTTTTCACTAAGTAGAGGAAATAAAAAGGAAAGAGTAGTTGACCCTTATAAGTTATTTATACATAATGGAGCAATGTATTTAGTGGCCTATTGTAATCTAAGAAAAGATGTTTTGATATTTAGAGTTGATAGGATAAAAGATTTTAAGATAAAAGATGAAAATTTTGATATTCCAGCTGGTTTTTCTTTAGAAGATTATATGGATTCAGTCTGGGGAGTTGAAAGAGGAAAAGAAATGGAAGTGGTGCTTAAGTTTAAAGGAAGAGCAGCTTATTTGGTCAAAGAATTTAAATGGCATGAATCGCAAGAAATTGAGGAAATAGCAGATGATGAGATTTTATTTTATCTTTCTACAGGAAGTAGGGAAGAGCTAAAGAGCTGGATTTTAGGTTACGGAAGTGATGTTGAGGTAATAGAGCCAGAGGACTTCCGTAAGGAAGTTATTAATGAGGTTAAAGAAATGTATCAGTTGTATGATTTGTAAAAAAACTGATGTTCAATGACAATACGTTGTCAGTGGGCTATGGTAGAATGGAATTAGTCTCCTAGTAAACGGAGTAGTCTTTAAATAAAAATCACTCAATTTCAGTCTTCTAGAAAAAGAAGATTATTATTAAAATGAAAATTTAATACTTTTTATTATTATACCAAAATTTTGGTTTTAAATAAAGAAATTATAAAAAAATTAAATTTCAGAAAATTTGAATAAAATATTTGACAAATAATGAAAATT
>JBNJDL010000184.1:0-4678 GCA_051744825.1 Bacillota bacterium | reverse complement strand
TATCAATACATATACAATTTACAAAAACTTTTTATGAAGTACCCTTAATAAAACAAGTCCAAACACAGTTGCAAAACCTGCTAAAAGAAATGGATAATTAAAAGAGCCAGTTGTATCTAAAAGCCAGGAACCTATAAGACTACTAATAGCTCCCAACCCAAATGCACTAAATACAAGACCATAATTTGTACCTAAATGTTTGGTTCCGGAAACTGAAGCTACAAGCACTGGAAAAAGAGCAAAAGTACTGGCATAACCAAGACCTAACAAAAGTGAAGATCCAAATAAAAGTAAAGGACTGATAGCAATCCAGGGAAATGCAATAAAAACTAAAGCCTGAATGATATAAATAAAAATCATAACCTGGATTGTACCCCAGCGATCAGCAAACCAACCTGCTACTGGTCTCCCCAATCCATTAGAAAGAGAATAAAAAGAAACAGCCAAAGCTGCAAAAGCAGGTGCCAGCTGAAGCTCTATTTCACCATAAGCTGTTAAAAGACCTATAGCAGTTAATCCGCCTCCTATTACCGAAGCAAGCGCTAACCATAATATATAAAATCTTGGAGTTTTAATAAATTCCTTAGGAGGTACATTTCTAACTTTACTTTTTTCATTGTTAGATATAGTATCTGAATCATTACTGGAAGGTGGTTTCCATTCTTTAGGTGGGTTTTTTATAAGTCTGGCCCCAATTAAAGAAACTATAGTTATAAAAATACCCAGGGCAAGAAGAGTACCATCAACATCCCACAGCTTAATCATGCCTTTTTTGAGAGGAGCAAATATTACAGCAGCCAGGCCAAAACCCATAACAGCTATAGAAACCGCAAAACCAGGTCTGTCTGAAAACCACTTACGCGCTGTTGGAGCAATTGTAGAATAAGTAAGACCACAGGCTATTCCTACCCCAATACCATAAGTTAAAGTAAGCCATAAAGGGGAAGAAAAATATCTCATAAGAGCAGCAAGACTATACCCGGTTAAAAATAAAAAAGAACCAACTGTAGCTACTTTTCTGGGACTATATCTATCCTGAAGCCAACCGGCAGGTATCATAGTTATAGAAAAAACAATTATCATTATCGTGAAAGGCAAATTAGCTTGAGCTGTTGTCCATCCCCAATCTTGAACTAAGGGAAGTACAAAAGAACCCCAGGCATAACTCATCCCTCCCATTAATGAGAGAAGAAATCCTCCAGATAAAACAATCCATCTTTTACGGGCCATAACCTTATTTTTTTCTTCATTCATTAATCTCTCCCCCTTTTATATTCACATTCTAACACTGTTTTTTTCTATAGATAAAAAACAACCATCTAAAAAAAACAATTTTTCTCAAGCTAGCTTTTATTTTTAAATTTCTTTATCCTTAATAACTATATTCATCATAACTTTAAATTTTACCTTTAAATATATATTTTTTTTAAATAATCAATAATAAAATAATAAACTGGACATTATGAACATAATAATGAGAGTTAGGCCAGGCGACTGGCTCCTGCAAAAATAGAATTAATTGGCATTACTACAGCTATAACAGCACTAACCTTAATTAAATTACTTAAAAAAGGATTAAAAAGCACTGAAGATGCTCCAACTAAATTAGGTTTATTTGCTTTGATAAATTCCCAACCTAATCCACCAGAAAAAACTAACGAGGTTGTAATATATAGTAAACCAATAATTATTGAAGCAATAATTATTGATAATGGTATATTCTGATGTGGATTTTTAATTTCATCACCAATTTCAGCCACAAAATACATCCCTGAATAAGTAAAAAATGCTGTCATATATCCCATGATCAAAGAAGTTGTACCTGCTTTAAAACAGTCCCGAATATTTTTTTCTTAGATATAGAAAAACCCCACCAAACTAATAAAAGTTTAGTGCGGTTTGAAAATTATAATCATTTATTTTTAGCTAGTTTTTACATTGATAATGATATTTCAAAATAAGTTTTCTTATATTTTCAGGAAGTTTTTCATATCTATATTCTTTCAAATTGAGCTCTTTTCCTGATATCTCTATCTTATTATCACTTTGATATCCAAATAATTCATTACATAATTTTTTAACTTTAGGTACTGTTTTTTTATAAGCCCCACCTGTATTTGACCATACTATTAACCAGATATACATTTCTGGACTAATATTTTTATAATTTGAGTTTTCTAGTTCGTTTTTAAGTTCATCAGAATATTTTTCAAATTTTGAATTGAATTCATTAATTTCTATCACTAATCTATTAACTTTTTCCTTATCTACATCATCTACTAACTCAATATCTATTTTTGTAGGTTTATAATCTTTACCCTGATCTGCATCGTATTTAGTTGCTTTGTGTATATTAAATTCATTTGCATTTTTTACCCTTTGATATGTTTCATCTATTAGAATATCTTTTATTTTTTCTCCTGATTCAATAAATTTTTCAACTTTTTTCCTAATATAATTAAAGTCATCATCTTCTGTTTTACTTATCAAAATGCCATATTCATTTCCCTCATTAAACGCCCTTTTAGTAAAATTAGAACTGGTAATTATAATTTCTTTTTGATCAAAACAATAAATTTTTGCATTTAATTTTTTTAGCATAAATAATTTAGCATCATTATTGGCTAAATTTTTTATGGCCTTAATACTGGAAGTTTTTGCTTTAAATAATCTTTCATTAAATCGGGTAAGTATTTTTAAATGAATTTCATCTGTATCAATGATATTTAATAATTTATCTACTGCATCTTTCCCAATAAAAGGTGATACAATATCAATTTCAGTTTTGCTATTTTGAGCTAAATCATAGAAAGTTTGGCTCCAGTTTGGTTCAATAACTTCCATTTTTAGCCCCCTTTATTTATTAAATTATTTTAAATCCGACTTAATTATTCATTCAATAAAACATTCATTTTTCCTTTTTATATAATATAAAAATGCATAATTATAAAATATTATTATTTCAATTCTTTTAAAAAATTTTCTGTTTTTTTATAATGAGATCCTTCCCAGTAAATTTTGTTACATTCTGGGCATAATTTAAACTCATTAAAATACTTTTTTGTTTTGGGTTCAAGTCTATCAATAATTTCAGATTTTTTAACTTTTATTAATTCATGATTACAATTTACACATCTGCTATTTTTCTTATCATAATAATCGAATAAACTATATCTATGAAAAACTTCCTTTAACTGTTTTTTAGGATCATCATAATTAATAAACATTGCCCATTTGACTTCTTTTCTTTTTAATAAACCATGATCTCTACTCAAAATAATTCTATTTTCTTTATTAGCAATTTCTACAATTTCTTCATCCTTATAATCATTATTATAAGCTGTATCAAAATTAAATCTCCGTAGATATTTAGCTAATTTACCTAAATGCACATCTAGTATAAAAGTAGGTTTTCCTTTATACTCTTCTCTTAGCTTTAAATTATCAGGCAGTTCAAAATTATAAAAATGAGGATAAACTGAAAAGAAATCATTTTCATCTACTAAATAAGAAAAATTAACTACTTCACCATTTTTTAGAATTAATGCTACTTCAGGGTGTGGTATACCGATAGTTTCAATTCTATCTTTAATACTCTGCCGACCTTTATAATAGTGAATATAATGATTTTTAAAACATCTAAGTTTTTCATTATTTTCAAGATCAATAAAGTTATTTAGTTTTCCATAAAATCGAAAACTTATAGTTTTAATATTATCACCTCTTAACTGTTTTCTTTATATAGTTATAGGTAATAGCTTAGAGGCAGCTAATGATCTTTCCACTAAAGCTGATTATGCCAGTGAAGAATTAGAAAAAAACCCTGATAAAGTTAAAAATATTTTAGGAAATGAAACAGGTTTTCTTAATGAAATAAAAGAAAGTACTGAAGAAATTAAATCTGAACCGACATCTTCTTATATAGACTGGAATAGTGGATTGAATCTTTATAATTCTGATGCTTTTACATCTAACATTTTACAAAGTGGAATTATTATGGATTTTTATTTATAAAATTTAACTAAAAAAAGGTCCCGGAGAGGGACCATTTTTTTATTCATATATTTTTTCAGCTTTTTCTTTATAAACTTCAAAATCTGAATTACTATAAAGAACAAAACGAATTAAATTAAGATTATTTAATTTTTCTGCCTCACTTTTCACAGTTTTTAAACTAATTTCAGCAGCTTCTTCCATTGGATACCCAAAAGCACCAGTTGAAATAGCAGGGAAACCTATTGATTCAATATTATTTTTTTCTGCAATTTCTAAGCTATTTTTATAACTTTTTTCAAGTAATTCAGCTTCAGGTTTATCCATCCCATAAACCGGACCTAGTGTATGAATAACATATTCATTAGGAAGATTATGACCACCTGTAATAACAGCTTCTCCTACCTGTATAGGAGCTAAAGGTTCACATTCTTTTTCCAACCCAGGGCCAGCTGCTCGATGAATAGCACCAGCAACTCCACCACCAATTCTCAACTGAGAATTTGCTGCATTGACAATTGCGTCCAGATCTTTTTGTCTTACTATATCTCCCTGGACTAACTCAAGTCTGACATTGTCAATTTTAAATTTCATTAGATGTCCCCCCTATTTTACTCGTATTTTCAAAAACTATTTATAATATTCTAGGAATACTGCCTTAACCCTTCCTATATTCACTCAAATA
>JBNJDL010000183.1:0-4707 GCA_051744825.1 Bacillota bacterium | reverse complement strand
GAAAGACACCAAAAGAAACAAGAAAGATGATTAAAGAAAAAGGCTGGGATACAGTAGTAGCTTTTCAAACAAGAAATCCAATACATAGAGCTCATGAATATTTACAAAAATCATCTTTAGAAATAGTTGATGGTTTATTTTTGAGTCCTCTTGTTGGAAGAACTAAATCAAGTGACATTCCAGCAGATATTAGAATAAAAAGTTATGAAACTGTCTTAGATAAGTTTTATCCTGAAGATAGAACAATGATGACAGTTTTCCCAGCAGCTATGCATTATGCAGGGCCAAGAGAAGCTATATTCCATGCACTCTGTCGCAAAAATTATGGTTGTAGTCATTTTATTGTAGGTCGTGACCATGCAGGAGTTGGAGATTATTATGGAACATATGATGCTCAAGAAATATTTGATGAGTTTGATGATAAGGAAATAGGTATTACACCTCTTAAATTTGAGTATGCTTTTTATTGTAAAAAATGTGGAGGTATGGCCAGTGGTAAAACTTGTCCCCACCCTGCTGAAGACCACATTTATTTAAGTGGAACTAAGGTTAGAGAATTACTTCGCAATGGTGAAAGACCACCTGTAGAAATGACAAGACCAGAAGTATCAGATGTACTTATAGAGGGTATGAAAGACAATTAATCAATAATTTTTTATAACTTTAGTGATTTTAAATTAACTAAAAAATTAATTATTATTTACTGAAATGAATTTTAAATAATCTCCATCTCTTTTTTGAGGATAATAAGTGGAATAACAAAATTTTGTTTGAACGAAGTGAGTTAAATTTTGTTACTTATTAGAGGAAAAAAAGAGATGGGAATTAGATTATTTTATGAATGAAGAAATAACAATTAATTTTTAAGAATTTTAAACAAAAAAATTAATGAATAACTGGAGTGATATAAATGAAAACAACTGATAAACCTGAAAATATTACCTGGCATGAAGGGAAAGTACAATTTGAAGATCGTTGCAATAATTTAGGACAAAAAGGCATGGTTCTCTGGTTTACTGGCCTTTCAGCTTCAGGTAAATCAACTATTGCTGTTGAATTGGAAAAAGCACTAATTGAATATGGTAAAGCTGTTTACCGTCTTGATGGAGACAATGTAAGGCATGGACTAAATAGTGATTTAGGATTTTCTCCTGAAGATCGTAATGAAAATATTAGAAGAATTGCTGAAGTAGCTGCTCTTTTTAAAGATGCAGGTGTAATTACTCTTTCTTCTTTTATTTCTCCTTATCAAGAGGCTAGAGATTTTGCTAGAGAAAGAGCAGGAGAAGATTACTTTAAAGAAATATATGTAAAAGCTGATGTAGAAACTTGTGCTAAGAGAGATCCTAAAGGATTATATGAACAGGCTATGAATGGTGAAATTGATAATTTCACTGGTATTTCTGCTCCATATGAAGAGCCAGAAAATCCAGATCTTGTATTAGATACTAGAAAATTAACTGTAGAAGAATGTGTAGAAGAAGTTTTAGAATTAATTGGAATTAATATACCTGTAAGAGAGGCTGCAGGAGCTGCAGACTAATGCTTTCATTTTTTAGTTTCTTAAAAAAAGGAATTTTTCTTTTAATAACGAATTATAATATAATGGAGGGTTGAAAATGAGACTATTTTATTTAGAAAAACTTGGATTTGAAATTTTTAAAACTAAGGATTTTATGGTGAAAAATTTCTATGCATATTAAGCATTTTAAAACTAAGCTCATAGTTTTACTTGGAATTATCTCATTTTTTACTCTCCTTTTTGTTCCCACACCAGCCGGGCTTTCTTTGGAAGGAAAAAGAGCACTGGCTGTTTTTGTTTTAAGTCTTAGTCTCTGGGTAACTAATTATCTACCTTTAGCTATTACTAGTTTGATGGGAATAGCTCTTATACCTTTATTAAATATTATGAGTGTTGAAAAGACTTATTCGACTTTTGGAAATAATGCTATCTTTTTTATCTTAGGAGCTTTAATGTTAGCTGCTTCATTATATAAAACAGGATTAGGTTCTAGGTTAGCTTATATACTTATTTCTCGTTTTGATAGTAATCCACAAAATATTACTGTTGGAATACTTTTATCTTCAGCAGTTTTATCTTTTATAATGCCAGAACACGCAGTTGCTGCTATGCTTTTTCCTATAGTCTTTGAGATTGTTGAGACTCTTAAACTTAAACCATTAAGGAGTAAATTTGCAAAATCATTATTTTTATCCTTAGCCTGGGGTGCTGTTATTGGTGGAATTACTACTTATCTTGGTGGAGCAAGAAGTCTTTTAGCAGTTGGAATTTTACAAAAAAATTACGATTTAACTGTAGGTTTTTTTGAATGGATAAAATATTCTTTACCATATACTATTATACTTTTAATTGCTGCATATTTTATGATTCTAAAAGCCTTTCCTTCAGAAATTGATGATTTAGGTTCAGCTTTTGAAGAACTAGAAGGAAAAATTTTAGAAATGGGCAAATTATCCACAAATGAAAAAAAATTAATATTTGTATTTATAGGAGTTATTTTTAGTTGGGTTTTCTTTTCTGCCCAAATTGATATTTCTATAATTGCTATTTTAGGTGGAGTTTTAATTTTTATTCTTGATATTTTAGATTGGCAGGATATAGAGGAATATATTAACTGGGGTGTTATTTTGATGTATGGAGGAGCAATAGTAATAGCTACTGCTCTTACTGATAGTGGTGCAGCTCTATGGTTAGCTGATCAAACCTTTAAAGTTATACCTCTTTCACCTGTAGTATTTATTTTGCTTTTTGCCCTAGTTACTAAAGTTTTAACTGAAGGTGTAAGTAATGTAGCAGCAGTTGCTATAGTTATTCCTCTTGCCTTCAGTGTAGGTCAAGTTTTAGGTCTAAATCCAGTAGCAATAACTTTATTAATTGCCTTACCAGGAGGATTAGCTTTTTGTTTACCAATGGGAGCTCCTCCAAATGCAATAGCTTTTTCTTCAGGTTATCTAGATTTAGCTGAAGTATTTAAGCTAGGATTATGGATGAATTTAATATCAATTATAGCTATTTATCTAGTAAGTGAATTTTATTGGCCTTTAGTAGGTTTAGAATTAGTACCTTAATTTGCATTTAAATTTTATTATGCATATAATGTTATAGATAGAAGATTTAAAATAAATTCTCTGCCTAGGAGATGTGATTTAAAAATGAAAAAAACGATGCTAGTTATTTTGAGTGTAGCTAAACCTGAAAAAGCAATTGACAGGGCTTTTAAACTTGCAAAGAGTAAAAATTCTAAACTTTATGTAGCTTATTTTCTAAAAAAAGAAATACCTGAAACCTTAAAACAGAGTATGATGTATTCTGGATATCTTGGAGAAAAGGTACAAAAAGATGTAAAGGATACTATTAGAGATAAATATAGTAATAGAATGGAAGAAATTCAAGATAAAATAGCTAAAAGGGCTGAAGTTGAAGGAGTTGAATTAGAAGAAGAAACTATAAAAAAAGCTTCTATAATGAAAGGCCATGATTTAATAGATAAAAATAATATAGATTATATTATTATAAATTATGCTGATGACCAATATATATCACAGGTTTTTTCTAAATATTTTGAAGAAGATTTTATTGAAGATTTATCTATACCTTATGAGTTATATTTAGAAGGAAAAAGAAAATATTAAAAAAAGAAGGTGAGTGTTTAATTACACTCACCTTTTAACTTTATCTAAAAATTTATTTATTTTTAAAATAGTTTTCCTTTAAATCATGTAATAAGATTTGATCATTATAAAAATCAGGGTTTAAAAAATATTCAGGTATATTCAAATCTCCATTTGTGTTTGATTTGTCTTTTGATAATTCTTCTAAAAGTTTTATATAATTTTTTTTAAGGTTATTTTTAGAATTAGGATTGATGATAATAAATTTATTGTCATTTTCTATATCTAAAGCATTTTTGTAAAGGGGATGACTATATTTTTCAAATCTTTCTTGCCGATTTTTAATTACTATTTTTTGAGCTTTATTTATAGTTACTTTTTCAGCAGCAATTTGTCTATGCAGTTTATATTTATCTATCATTTTCATAAAATTATTTTTATTAATTTTTAATTTATCCATTTTTTGTGCTCCCAGGGAATTAGTTGAGAAGATAAAAGGAATATTAGTTTTTTGATTAAAAATAACTGCTCCTAAACCACCAGTAGAAGTGTTAGTATATATTGTGTCTGGATATTTATTTTCTTCTTCATAAAATTGTATTATTTCACTAATATATTTATTTAGATGTGGCCACAAGTCTTTACTTTTTAATGCTTTTTTTCCTCCAAAAGGTAGTCTGATAGTTCGAAGATTTTTATAATCATTATTATATTCAATCTTATCTTTTGAGCTTAAATACTTTTCATTTTTTATTTCTCTTTTAATTATATCTGTTTTTATACCCATTTCAGCTAAAGTTTGAGTCAGATTTTTTTCTTTAAAATTATCTTCTGGATCTAATATAGCAAGAAAGCTATTATTTTTCATTAAAATTCCCCTCCTAAGTTAATTTAATTTTACAGTATCAATAGAATTATTTTTAAGGTCTATAACAAGTAGTTTATTCAATAAAATATCATCTCTATTTAAATAAACTTTTATACCTTCAATTACTTGTAAGGAGGCAATGGTTGTGACAACAGGAGAAAATACTGGAGGTGATTCTTGACTTTCTTTTGAGTTATCAGAAAAGA
>JBNJDL010000182.1:0-4775 GCA_051744825.1 Bacillota bacterium | reverse complement strand
AGTTTTGAAGTAGTTAGTGTTGATTTAACTTTAGTTATTATTTCAGCTGTATTATATGTTTTATATTTTTTATCTGGTAAAAATTCAAGTAGTAGAAATGTAGGCTTTGCAGTTGGGGCTAGTGTTTTATTAGTGATAGGGATACATAGTATAGTAGTAGAGCTTTGGAATATTGGAAAATTAGAAGGAGTATTATTTTTTCTTCTTTTAGGTACAGCTTTTTGGATAGTTCGCTTTTTACATTATAGAACCTTAGAGGGAATAAATTGGACTATATATACAGCAATATCTTTATACATTTTTGCTGGAATAAATTTTTTCTCCGAATATCTTAATCGTGGATTTTTACAATATATTTGGGCTATATTATTTATTTTGCTTGGTTTATATATTATTTTCAAAGATAAAATTAAAGGAAATTAATAAAAATTTAAAGCAGGATTTTTTAATTTTTCATAGAAAAGTTTAGAAAAGAGAATTTATTTCCAGAGGTGGTATATAAATATGGCTAAAAGTAAAAATATTGTCATAATTGAAGAAAAAAATTTAATAAGAAAAAGAATTAGAGATATACTAATCGACTATAAATATAATGTTATTGCTGACTATGCCTCTGGAGAAAACGCTTTAAGTAATTGTAATTTTGAAGAACTTGATTTAGTAATAATGGGTATAAAACTTGAAGGTAGTTTAAATGGTTTTGAAACTGCCGAAAAAATAGTGGAAGAAAAAAATATTCCCTTTATATTTTTAACTGGAAAAGAAGATAATAACTTTTTTTATGATGATGACTTTTATTCATTATCAATTTATTTATCTAAACCATTTACCAAAAGTGAATTAATTAATAATATTGAGATGTTATTTTATAAATTTGAACTTATAAAAGAAATTACTGAAGTTAATGAAGAGCAACGTTTATTATTAAATAATATTCAAAATCAAGTATGGTTTTTAAAAAGTCCTGAAGTTTATGGTAGGGTAAATAAAGCCCATGCAGAATTTGCTGGTTATAAGAAAAAAGAGATGGAAAATAAAAAAATTAAAGAATTATTTTCTGAAAAATCGGCTGAAAAGCTAATATCGTTTAATAAAAAAGTTTTTGCTAAAAAAGAAGAAATAATTGATGAATTTTGGATAAAAAATAAAAATGGTAATAAACGCTTACTTTCAATAATTGCTACCCCCAGTTTAGATGAAGATGGTGAAATTAAATATTTAATATGCTCAGCTGAAGATATAACTAAAAAGAAAAAGATGGAAAAAACTTTAATTGAAAGAGAGCAGCGGTTTTTATCTATAATAGCAACTTTACCAGATATCTTAGTTTTATTTAACAAAAAAGGAGTTTATAAAAGTATTTGGACTGGCCATGAAGAAAATTTATATACTGATAGACAGAAGATGGTTGGTAAAAAATTTGAAGATGTATTACCAAATAAAGTAGCAAAAAAAATACGTGAACACTTAGATAAAACTCTTAAATATAATGAATTACAGGTTTTAGAATATAAATTGAGGGTTAAAAGTGGAGAAGTAAAGTATTTTGAATCAAGAATGACAGCTATTAGTCAAGACCAGGCAGTAGTTATAGTAAGAGATATCACTGATCGTAAAAAAGCTGAAGAAGAACTTGAGGTACAAAAAGCATATTTTGAACAATTATTTGAAAGGTCACCAGATGCTATTGCCTTATTAAATATTAATAGTAAAATTCGTGATATTAATGAAAGCTTTACTAAACTTTTTGGATATGAAAAAAACGAAATTATTGGAAAGCAAATCAATGAGTTAATTATTCCTGATAAAAGTAAAGAAAAAGCTTATAATATGTCTTCTCGTATTCGAAAGGGAGAAATTGTGCAAGAAGAATTACAGAGAATAGATAAAAAAGGAAATAAAATAGATGTTTATCATTTGGCCTATCCAATAGAATTAGAGAATGAAAAGGTAGGTATTTATGCTCTTTACAGAGATATTAGAGACAGAAAAAAATTAGAAAAAAATCTTAGAGAAAGTAAAAATAAGATTGAAAAATTACATGAAATTGCTCTAGAAATGGAATCTATAGATAATGAAGATGAAATTTATAAATTAACTGTAAGGGCGGCTGAAAATATTTTAAATTTTGATGTTTGCTCTTTAGATATAGTGGAAGATAATATGTTTGTGGTTAAAGCCAGAAGTTCTGGAGTAAAAGATGATGGAATAGATGAAAAAGCTCCAGTGAATACTGGTGTTGCAGGTAAGGTATATAAAATGGGTGAATCAGTACTGACTAATAATATAGATGATGAGCCTGATGCTGCCCCTGCAAAATCAACTTATCGCTCAGCTATGACTGTGCCAATAGACAAATATGGTATATTTCAAGTTATATCTACAAAAGAAAATGATTTTGATGAAGTAGATTTAGAGTTAACAGAATTATTAATTGCACATACTTCAGCTGCTATAAAAAGGATTCGCGCAGAAAAAAGAATAAAGTATTTAGGCTATCACGATAGTTTGACTGACCTTTATAATAGAACATATTTTGAGGAAGAAATGTCTCGATTAGATGTTAGTAGAAATCTTCCTTTTAGTATAATAGTAGGTGACTTAAATAATTTAAAAAAGGTTAATGATAAATATGGACATGATTGTGGAGATGAGGTAATTAAACATGCTGCAGAAATTTTACAAAATTCCTGTCGTGAAGAAGATATTTTAGCTCGTTGGGGTGGAGATGAATTTGGGCTTCTTTTACCTAGCACTGATAAAAGTACAGCACAAAAAATTGCCTCAAGAATACAGCGAGAAATGACTAATTATAGTTATAAAGATATAAATGTTGATTTAGCCTTAGGTGTAGCTACAAAGACAAAGAATTCCGAGGATATAAATGAAATATTTAAAGAAGCTGATGATAATATGTATGAAAATAAAGCAGTTATCAAAGGACATGTTTCCTAAAAAATTATAATTGATTTTAAAATGGCTGAAAGGCCATTTTTTTCTTTTGTAAAATAAAATACAAAAGGATATTTTTATATTATGTATAATTATAATAACAAGATAGCAAAATTAATTAATTTACTTAAATTTTAATTAATTTGCTATAATAAAAAAACGGGGAGGGTTTAAGAAATGAAAAAAAGTTTATTTAAGAAGGTATTTATTTTTACCCTGGCTTTAGTATTTATTAGTTCTGGAGTTATGGCCCAGGATCTTGAATTTTCCATTTTACACACAAATGACACTCATGGTCGTGTAGAAGAGGGAGATTATGCTGGTATGGGTTTTGCTAAAGTATCAACAATAGTTAATGATTATCGTGAAGAAGGAGAGGTAATCTTATTAGATGCTGGAGATACCTTTCACGGTCAGAATATAGTTAATTTATCGGAAGGGGAAAGTATTGTTAGAATTTTAAATCATATGGGATATGATGCTCTAACAGTTGGAAATCATGATTTCAACTTTGGACAGGAACAACTTCAAAAATTAAATGAAATGACAGATTTTCCTGTACTTGGAGCTAATCTTGAGCCACAGTTAGTAGATGATTATGTAATTAAAGAAATTGATGGTTTTAAAGTAGGTATTTTTGGCTTAGCAACACCAGAAACAGCTTATAAAGCTCATCCAAAACTTCTGGAGGGTTTGGAATTTTTAGATCCAGTAGAAGTATCAAAAGAAATGGTAGAAGAACTTGAAGAAAAAACAGATATGATTATTGCCTTAAGCCATTTAGGAATGAGTGAAGGTAGTGATTATACAAGTATAGATGTAGCAGAAGAGGTAGAAGGAATAGACCTTATAGTAGATGGCCATAGTCATCATATTTTAGAAGAGGGAAAAATGGTTAATGATGTACTTATAGTACAGGCCGGTGAATATGATAAAAATGTAGGTATAGTTGATGTTAGTGTAAGTGACAATGAAATAAGTGAGATATCTGCTAGTTTATTTACAAAGGAAGAATCAGCAGATATTGAAAAAGATCAAGAAGTTGTAAAATTAGTAGAAGAAATAAAAGCTGAAAATGAAGAAATTACATCTAAGGTAGTTGGAGAAACTACAGTTGAGTTAAATGGTGAAAGAGAATATGTAAGAACAGGAGAAACTAACTTAGGAAGTCTTTTAGGAGATGCAATGTTAGCTGCAGTTGATGCTGATGTAGCAATAACAAATGGTGGAGGAATAAGAGCTTCAATTGATAAAGGCGAAATAACAAGAGGGGAAATAGTATCTGTTTTACCATTTGGAAATATTGTAGAAGTAAAAGAAATAAAAGGCTCAACTTTACTTGAAGCAGTTGAACATGGTTTAAGTAAATATCCTGCTCATGAAGGTTTATTCCCACAGGTTGCTGGAATGTCATTTGTTTTTGCTGAAGATAGGCCTGCTGGAGAAAGGGTATTAGAGATAGAAGTTAATGGAAAAGCACTTGATCATGATAAGACTTATAAAGTTGCTACAAATGACTTTATGGCAGCAGGTGGAGATGGATATACAATGTTTGAGGATGCAGAAACAGATCTTTTAGCTGGAGGTCTAGAGGAAGTATTAATGGATTATATTTCTGAAAAAGGTACAATTGCTCCAGAGCGTAAAGGAAGAATAATCGCTGTTGAAACAGAAAGTGATAATTATGTCTATGAAGTTAAAAGAGGAGAAGTGTTAGGAAAAATTGCTTCTAATTTTGATATAAACATATCAGAGCTTATTAGAGTAAATAACCTTGAAAACCCTGATTTAATTTATCCTGGTCAGGAAATAGTTATACCTAC
>JBNJDL010000181.1:0-4799 GCA_051744825.1 Bacillota bacterium | reverse complement strand
TTCATAGATCTAGGATTACAAAAAGTTGGAGAAAAGGCAAAAGAAGTAAAAGAACAAAATAGGTGTAATATTTAACTAAATAATAAATAAGAGGTGATAATTCAAATGAAAGAAAAAGGTAAATTGAAAAAAAAGGAAGATGGAGGATTAAACTTTTTTGAAAAATATCTTTCTATCTGGGTAGCACTTTGTATTATAGCAGGTGTTTTTATTGGACGTAATTTTCCAGCTTTCCCTAATTTTTTGAGTAAAATGGAGTATGCCCATGTTTCAATTCCAGTAGCAATCTTAATCTGGCTTATGATTTATCCAATGATGGCCAAAATTGATTTTGAAAGTATTATGGATGCTGGTAAAAAGCCAAAGGGATTAATAGTAACATTAACAGTTAACTGGCTTATCAAACCTTTTACAATGTTCTTTTTTTCCTGGTTATTTTTAAAAGTTATTTTTGCTAATTTTATTCCTGCAACACTTGCTCAAGACTATATAGCAGGAGCAATTTTACTGGGAGCAGCTCCCTGTACTGCAATGGTTTTTGTCTGGAGTTATTTAACAGATGGTGACCCTGCTTATACTTTAATTCAAGTTTCTGTTAATGATCTAATACTATTGATTGCTTATGCCCCTCTCGTAAAAATATTATTAGGTGTAAGCAATATAAATGTACCTTATGAAACTGTATTTATTTCAGTTGCTCTATTTATCGTTATTCCGTTAGCAGCCGGTTACTTATCTCGTAAATATTTTGTTAAAAAGAAAGGCAAAGATTGGTTTGAAAATGTCTTTTTAGATAAGATTAGCAACTTTACAATCATAGGATTACTTTTAACTCTTATTATTCTCTTTTCTTTTCAAGGTGATGTTATTGTAAATAATCCTCAACATATTGTTTTAATTGCTATACCTTTAATAATTCAAACTTTCTTCATCTTTTTTATTGCTTATATTTGGGCTAAATTCTGGAAAATACCACATAACATTGCCGCCCCTGCCAGTATGATTGGAGCTAGCAATTTCTTTGAACTAGCAGTAGCTACTGCTATAAGTCTTTTCGGTTTGACTTCTGGAGCAGCTCTAGCAACTGTTGTCGGTGTACTTGTTGAAGTTCCTTTGATGTTAACATTAGTTAGAATTGCAAATAAAACAACACATTGGTTTAAAAATAGTGAAAAATTAGCAGCTTAATCAATTAATAATTAAGAGGTGAAAAAAATGAAAATTGCTTTTATTTCTGATATTCATGCAAATATATTTGCTTTAAAAAAAGTTTTAAAAGATATTGAAAAACAAAATGTAGATAAAACTATATGTTTAGGAGATCTGGTTGGCTATGCTCCTTATCCAAATGAAGTAATAGATCTTATTAGAAAAGAAGATATTTTTACTATTCAGGGAAATTATGATGAAAGTACAGGCGAAGAACTCATGGCCTGTGGTTGTGATTATGATACTAAAGAAGAAACAGAAAATGCAAATCGCTCTCTTTTCTGGACTCAAGATGAAGTAAATGAAGACAATAAAGAGTGGCTAAAAAATCTTCCTGGAGAAAAAAGAATGAATATCGAAGGCTGGGACCTTTATTTAGTACATGGCAGTCCCCGCAAAAACAATGAATATTTATATGCAGAAAGTAAGGAAGTCAAAGAAATTGCAGATGAATATGATTTCGATATACTCTTAAGTGGTCATACCCACTTACCTTATTTTAAAGTAATTAATGGAAAGTATATAGTTAATGTCGGTAGTGCAGGAAAACCTAAGCATGGCAATCCGCGAGCAACTTATATAATTTTAAATATAACTGAAGATAGTATAGATTTTCTTAGTCGAGAAGTAAAATATAATGAAGAAAAAATAGCTAAAGCAATAGAAGAAAATGAAATCTTACCTAATGATTTTGCTAAGTTATTCAGGTATGGAGGGGCAAAGCAATAAAGTTAATACATTATTTAAGCGGTGATTAATATCACCGCTTCTTCATCATTTATTTATTAATATTTAATTTAAATCAGCTAACTCTTTTGCAACTTCAGCACCAACTAAAGCATTATTTCTAACTAAAGCAATGTTTGTCTCCAGACTTTTTCCATCAGTAATTTCTTTTATTCTGTCCAACAAAAATGGTGTTAGTTCTTTTCCACTAATATCTTTTTCTTCAGCTTCTTTTACAGCTTGCTCTATTTTTTTATTAATGAAATCATATTCAATTTCATCTTCCTTAGGAACTGGATTAGCAAGAAGCAAACCTCCTTCTAAACCACTCTCCCACTTTGCCTTAATGATTTTTGCTGCCTCAAGTGCAGAATCTACTTTATAATCTGCTTTATAACCGCTTTTTCGACTATAAAATGCTGGAAATTCTTCTGTTTGATAAGATAGAACTGGAACTCCAAAACTTTCTAACTTTTCTAAAGTTAAACCTATATCAAGAATTGATTTTGCTCCAGCAGCAATAACAGCAACTGAAGTTTCTTTTAATTCATTTAAATCTGCAGAAATATCAAAGCTTTTATCTGCTCCTCGATGAACCCCACCAATTCCACCAGTAACAAAAATTTTTATACCTGCCATCTTAGCAGCAATCATTGTTGCTGCAACAGTAGTAGCACCATTTTTTTTGCGAGCTAAAACAACTGGGAAATCTCTTCTACTAACTTTAGCAATATTTTCAGATTGGCCTAAATATTCTATTTCTTCTTTGCTTAATCCTATTTTCACTTTTCCGTCAATTATAGCAATAGTTGCCGGGATAACACCTTTATCTCTTAATATATTCTCAATTTCTATAGCAGTCTCAATATTTTGTGGATAAGGCATACCATGAGCAATTATAGTTGATTCTAAAGCGACAATAGGCTTCCCATTTTCAAGACCTTTTTTAACTTCATCTTTTATATCAAGATATTTCTTAATATTTTCAAACATCACTTAGTCCTCCTTTAATAATTTTTTTAGATCAGGATTAACTGTGTAATTACTTTTTATAGTCAAAACAGCTGCTTTCATTCCAAATTTTACTGCTCTTTTTATACTTTTCTCTTTCACCAGGCTATGTGCAATACCAGCCAGAAGAGCATCACCAGCTCCAGTAGTTTCTTTTATCTCTTTTTCACTAATTTTTTTTGCATCTAGAAAATCTACTAGTTGCTCACTCAAAATTAATACACCTTTTTCTCCACAGCTTACAAATATCGTTACAGGTTCTTCTCTTTTAAGATATTCTCTTTTAACTCTTGCTATTCTTTCATTAAATTCACACACAGAGTCATTTTTTAAATTAAAAAGGCTCTCAACTTCATCTAAATTAGGAGTTAAATAATCTATATAATTTAAAAGATTATTTAACTTTTTCGTTTTATCAACTGAAACAGTTTCTACTAAATTAGTTATATTAAATTCATTACTGAGTTTCAATGCATATTCAATGCTTTCAGCAGGTATATTTGTATCTATAATTAACAATTCTGCATTTTTTATTATATCTATCTTTTCTTTTATGTAATTTTTATCAATATAATCCATAATCTCCATAGCTGCAATGGCAGCAATTAAATCTCCATCTTTATCTAAATGAGCCAAATATAAACCTGTTTTTATATCTTCAACTATCTTAATACTACTTATATTAACTTTGGACTTTTTAGTTTCCTTTAATAATTTTTTGCCAAAATGATCATCACCAACAGCTGAAAGCAGAGTAACATTTTCACCTAAAATACCTAAATTTTCAGCTATATTTCTACCTACTCCGCCTAGACTTGTCTCTACTTTTCCAGGATTTGAAGTGTATCTAATATAATTTTCACTATAGGCTTTTAAATCATAGTTGCTTCCACCAATTATAACAATATTATTTTTTTCTTCCAAAAACATTTTTCACCTCACAGCTTAAAGATCTGATAATTCAAGAGCGGTTCTGTTCAAATCACTATTTTCATCATAAATATTCTCAACAGCCTCTTCATCTTCAAGTTTTTTATCAGGTAAAAATATAGAAAACTTTGTTCCTTTTCCAAATTCACTTTCTACTTGAATATCACCATTATGTTTTTCTATAATAGCCTTTACTATTGATAAACCTAAACCACTACCTTCACTATTTTTACTTAAAGTATCGTCTATTTGATTAAATTCATCAAAAATATATTTTAATTCCTCTTTTTTCATTCCAACTCCAAAATCAATTACTGAAATTACAATCATACCCTCTTTTTCTGTTAATTCAATAACTATTTTATCGCCTTTATTAGTAAATTTAACTGCATTAGAAAGTAAATTCAATAAAACTCTTTCTATATTAACTGGATCACATTTAATTATTCTTTTTTCAATCTTAGAATTAAAGTTAATTTTTCTCTTTTTGTGATCAATATAATCTCTTACTGAATCGGTTGTATTTTTAACTAATTTTACAATATCAATATTTTTAAAATTGAGATTATAAGAATTTACATCTATTTTCACTAAATCAATTAAATTATTAACTAATCTTAACATTCTATAAGAATTTTGACTTATAATCTCTGTATATTTATCAATTTTATTACGTTCTTCATTTTTAGATGATTCTTCACTATTGTTCTTATTATATAATTTCAACATTTGAACTGAGGAAAATATTAAATTAAGAGGAGTTTTAAATTCATGTGATAATTTACTAATTAAATCCATTTTATTTTTTGTTTTCTTTAATTTAGTTTTATTTTCACTAAAATCTTCTCTTAAATTTTTATATTCTACTATATTTTGATGAATACTACTATTAGTATCATTAATTAAAACTACTGAATTTATAA
>JBNJDL010000180.1:0-4820 GCA_051744825.1 Bacillota bacterium | reverse complement strand
TTTTTAAAGATAGCAGATTAGAGAAAAGAAAAGTGTATATAATTGCTCGAAACGAGTATTAACATCTCGGAGCCATATAAACAGTAAGATGAGATGTTTACGAGGAGAGCAATTATATACACTTATTTTTTACTTTAACTTAACTGTTATCATTAATCACTATAGATATATTCTCTAGTTAAAGGCAAGTCAATATTTTTCCCATTAGAAAACAATATTTGATGAACAGAGGTATCAGCATAACGGAAAGTATTAACAACACCTGCTAAAAAGATCCTCCATCTTCTTACAAATCTTTCATCAAACATTTCTCTTACTTTGTCAGTAACTTCTTCATAATTATTCAACCATCGTTCAGCTGTTAGTGAATAATGATAGCCTATATCCTCTGCATCTAAAAGATGAAATTTATGTTTGGGTAATTCCCAAATTACTTCTCTTAAAGAAGGTATATAGCCCCAAGGGAAGATATATTTTTCTACCCAGGGATGCGAAGGCTGTTCTTCCAGATGAGTAATAGTATGAAGCAAGGATAAGCCACCTTCTTTTAGCATTTTTTTAACAGCTTCAAAATATTCTGGAATATGTTCTTCACCAACATGTTCAAACATACCTACACTGACTATTTTATCAAATTCTACATTTTTTTTGGCTAAATCACGAAAATCTTCTTTTCTAATCTCTACCTGATTTTCAAGTCCTTCTTTAGTTATTTTATCATTGCCTCCTTTAACTTGCTCTTCACTTAAAGTAATACCTAATACTTTAACATCATATTCCTTTGCAGCTTTTATAGCCAGTGAACCCCAGCCACAACCTATATCAAGTAATTTTTCCCCTTTTTTAAGATTTAATTTCTTTAAAATATGCTCTAATTTTTGTTCTTGAGCAGTTTTTAGATCATCATCTTTAGACTTGAAGTAGGCACAGGAATAAGTCATAGTACTGTCCTGCCAGAGACTGAAAAAGTCATTTCCTAAATCATAGTGATCCTGAACCCCTTCTTTTTGTTCTTCAAAAGAAGCTTCCTTCTGTCTTTCCCAAAACTTATCAGGAGTAAAATTATCTACTTTATCTTTTAATTTAGATGCATTTTTAATACCCACCTCTAAAACTTCGCGAAGGTCACCATCTAAATCGATTTTACCATCCATATAAGCTTCACCAAGTTTCAGTTGTGGCTTTTTACGGATTTCATTAAAATTCAATTTTTCGTTTAAAGTTATCTTAAATTCTGGATTTTCTTTATCTTTTTCTCCATAACTTTTTTGGTCTCCATCCCAGTATTTTACTTCAAAATTAGCTCCAGTAATTTTACTAAAAATCATATCTAAAAACTTTTTTTGTAGCATAATTTATCCCTCCTTTAAAAGTTTAAAAATAATGAGAGCTAAATTAGAAGTATAATTTAGAAATTAATTATTATCTTGTATGTTTTTATATAGTTCTAAAATCTCCTCCTTATACTCTGGGTCTGCCTCTATATGGCCCCATCCTTTTTGAGATTTCCAGATTCCATCATAAGGTCCATTAACATAAGATTGCATTACATAAGGAATATCATTTTCCTCTAATAATTCTTCCATTATTCCTGCTTCAAATTCGTTCTCAAGAATTAATATCTTTTCAGTAGGCATAAATTTCCTCCTTAAATTTTCTTAGTCTTTTTTATATTATATAATTTTTGAAAAATAAAATAAAGAAATTCTAGAAATCATTTTTGTAGATATACCAAACTATGGTATAATAATACTGTAAAACTAAATAATATTAAAACCTCAAAATTGAATATAATAAAGAAGAGAGGTGTTTTTATGGGAGAAATAAGAGATAAATATCCTTTATTATTTAAAGATAATCAGGAGAAAATAGATAAGAAGTTTGATTTAGCCTGGAGAGAAGTTAGAGAAATAGCTCATTTATTAAAAAATAAATATGATGTTGATAAAGTAATAGTTTTTGGTTCATTATTAGATAAAGATAGATTTCATTTAAGTTCAGATATTGACTTAGCAGTTGAAGGTATAGATGATTCTGTATTTTACAAAGCATATGGTGAAATAATTGGTGAGTATACTGATTTTAAAGTTGATTTAGTAGATCTTAAAGATTGTAAAGAATCATTACTGGAAGTAATAATAAAGGAAGGGAGAGAAATATGAAAAAGAAATATTTAACCTTAGCAAGTAGAATCAAAAGTGAATTAGATGAAACTAATAATAAATTATTAACAGAAATAGAAGATTTTACTGATTTTTTAGAAAAATCTAGCTATGAATAAATTTTATTTAATGGAGGTAAGGATAATGAATAAAAAAAAATTAATATTATTAAGCAGTGTTTTATTTGCAATTATATTTCTTTTTTCTTCTCCACTAATGGCTGAGGAGAGTGAGGAAGAAAGTTTTATTGAATTATGTAGTCATGGACAGTTAGAAGAGATTAAAAAAGCAGTAGAAGAAGGAGCAAAAATTAATCAGGTTTCAGAAAATGGAATGACTCCTTTTTTAGCAGCAGCTAAAAGCAATCCCTATCCTGATGTATTATTATATCTAAAAAGACAGGGAGCAAATACTTATTATAGAAATAAGGCTGGCTGGACACCACTAATGTTTGCAGCAGCATATAATGACAACCCAGAGGTTGTAGAAATACTTACATATATTGGTCGAGATATTGACATGAAAAATAATAATGGAAATACTGCTTTATTAATTGCTTTAAAAAGAGGGAGAGAAAGTATAATAAGAACACTTTTAAGAAATGGAGCAAATGTAAATATTAAAAATGATAATAATTTAACAGCAGTAAAATATTTATTTAAAGATAGTTATAGTAATTATGATTATTCAATTTTTAGAATGTTAGTTAATAATGGAGCTAATTTAAATATTAAATATGAAAAAGATAGAACTATTATATATGATGCTATAGATTATAATAAAGTTAATGCAATTAGGGTTATGCTTAGAAATGGTGTTGATGTTAATACTAAAGATGAGGATGGAGTTAGTCCACTAGCTTTTGCAGTTATTGAAAATAGCAGTTTAGAAATTTTAGATTTGTTAATAGATAATGGGGCAAAAATAAAAGCAAGAGATGAAGATGAAAGAACAGTATTTAGTCATGGAGCAGAGAAATTAAATGACTATGAGAAATTAGAAATTCTTTTAGATAATGGAGCAAGAATTAATGATAAAGATAATGAAGGAATAACTCCTTTAATGTATGCTACAAAATCTAATGAGTTGAATATTATTAAATATTTAATTAATAAAGATGCAAGTATTAATTTAAGAGATAGTAAAGGAAGAACAGCTTTATTTTATGCTGTAAAATATAGAGATAATCCTGAATATACAGCTTTATTGTTAGAAAACAATGCTAGAGTTAAAGTGAAAACTTATACTGGAAAAAATATTATGATTTATGCAGTGAGATATAATTCTAATCCACAAGTTATTAGAATGTTAATGGAAAAAGGAGCAGATCCAATTGCTAGAGATAATAGTGGGAGAAGAGTTGTAGATTATTTAGAAAAAAATGAAGCTTTGAGAGATACAGAAATTTATTGGGAATTAAATTATATGGAGCCTGATAAAGAAAGAAAAGATTTATTAGATTTAAAAGATAAAAACACTGCAGCTGTTTGGGCAGCTACTATTCCTTCTGCCGGGCATATTTATGCAGAAAATTGGTGGCCAAAGGGAACTGGTTTTCTTATTAGTGAGGTTATTGTCTTAAGTAATGCTATTAATAATGAAGAAAATAGAGATACTTACTTAGGTGCATTTGCTGTAATTAAAGCTTTAGAAGTTTTTGATGCTATGAATGAGACTGAAAAGTTAAATGATGAGTTAGGAGAATATAATGATAAAGTGCGGGAATTCAATGAGAAAGTTGATGATTAATTCTTAGTTTAGTGACTTAGTTTAAGTGTAGTGTATATAATTGCTCTCCTCGTAAAGCATCTCAGTATTATTATAAATGGCTCAGAGATGCTAATACTCGTTCGAGCAATTATATACACATAACCATTGCTATGTATTATTCACCTGCAGAAAGATTAGGAGGAGATTTTTATAATTTTATTGAGGTGGAGGTATACCTATTTCTTTTGGGATTTTTCCTATGTAGAAGATATAGGAAGAATGGTTGAATCTCCACTGAAATGGAGTTATACAAGTAAAATATTGAATAAAATTAGAAAAGCCAATACTCTGCTAGATATGGGAACTGGTGGAGGAGAATTTTTATCTCTACTGGAACCTTTGCCTGCTAATACCTATGCTACTGAAGGTTATGAACCTAATTTAGATATTGCAAAAGAAAAATTAAAACCCTTAGGTGTAAATGTGGTTAAGGTTGAAAAAGATAAGAAATTAAATTTTGATAATGATTTTTTTGATTTAATAATAAATCGTCATGAAGATTATGAAGTAAACGAGGTAAAAAGAGTTATAAAAAAAAATAAGTATTTCATAACCCAGCAAGTTGGAGGAAAAAATTGTATTGAACTAAATAAATTATTAGGAGCAAATGAAGATTTTGGGATGCCTAAATGGAATTTAAATTATGCAGTTAATGAATTGAAAAAAGAAGGTTTCACAATAATAGAAGAGAAAGAGGATTTCCCCAAATTAAGGTTTTTTGATATAGGTGCTGTTATTTATTATTTAAAAGCAGTACCCTGGCAGATAGAAGATTTCAATGTAGAAAAGTATTATAATTCTTTGAAGAAATTGCATAATCATATCCAAGAAAAAGGTTTCATTGATATAAAAGAACACCGCTTTTTTATAATTGCTAAAAAATGAATT
>JBNJDL010000179.1:0-4832 GCA_051744825.1 Bacillota bacterium | reverse complement strand
AGGTGATAGGAATGTTTTTAACAGCTTATATTGATTTAGATAGTAAAAAAATTGAAATTAAAGAAAGTCCTAAAGAGAAAGTGTTAAAATATTTAGGGAGTCGTGGTTATGCAGCAAAGATTCTTTATGATAATGTAGGTCCAGAAATTAAACCATTTGATTCGGAAAATATTTTAATATTTTCAACTGGATTATTTACTGGAACTGCATGGCCTACCTCAGCTCGATTTACTGTTACAGCAAAATCTCCTTCTACAAATGCTTATGGATATGCAAATTCAGGAGGCTTTTTTGGACCAGAATTAAGGAGAGCTGGTTATGATGCAGTAGTTATTAAAGGAAAAGCTGAAAAACCAGTATATTTGTACATAAATGATAATAATATTGAAATAAAATCAGCTGATAATTTATGGAATAACAAAGTTAGTGAAGTAAGTGAAAAATTAAAGAAAAAACATAAAAAGGCTCAGGTGGCAAGTATTGGACCTGCGGGTGAGAATCTAGTAAGGTTTTCTTCCATTATTGTAAATGAGGGAAGAGCAGCTGGTAGATGTGGAATGGGGGCTGTAATGGGTTCTAAAAACCTAAAAGCTGTGGTAGTAAATGCCTCTAAAAAGGTTGAATTTAATACTGAATTTAAAATGACAGCTATTAAAAAGGCAAAAAAATTAAAAGATCACCCTTCAGCAGTTGAATATAGGGATTGGGGAACTCCTATTTTAATTAATTTCAAAAATCATAGAGGAGACCTTCCAGCCAAAAATCATCAGGAGGTTCAGGTAAAAGACCAAAATAAGATAAATGCCCAAGCACTTGATCAATATGTATATAAAAATAGTGGCTGTTACGCATGTCCAATAAGATGTTCAAGACATTCTAGAGTGGAAACCGGACCATATCAATGTGAAACAGAAGGACCCGAATATGAAACAATAGATTCATTTGGACCTATGGTAGGCAATGAAGATATGGAAATGATAATATATGCAAATGAAATATGTGATGAAAATGGTATAGATACTATTTCTTCTGGAGTAGTAATTGCTTTTGCTATGGAATGTTATCAAAAGGGTTATTTAGATGATATTGATCTAGATTTAAGTTGGGGTAACAAAGAAGCAATAATAAAAATATTGAAAATGATAATAAATCGTGAAGGCTTAGGGGATATATTGGCTGAAGGTGTAATGAGGGCTAGTAAAAAAATTGATCCTAAAACACAGGAATTTGCTTTACATGTAAAAGGTTTAGAAACACCTCAACAGGAACCTAGAACTAATAGAGGACTGGCTTTAGGGCATGCTACATCAAATAGAGGAGCAGATCATCTATATGGACTTTCTACAATAGATCAAACTCAAAATGAAAAGATTGCTAATAAATATTTTCCTAATAGTGATTCTGATATTCTTAATGTGTTTTCACAAAAGTATAAACCCGAAATGCTTAAATTAACTGAGGAATTCTCTGCTATTTCGGATGCCTTAGGAATTTGTAAGTTTTCTACTTTAGAGGGATATGCCTTAGATGTAGAAGATATTATAGAAGGATTAAATAAGTTTGATGAAAGTTTTAATTATAATTTTAAAAGTTTAATGAAAGTAGGAGAAAGAATTATTAATTTAGAAAGAATGTATAACAATCGACATGGTATGAGTAGAAAAGATGATAAATTGCCAGAACGATTTCTTAATGAACCTGTGAATGTATATAAAGAAAAAGATGGAGTATTAACTGATGAAATCTACAAAGAGAACTTAACTGTTAAACTAGATGAAATGTTAGATGGTTATTATAATGTGAGAAACTGGAATAGCAATGGAATTCCCAAAAAGCAAAAATTAAAAGAATTAGAGTTAGATTATTTATTAAAGGAGATAAAGGAGGAAGTCAATGAAACCTAAGGAAATTCTTTTCAATACAATAGAAGGTAATAAATCCGAAAGAATACCATGGGTACCTTTTGTGGGTTGTCATGGTGGTAAACTTTTAGGAGTTGAAGCTGAAGATTATTTAAAAGATGTTGATTTAATAGTAGAGGGTGTAACCAAAGCTATTGAATTATATGAACCAGATGGAATTCCAATAATATTTGACTTACAAGTAGAGGCAGAAATATTAGGATGTGAACTACAGTGGAATAAGGATAATCCTCCTACTGTAATAGGACATCCTCTTAATGAAGGTAAAAATATTAATGATTTAAATATTCCAAAGAGAGATGAAGGACGTTTTCCAATAATTCTTGATGCTATGCAAAAAATTAATAAAGATTTTGGAGATGAAATTGCATTATATGGATTAATTACAGGTCCGTTTACTTTAGGTTTGCATCTTCTTGGTTCTAATATATTTATGGAAATGTTTGATAATCCTGATAATATAATAAAGTTAATGAATTTTACTAAAGAAGTTGCAAAGAAAACTGCTAAGTTATATATTGAAGCTGGAATGGATGTAATTGCTTTAGTAGATCCTATGACTTCTCAAATTTCTCCCAATGACTTTGCAAAAATTGTAAAACCAGCTGTTAAAGAAGTATTTGATTATATAGAAGCAAAAGGAGCTTATTCATCATTCTTTGTATGTGGTGATGCTAAACAAAATATAGAAGAAATGTGTCAAAGTAATCCAGATAATATTTCTATTGATGAAAATATTTCATTAAATTATGTTAAAAATATAAGTAAAAAATACAATATTTCGTTTGGGGGAAATATGGAGTTAACAACTGTCTTACTTATGGGTTCTCCTAAAAAATGTAAAAAACACGCTTTAGAATGTATGGATATAGGTGGAGAAGAAGGTTATATTCTCTCTCCTGGATGTGATATAGCTTATGATACACCGATAGAAAATATACAGGCAGTCAGTGAAGTTGTACATAATAAAGAAGCCTATGATTTACTTGAAGATTTTCAAGACATTGAAGAAGAAGAAATTGATGTTGAATTACCTGATTATGAAAATGAAGAGAAAGTATATATAGAAATTTTCACTTTAGATTCAAAATCATGTGCTCCTTGTCAGTATATGGTTAATTCAGTATATGAAGCTATTTCTGATGAGATGAAAGAGAAAATTTATCTTAAAGAATATAAGATTAAAGAAGAAGAGTCGGTTGCAAGAATGAAAAAGTTAGATGTAGAAAGTATTCCTTCTGTATTAATTGATGGAAAATCAAAATATGAAGGGACTCCTAATAAACAACAGCTACAGGAAGATATAATTAATAAAATTAAAAAGAAAACTCAATAATAAAGGAGTTATCATCTTGAGTAAAAGGAAAGAAGTAAAAGACCTATATATAATAACGGGATTCTTAGGTTCTGGAAAGACAACTTTATTAAAAAAATTTGCAGAAAAATATGAAAATATAAATACTGGTGTTGTAATAAATGAGTTTGGTAAAATAGGAATTGATGGCAAACTGATTGAAAAAGAAAAAATGAATTTAATAGAAATTAACAATGGTTCAATTTTTTGTAGTTGTTTAGAAAATTCCTTCATAAAGGCCTTGATAGAGCTTTTAAATTATGATGAACTTGATAAGATATTTGTAGAGACCTCAGGGTTATCAGATCCTTCTAACTTAGATAAGATCATAGAAACCACAAGAGATCTTAATGATAAAGCATTTATTTATAAAGGGAGTATTTGTGTAGTGAATGCTAATAATATACTAAAACTTATAAACACTACTCAAGCAGTTGAAAAACAAATACTATTCAGTGATTTAATAATAATTAATAAAACAGATTTAGTTGATCATATAACTCTTAAAAAAGCAAAGAAAAAGATTAAAAGTCTTAATTATTATGCTAAAATAATTGAAACATCTTACTGTAAATTTGATTTAAATCAATTAGATAAATATCTTTCTTTGGAAATATTAAGAGGAAAAAAAGATATTAATAAAGATACTATTAATAAAAAAAGTAATAGACCATTAACTTATTGTTTTGATTTTAAAGAAATAGTTGAAATTAAAAAAATAATAAAATTTTTAAAAGAGCTATCAGAAAAAATATTTAGAGTTAAAGGATTTATTAGAACAAAGAGTGGATATTATTATATTGATATGATTGGAAATGAAATTAATTATTATCCATTAGAGAGTAAAAAGAGCAGTTCACAATTAGTCATTCTTTCTAGGGAAGAAAAACCTATAAAAGATTGGGTTAATTCTAAATTGCAAAATTATATATCATAATAATATAATAAGGTTCTTCATCTATTTTATAATTGAGATGAAGGGCCTTATTTTTTATATTATAAATAAATTTTACCTACTAAATTAGTATTTTTATTTAAAATCAAATATTGGTTTAAAAAAGAAACAATTTTGCTATTTCTAGATTGAATGTTAATTTATCAATCTCTTTTAATAATTATTCTTTTGTTATAAAATCCAATATTGTATCTAAAAAAAATATCTTCAAAATGTTATATTAAATTACTAATATAACTATTTTACTTTCTATCTCGAACTTTTATTGATTTTTTATTTACTATTGTTTTTCTACTCCTTTTTTCAATTTAATATAATTTTTCTAATTTATTTTTTTTGTTAATGGTGAAATTGAGCATTTAATTTTATTATAATAATAAATATTGATTATAAGAATTTTATATTTGGTTACTTTTGTTAAATAAATGTTAACGTTTTGTTAAAACAATTAAACTCCATTGACTTAGATCATATATAAGATTATTATTAAATTAATAAATAAGAATAAAAAGAAAATATATATATTTATTAGTGAAATCACCACAAGAAAATATAACAAAACTGAAAAGTATTTAAAATTTTTACAAAATTCAATAAACAA
>JBNJDL010000178.1:0-4882 GCA_051744825.1 Bacillota bacterium | reverse complement strand
ATCCCTGTATCAAGCTAAGCTAAAAACATCCTGTTTTTAGGCCTTAATTCTTGTTTCAGCTCATTGAGATGTATTAACAAATAATTAATAAAATTCGCTATTTATCTATTTTGTTTGATTTTAAGCAAATTTTTTAAAATAGGGAAATTCCAGTTAACAAGGTAGGCCTTTAAGTTTTTAATTAGATATGATATTATATACATAGGCTATGGGGGTATATAATTAATAGCCTTATAATTTTTTAATAATCTTGAGTAAATTTATATGCGTTATTTAGAAAATATATTATAAATATGGAGGGGTAGAAATGAAAATAGCAGTAATAGGTGGAGTAGCTGCTGGAACAAGTGCAGCTGCAAAAGCTAGAAGAGAAAATAAGGAAGCTGAGATTATCTTATTTGAAAGAGATGATGACATTTCTTATGCTGGATGTGGATTACCATATTATATATCTGGAGTAGTTGAAAATCGAGAAAAAGTTGTAATTAATACTGCAGAAGAGTTTAGTGAAAAATATAATGTAGATTTAAGAATTTCACATGAAGTTATTGATATAGATAAAGAAAAGAAAAAACTAAAATATAAAAACTTAAACACTTTAAAAACTGGAGAATATAGTTATGATAAGCTAATAATTACAACAGGTGCTAGTCCTATAATGCCCCCTATTCCAGGCCATGAACTAGAAAATATTCTTCCCCTTAGGACTGTAGGAGATGCAGATAGAATAAAAGAAGTATTAGCTAATAAGGATATTAATAAAGCTACTATTGTCGGGGCAGGACTAATTGGTTTAGAAATGGCAGAATCATTTAAAGAATGTGATTTGGAAGTTACTGTAATAGAAAAATTGCCACATGTTTTACCTATAATCAGTGATGATATGTCAGAGATTGTAGAAAATCATCTAAAAGATAAAGGAGTAAATTTAATAACTGGTGATGGAGTAAAAGAATTTGCTGGTGATAAGGAAGTAAAAAAAGTTATAACTGAAAATGATAAGGAAATAGAAAGTGATTTAGTATTAATGTCAATTGGAGTAAAACCTAATATTGAATTAGCTAAAAAGGCTGGAATAGAAATTGGTGAAACAGGAGCAATTGCTGTTAATGAAAAAATGGAAACTTCTGCAAAAGATATTTATGCTGCTGGAGATTGTGCAGAAAGTAAAGATTTAATAACTGATAAATCAGCCTGGGTTCCTCTAGGTTCTACAGCTAATAAACAAGGGAGAACAGCGGGTGAAAACGCTGCTGGAGGCAATTATAGACATAAAGGTATTTTAAAAACAGGAATAACAAAGGTCTTTGATTTAACAGTTTCTAGAACTGGTTTATTAGAAACTGAAGCAAAAGAAAATGGTTTTGAAGTAGAAAAAGTAAAAATCAAAGCCCCTGACCATGCTGGTTATTATCCTGATGTAAAACCTTTGGTAATTGAAGGTATATTTGATAAAGAAAGTAATAAAATTATTGGAGCAACAGTAATTGGAGAAAATGGAGCTGATAAAAGAATAGATGTTCTTAATACTGCTATATACAGTGGATTAACAGCTAATGACTTATTTCAGGTAGATTTAGCCTATGCTCCACCTTATTCAACTTCTAAAGATGCAATTGCAGTATTAGGAATGGTAGCAGAGAAAAAATTAAAGTAAGGGAGGATGTGAGTAGTTATGGCTAGACCACCTAAGCAAAGAAGAGTAGAATACATTCCAGATGTAACCTTTTTTAAACCTGCCGGAATACCTATGAGAGAACTAAAAGAAATTAATCTTAGTATTGAAGAGGTTGAGGCCATTAGGTTAAAAGATCAGGAGAAATTAACACAACAGGAATGTGCAGAAAAAATGGAGGTATCTCGTCCTACCTTCCAACGAGTTTTAACTGCTGCTAGAAGAAAAATAGCAGATGCTTTGATTGATGGTAAAGCAATTCGTTTTGAAGGTGGAGATTACAAATTAGCTAAAAAAAGTTATTATTGCCCAGAATGTGATGAAGAATTTTCTCGCCCACGTGCTTGGGGTAGACATAGAAGAAGACATGGAGGAAATCTTGAATGTCCTGAATGTGGTAATGATGATGTAGAAGATGAAGTTAAAGGTAAAAAAGATTATAAAGATAACAAATAAAGATAAATTGAAAAATAGTATTTGATATTTTAAATATTCCTTTATAATAGATAGGTTAAATAATAATCTATCTATTATAAAGGATTTTTGTAATTTAAGGGAAAAAGTGAAAAATATCTCAAAATAATTTGTAAATTTTTTTGCACCTATTTTAAACAAAAATTTATATTTAATTTTTAAATAATAATTCCTTGAGATAATAGTGTTTACAAAATGTTTAAAATATATTTTTGCAATTTTATAATTGGTATATTATTTGCATAATAATTTAAATAGTCTACAAATATTGTAGATATTTTCTAAAATTATAAGTGGAGGTATTAAAATGAGGTATTTACAAAAAAGAAAAAAATTATTTTTAAGTATTATGTTGACATTTTTATTTGTTTTTACAATTGGTTCTGCAGTAGGTGCAGAATGCACGATGTTAATTGTTGGTAAAAATGCTACAGAAGATGGTTCTATTTTATTAGCTAGGAATGAAGATTTTTCTCCTAACAATGCTAAACATCTAAAAATTAATGAATCTAAAAGTTATGAAAAAGGAGAAACTATAAAATCTATTAATGGTTTGGAATGGGATTTGCCAGAAAAAACCCATAAATATATATCTGTTGAAGAATATAATACAGATTATGGAAGATTTCATGAAACGGCTATTAATTCTAAATTTGTCGGGATAAGTGCTACTACCACAACATCTCAAAATGAAAAGGCTGCTGAAGCTGATCCATTAGTAAAAGATGGATTAGGAGAAAATGTTCTTACAACTATTGTAGCTCAAAGAGCAGATTCTGCTAAAGAAGGAATAAAACTTATTGGTGAAATTATTGAAAAAAAAGGTGCAAGTGAAACCTTTGGAGTAGCAGTTGCTGATAAAAAAGAAGTTTGGTATTTAGAAAATGGAGGAGGACACCATTGGGTAGCTGTACGTATTCCAGATGACAAATATTTTGTTGGTGCTAATGCAATGAGAATAGGTAAAGTTGATTTAGATTCACAAAATTATATGGGTTCAGAAGATTTAATTGATTTTGCTGTTGAAAATGATCTTTATAATCCTGATGCTGATGGAGAATTTGACTTTGCTAAAGCATATGGAACTGCCAAAGATTATGAAGATTATAATTACAGAAGAGTATGGGGTGGATATGATTTCTTTACTCCTTCTGGTGATTTTGATGCTGAAGAGAAAAATTATCCTATGTTTGCTGAAGCAGATGAAAAAATATCAGCAGCAGATGCAAAAGAATTTATGCGCTACCATTATCAAGGTACAAAATATGATACATATGGAAATGATAGTGGTGAAAGAGGTGTCGGAACTTCAAGTACTATAGAATCTCATGTTATGCAATTAAAAGGATGGTTACCTGTTGAAATTGGTGGCATACAGTGGGTATCAATTTCTACACCTTTAGCTAGTCCTTATATTCCTTATTATCATGGCATTACTGAAATTCCTGAGGAATATCAAATTGCAAATTCCAACTATGATGATGAATCTGCATTTTGGGCTTTCCGCTCGGTTGCTAATTTTGCCCTAAATAATTATGAAGAAATCGGTAAAGATGTTAGAAGTGATTGGGAAAAATTTGAGAATAAACAATATAAAATAGTAGATGACATAGAAGCAATGGCTTATAAACTCTACAGAGATGGGAAGAAAGATGAAGCTCAAGAATTACTTACTTCTTATTCTAATGGTCAAGCTTTAAGAGCTTTACACAAAGCTTATAATCTTAGAGATAAGATGATGACAGATTTCAGTAAAGACCTTCCATAAATATTATTTTTATAAACAGCCCTGGATAAAAGCCGGGGCTGTTTTTTTAACTTTCCCTATTTTTTTTGTTTTGAATAAGAATAAAAACAAATTTATAAATATTATACTTATAGGAGTTAAAATGCAAAATTTTCAAAAATATTATTGATATCTTAAAGTTTTTAATATATAATATTAAAGTAGTTATTTAAATAGGAGGAATAAAATATGAGTGAAAACAAAGCTTATGAAGCAAAAAATGCCTGGTTGGAAATGACAGAAGCAGAAAAAGAAGAAATTTTTATTTTTAATGATGAATATGGAAAATTTCTTTCAGAAAATAAAACTGAAAGAGAATTTGTAAGAAGCTCAATAGAGCTCCTTGAAGATGAAGGATTTAAAAATATTGAAGAAATAGATTCACTAAAAACAGGAGATAAAGTCTATGCAGTTAACAGAGAAAAAGCATTAATTGCTGCAGTTATTGGTGAAAATGATTTAGAAGAAGGTTTAAGAATAGTAGGAGCACACATGGATGTTCCTCGTATTGATTTAAAACCTAATCCTCTTTATGAAGATGGAGATTTAGCCCTCTTTAATACTCATTATTATGGTGGAATAAAAAAATATCAGTGGGTTACTACACCTTTAGCTTTACACGGGGTTGTAATTAAAGAAGATGGAAGTAAAATAAATATTAACATTGGTGAAGATGAAAATGACCCAGTATTTTATATTAGTGACCTTCTACCTCACTTAGCTCAGGATCAAATTAAGAAAAAATTAGGAGAAGGCATTAATGCTCAGCAATTAAATATAGTTATTGGTAGTATTCCTGTTGATGATGATGATGAAAAAGAAAAGATGAAAAAAGGAGTTTTAAAGCTCTTAGAAGAAAAATATGATATAACTGGTGAGGATTTTGTCAGTGCAGATATAGAAGTTGTACCAGCTACTAAAGTAAGAGATGTTGGTTTTGATCGTGG
>JBNJDL010000177.1:0-4958 GCA_051744825.1 Bacillota bacterium | reverse complement strand
AGTGCTTTTCTATCTAGTGGATGTTCATATTCTCTCGCTTTCAAGCCTTCTATATTTTTCTTGATTTTAACCATTCCTTATTTTTATTATTAATTTTAGAATAATAGATTGGAATATTTTATTGATTTGCTAAATGTTCATTTAAATCTTCATTTCCTTTAAGTCCACAGTAAATCCAGACACCTACAGCACCTATCCCAGGAATTATCGAACCAGCAATCATTCCAATAATAAAAATAATAATCCCCTTTGTTATCATGCCCTTATATAAATACCATAGTGGGCCAAATAAGAAACCAAACCAATTCCAACCTCCACTATTCTTATCTACATAATTATTATCATGATTTTCAATTTTAGAATCATTTTTCTTAGCTGTTGAAAGTTCATTTCTTTCTTCAATAATTTGGCTGCCACAACTTGCACAAAATTTAGAATCTGCTTCTACTTCTTTTCCACACTGTGGACAATACATTAAACCGCCTCCTCTAAATTAGTTTTTTTTAAGTCAAAATATAGCTTTGTTAGTAAGTAAATTGAAATAGGGAAGGTAATAAAAACACCCACAACTAAAAAACCACCAATAATATTAATTATAGAAATTAATATTATCGAGCCAATAACTTTCAATATACTTTCCTGAGTTAAGTTATAGCTCTTTTTAAGAGATTTAACTGCCTTTTCATTCTGATCAAACACAATAAATTGGCTAAATATTAGTCTACTATTAATTACTATTAAAATAATTGATGAAACAATTCGCAAAAAGGGTAATGCATTATGTTGATAATTTTCTATTAACATAAAACTCATAAAAATGGAAACTAAAATAACTCCAGAATCAATTAAAATAACTAACAAATATGAAGCAATAGCACTGGGTATGTTTTTTTTAAAATCAACTTTTTTTAATAGAATATCATCCCAACCAATTTTTTCTTTATTAATAATTAGCAAATTTAATTTAATTGCATAAACAGTTATAAAAATTCCAATTAAAGCAACAAGTCCAAAAGTTACTAAAAACATTCCTATTGTTTCTACAATCCAGGGAGTATAATATCCAAAAAGGCTATCAGTAATCATTTCAAAGATAAAAATCCCTATAAATGAAAATAGTATAGTAACCAAAGCCACTGCTCCATGAGCAACATATGGATGAAACTCAGCATCTTTACTCACATAATTGATCATATTCTTTTTAGAAAAAGCAGTTCCCTCCTTTTTTGATTGATCATTATTAGCACCAATATTATTTCCACATTCAGGACAAAAATTAACATCTCCTTCTAATTTAGTTCCACAGTTTGAACAATAATTATTTTTCTTCAATACTATCACCTCTAATTTTTTTGCTTTAACAAATTTATTTTCATAACTAAAACAGATTAAACATTATAGTGAAAAAATAATAGCAATAATTGCAAGTAATAAACAACCACAGCCAGAACCATCATCAGAATCATTACTTTTATTAGAATTATTAGAGCCATTATATGATTTATTATTGGAGTTATAACTGTTATTTGAGCTATTATTACTACTACTATAATTAGTACTTGCACTATTATAACTTGAACTATTGGAATTATAACTACTACTTGAATTAGATTTTTCTCTTTTTATTTTCTTTACCTCTTGCTGAATATTATCAAAAAATTTATCATTCAACTGATAGATTTTTTGATATTTTATTTTTATTCTTCTAATTGAACTTATAATTTTACTTTCTTTTTCCATTTGAATATAATAATCTAATTTATCAAAGATGTTATTTGAATATCTTTCTCTTTCTCTCTCAGTATATTCCTGGGATAACCAGAGAGATAAAAAACCTTTAAACTCATCTATGATATTACTATCATTTTGAAAATCTTGAATTTGATCAAAAAATTCTTTTTGCTCTCTTGCATCTTTTAAAATATCTTTATAAAGTTTTGTGATTTCTTCACTTATCTTAAATAATTCATAATAGCGCCTTTTTATTCTACTAATCGAATTAACTACAGCATCAGGTTGATTTTTTATATAAGAATCAATCGCCTGAAATACTTCTTTTTGATATTTTTTCCATTCACTATCAGAAACACTGCCATCATTTGAATACAGGTAAAAATAAAATGGTCCTTTAAGTGGTTCAATAACTTGATCGTCTTTTTCTAATTTCAGGTATGAAGAAAATAACCTTTTAAAATCACCAGAAGTTGATTTTATGCTTGATAAATCTTGATTATCAGGATCAAATTTCAATGCCCAACCACTAACCTTTTCTGCTAAATCATAAGCTTTCAAATCAAATAAAGTAACAGCTAGTTTCCCGAATTTCCAACCTACATATGAGCGACTATCCGGATCTTCAGGCAAAATATCTTCAATTTGATTAAGTACTTTTTCTGCTTCATTAATATTTCCAGAAGCAATATGTAATTCAACAATACTAAAAAAGAAAATAAAGTCTTGAAAATCAACTACTCCATCAGCCTTTATTGCTTCATTCAATAAGTTTATTGCCTTATCTGCATTTCCCTGATCATAATAAATATGACTTAATTCCAGTACAGTATCAGGATTAATATTATCGATCTCATATGATTTTTTTAGATATTTTTCTGCCTTATCAGGATGACCTTTTGCTTTATAGGTCATTGCTAGATTAAATAAATAAGAAGCATTATCAGAATTTTCTTTTACTATCCTTGTGAATTGATTAAGGGCATTTTTTAAATCCTTATTATTTAAGTATGAGAGTCCCAGTAGATTACGAATGTTAGCCAGTGATGGTTCAATAACAAGTATCTTTTTGAAATATTTTATTGCTTTTTTATAATTATTTTCTTCCATCGCTTTTAATGCATTTTCTCTATATTCCTCTATTTCATCTTTATGATTTAACATTGCATCATATTCAGCACGAGACTTTTCATTATTTAAAACATCATAAGCATTTCTTATTTTTTCAAAACCATCAGGATCCTTTTCAGGGGGATGTTTTCTTAATTGTTTCTTATAAGCTATTTTAATCTCCTTATTTGAAGCTTTGCTGTCAACATCTAATATTTGATAATAGTTTTCCATCAAACCACCCTTTATTCTAATATATTATAGATTTTTTGATTGTTATAGATACTCTGAGAATATTCTTTCTGTAAAACTTTTAAGTGTTTTTTTGCTTCCCGTTTTTCTCCTCTATTATTCAAAATTATTCCTAAGTTATAAAGTGCTTCATCATGATAATTGCTGCCTGGATATTTTTTCACATATTCTTCAAAGCGTGTAATCCCTCGCAATTGATTATCAAGTTTCAATTCAGTATTAGCAAGGAAAAATAAAGCTTCTCTTTGTAAATAGTCAGCATTTCCACTGTCATAAATATTTTCCAAAATAATTTTGGCCTCTGAAAATTCATTTGCTCTATATAAATTTACAGCTTTATTAAATAATTCTTGTTCAGCATAAAAGATTATCTGACCCAGATCATAATTTAAATTTTCTTTTTCAGCTGCTAATATCTCTTTTTCTTGATTTAATTCTTCAGTCTCAGTCCTTAATTTTTTTATATTTTCTGTTGCCTTTTGTGAATTATTTTCTAAAATTAAATTTTCTGCTGCTAAAATTTCTCTTTCATTTTTAATTTCAGTTAATTCATCCTCATAACTTTCAGTTTTTTGCTGAATAGCATTGAGTTCTTTTTTATAATCTGAAATTTCAGCTGCAAATGATTGAAATTTATTTTGCTGATAATTATAAAATACCCCCAACAGTAACAAAATAATTAGAGAAGCAACAGCTGCTTTTTTAAATCCTGTGATTTTTTTACTAAAGGCAGATTCGCTATTATCAACTAATTTATTTTTAGAAATCTGCCCTGCCTGATCATCGTTTAACTTTTCCTGAACAAAAATAAGATATTCTTTAATTTTCAAATTAGATTGATCGAGTTCTTGTGCCTCTTTTAATAAGGATTGAGCCTCAACATATTCACCCTTTTTCATGGAAATAAGAGCTAATAATAAATATGGTTCAAGAAGTTCATCCCACTCTTTGTTAATTTCAAAAAGTATTTTTGCTGCAGAACTATAATCCTCTTTCTGAATCAGTTCTATTGAATGATTAAATTCTTCTAAAAATGATTTGAATTTTTCACTCTTCATTAACTCAATATATTCAGTAGCAGAATTATCTTCTTTTTTTAGATTACAACTTTTTGTCCAGATCATTTCTGCCTTTTCAAATTCACATTTGTAATAATAGCAGAGCCCCAACAAGTTAAGGATATCTGTATCTTGAGCATAAATCTTTACTGCTTTTTTGAGTTCATTAATTGCTTCTTTAATATTATGTTTTTCTAATAAATTAATGGCCTTATTATAATAACTGAAAGCTAAATTTTTATATTTTTCCATTTATCATACCCTCATTATATTTCTATGTGATCTACATTTAAGAAATTTACTCTAGTATAAAACTGCTATATCAAATCAAATAAAATATCAGTTAATTTTTCCTCATATTCATCTACTTTATCTTCATCTTCTTCAATCAAAGCTCTTTTTAATTCTTCTAAAATGTTACTTAATTCTGCCATAGATTGATCATCTAACTCTTCTTTTATAGCTTCTGCTCTTTCAATTAAAGTCTCAACTTCTTCAGCCATTGCAGAACCTTTCCATTCTAATTCCTTATCTTTTTTTACATCTGAACTTTCTATTGCTGTCACAGATTCTTCAGAGAATGAATAACCATTCCATTCTAATTCCAGACGCCTTTTAGCGGCAACTTTCTCATCATCTTTCATACTGTTATAATTTATTTTTTTTACTTCTTTTTTAACTGTGCTCAAAATAGTTACCTCAACTTCCAGCATTCCATTTAAATCATAGGAAAACTTTACTTTTATTTCTTCTTCTCCGGCTGGGGCTTCTGGAATACCATCAACGTGTAGTTCTGCAATCTGTTTA
>JBNJDL010000176.1:0-4980 GCA_051744825.1 Bacillota bacterium | reverse complement strand
ATTAAATTTATAATATCTGAATAAAACACGAATACAACAAAATTAAGAAAATTTAATCCCCACTTTAAAATAGTTGTCAATAAGACACCATAAGGGGGAATATCGAGTATTTAATAAAATTAAAATCCTGAAATCATCATTTACATAATAATCTAATCAGGTTACCTCTATAAAATCAGCTTTTATTATATCATGTCCGAGAAAAAACTGTATAATTAATTATAACCTATCTAATATCCTACATCAGAAAAAACAACATAATCTTCTATACCAAGAACTTCTTCAGAATAGCCAATCAACCTTTCTTTTTGAAATTCAAGCGATTCTTTGTCTACCTGGTGGTGGGTAGAAACTCTAGTATATAGAGCAGCTTTTTGATTTTCTTGGTCTTGGGGCATAATTATATAACCTCCTTAAACATATTTAAAAAGAAAAACCCCTGTCTCCAGGGGATAATATTATAATTCAATATCTTTTGCATACTCATAAGAAATTAACTCTTTGCTTTTTGTTTCTTTATACCCTTTTTCTTTATGAGTCAAATTGCATATATCTTCGGCATTATAATCTTTGAATTCCTCGAATACCAATTCCAAAGTGTTTAATTCTTCTTCCGAGAATAGACTTTCATCAAATTCGGTGTTAGGCTCAAAAGCTTCTCCAACAAACGAATGAAAATAAATTTCTTCTGATTTTATAACTTCCATATTTTCCTCAAGTGCAAGTAAAAGTTTGTTAGAGTTAGGCGGAATTGGGCCATAACGATAATGTTCAAATGGTGTTCCAGCAATTGAAAAAGAGGTTCGTTTGAAATTTAAAAATTCAGTATACCAAAGCAACTTCAAAAGTTTGCTTTTAGTTAAATTAGATATTTTTTCAGTAAAGAAAACAACAATGTTGGCCAATTTGTTTATATCAAACATTTTATTACCTGTAAATTCATCATCAAATTTTTGTAAATTAGTAATACAAGACTTTACCAAATAATCATTTTCATCAGGAAGTTCTTTTTTTACTTTTTCAATAGTTTTTGGTTTTAAGTCATCTTTATTTCTTTCCAATATTATTCCCATGTTTATTGGGAATTTTACAAGAGTTAATAATTCATCATGGACATTATCTTGTAATGCACCATTTTCATAACGGTGAATAGTTACTTCTCCCCAACCAAGTAATCTTGAAAAAGCTCTTTGACTCAAATCATACATTTCTCTGATTTCTTTAATTTCTTCTGGGAAAAGCAAATTGTGTTCTTCGCGATACTGATTAAAGGCTTTCTCCAAACTTTCGTCATAAACATCGTCTTCAACATTTTCAGTACCACAATTAGAACAAACAAACTTTTCGACTTGGTTTGTAAATTCTTCCCCCTTGATTTCATGAGTTAATCCTGCATTAATTTTTTCCATTTCATTTTCGGTAAAACATTCTGGGCAAAACTTAATCTTACTCATTATAATTCCCCCTTGTAGGTGTTACTCTGTTGATGATTCTTTATACGGACATTCTTTCGAACCATCATCAATGTGTATCTTGAAACAAACAAAATTGGTTTTGTATTTACGCATTTTAAAATAAATTCTATTAGAATCATAATTAAATTTAAAGACCCAAATTTCGCCCGGGTAATCAGAGTGGTCATCTTCTGGACCTTTAAGATAATTTTCTACAGTTAAATTTTCTAACTTTTCATTTATTTCATACTTAAATATACAAAATTCTGTTTCAAAAAAATGATTAGTAGACTTTCTATATTGGAGATTATGATCTTCGCAAATGTCAAAGCAGTTTTTAAATTCAATTAAAAATTCTCTTATTTCTTCTTTAGTAGCTTTATTTGATGACATATTTTTGCTCACTCCTTTGTACTATCTCCATTTTAATATATTTTATGCATAAAGTCAACAAAATCGTTATCACATGATAACAAAAATATCTTTTCCCATATTCTTTAAGTTGAATTTTTACGAAAATTCTTGCCTTCTTTAATACCATCTTCAGCTTTTTTAACAAACTTAATTATATCTCTAATGGCTTCTGGAGATAAATCATCACCTTCTCCAACTATTCCAGAGATTCTTTCAAGGTCCAACTCTTCTACATAAAACTTAAGTAAGTTAGGATCAGCTTGCAGGGCAGTTCAAATTCTTTTGTCTTTTGATTCATCTAGGCTTTTTTCTTGCATGAGTTTAGTCCTTTCTATTTATATTTTCTATATTAGACAAAATTTGCAGGGCAGGATAAAAAATAACATTTGACCAAACATTAGTAGTGCTTGGCCTTTATTGTTGTAAAATAAAAGTTAGAAGCAATTTGTTTTTATAAATCTAATTGATCAGCCATATAAATTTGACCAGCCTTTTCAGCCATATCTTCCCAAGTATTAAATTTACTGTTTTTATTAACAAACTGATTTAATTCATTTTCGGGAATTGCATCGAAATCTTCTTCTGATTCAATAGTAAATGGACTATCATTAAGCATTTCTTCAATAGAATTAAAATTAGTATGTTTTTTCATAAAACTAGGAGAAAAAAGTTCTTCAAAATTTATGTTTCCTTCAGATTTTTTTACTTTGTTTTCTATTTCTTCTTGAACTTCTTCAAAATTGTCTTCTATTTTCACGTCACTCACTCTAATCACCTCCTCTAATTAAAGTCCAGTAGTATCATAGCTTGGCACCTCATTTAGTAATTTTATCTTTTGGGTTTTATAGTTTTAATTATTTTCTCTTGCTCATTTGAAACTTCAATCTTTTTCAATTTATATTCATTGTTTTTATTTCTAATTGATTTTCCAAAATTTATAACTTCATCTTTGTTATTTGTATTTTTATCAAAAGCAAAAGTCAAAGAAACTCCATTTTTTAATTGAATTCCACCGTACAATTTAACATTATTTATTTTTAATTTTAAATCTTCAGATTTATTTTTTTTTTAGGAAATATTAATGTGCCACCGTAAGTACCGCTCTTTTTTATTTTGCTAGGGAAATTACTATTTGAGGTAGTTCGAATAGGAGAATAATTAACACCTTTAGCATCTGATAAAGTGGAATTAGTTATTGGGTTAAATTTATACCAATAAACACTCATTAGTTTTGCTTTTAAAGAAAAAGAAACTAATATATTTTCTTTTGTGGTAGTAATTTTGCCATTCGTTATCTTGATATTATTACAACCAGTAGTAAAAATTAATAAAAAAATGAACAATAATATAAATGTTTTTTTCACTTTACCAGCTTCTTTTGTTAAAAATTATTTTATGTTTAAAGAATTTGAAATTTCATTAATTATAGATTCACTATAATTATCTTTCTCTGCTATATATTTAATATCTTGAATAATTCCCACTTCATAGATATAGATAAAATTAAATTTATATTCCTTTTCAAACTTACTAGTTACTCCAATAACTCTTATAGTTGTATATCCATCTGTTTTAGTTTCTTTAATATTTTCTATTTTAACACTAGTGTCAAACTCATTTTCTATTTTACTTTTTATATTATCTCTTATATAAACCTCAAAATCATAAGGAGTTAAAATTTCAGGATAGGAATATTCATTTGATTTTAATATGTTATAATTAATAGTTAAAGCTATTTTATTTATTTTAGAATTAAGTAATTGGTCATTATCATAGTTATACCTATTATTGATTTTACCTATTGCATATCTATCAGCGCTTAAGATTTCTTCATTTTTTTCAGTGGCTGTTTGAATAACATAATTCTCATCTGTTGATTTATCAACGTAATAGTATAATCTCTTTTTATCCCAACTAGAAGGATATTTGATTTGGAATTGATCATTACTTTCTTGTTCCCAAACTAAATCATCATTATTATTCAAAGTTTCATCATTGGCGGAACAACCAACAATTAAGGATAAGAAAAATATTAAAGCTATGGATAATAATCTTTTCAAAATACCATCTCCCTTGATTTCACTTAATATTAGTTATTATTTTAACAATTATATTATCCTTCATTTATAAATGAAAATTTTATATCAATTCACTTTCAATACCTAATCTATCATTTTTTGTATGCCAATCAATATATCATAAATTTCTTCAGCCAATTCAGGGTCATCTTTATCATCATCTAATTTTTTAGCCCTATTATACGGAATTTCGACTTCTATTTTTATTCCAAGGGATAGATCGGTTATAATTAGTTATACAGTTTTTCGCTTTTTAAATAAACACTTTAACAAGCACTCTACTAGTTTCAAATGAAGAAAAGTGTATACCCTTTATATTTTATCTACTATTCACCTACTCAATATCCCATGTTCCAAATGAATCATATAACCGAATCCACATCAAAAATAATGACATATACACCATTTACTATTATCAGCATTACTAATGGCAAAAATAAAGTCTGTTCTACAGCAAAAACTGCATTCAATAGCAAAATCGGCCAAACTAAAAATAAAATAATGAATATTTTGAGTGAAAATTTTATTATTCTAGCATTCAATTTTCTTTTTAATGCTAAATACAGAAATGAAACAATAATCATTACTATAAAAGCTAATTGAAGATAATTTAATACTTTTACAATTAAATTATAAATTTTATAGTTGAATAAATTTAATTCTAAAGTCGATTTAAATATAAACTCGTCCAAATACAAAAAATCAAAATCTAAAAAATGATGGAATGAATAGGTTTTAACTTTTAATGCTGAATGATTTATTTGTTTTGATAAAATTAGTGAATATAAAACTGAAACCCAAAAAATATATACAAAACTTGGTATCTTATTTTTAATTTCTTTTAACAATTGCATAATTAATCACTCTCTTAAATTATAATCACTTATTTCTTTAATAATTATTAAATCATTCTCTATATCTTCTAATTTAGTTTCTAAATTTTTCATTCTAGTTTCAACATTCTTTAATCTCTTATCAATATTACCTACTTCATCAAGCAACAAATCTAATTTTTTATCTTTAATCATTATAAT
>JBNJDL010000175.1:0-5000 GCA_051744825.1 Bacillota bacterium | reverse complement strand
ATGGTAGATGTAAGTGATAAAGACACTACAAATCGAAAAGCAATTGCTTCTGGAGAAATAAAAATGAAGGCTGAAACATTAAAAATGATTAAAGAAGGTGAGATAAAAAAAGGATCAGTTCTTGAAACAGCAAGAATTGCAGGGGTTATGGGAGTGAAAAAGACTTCTGATATTATACCTATGTGTCATCCTTTACTATTGAGTGCTATTGATATAGAATTCGAATTTTACGATAAGCAGAGGATAAAAATAAAAGCTGTAGTTAAAAACAGTGGAAAAACAGGAGTTGAAATGGAAGCTTTAAATGGAGTTAGTGTTGCTGCTTTAACTATCTATGATATGTGTAAAGCAGTAGATAAAGGAATGATTATTGATGATATTAAATTAGATTATAAATCAGGTGGAAAAAGTGGAGTTTATGAAAGAAAGGACTAAGGTATAATTTAGGAGGTGTAATTTATCATAAAAACAGCTGTTATAACTATAAGTGATAAAGGTTCTAAAGGTAAAAGAGTTGATAAAAGTGGTGAAGTTATCAAAGAAATGATGTCTAAAATTAATTCAGATATTGTTTATTACAAGATAATTCCTGATGAACGAGTAATAATTAAAGAAGAATTAGAAATTATAGCTGATAGCGATAAAGCTGATCTTGTCTTAACTACCGGAGGTACTGGATTTGCTGAAAGAGATATAACTCCTGAAGCTACAGCTGAAGTTATTGAAAAAGAGGTTCCGGGAATACCAGAAAAAATGAGGCTGGATACTGTAAAAATAACTCCAATGGCTGCTCTTTCTAGAGCTAAAGCTGGAATTAGAGGTAAAACTCTGATAGTAAATTTACCAGGCAGTCCAAAAGCAGTTAAAGAATGTCTGGAGGCTATTATAGATATATTACCTCATGGAATAGACATATTACGAGGAAATGTTACTGAACATAAATAAAAATCAAAAATAATTTTTAATGATATATAGGAAGAGCCCTCTAAATAGAGGGCTTTTAAGTTTATTAATTATCAAATCTTTGACTTAAATCAATATCTCTTTTTTTGTGGTCTGTAAAACGGTCTGTTAATTCTTCAAGACGATCATTTAATTTTTTACTTAAATATAATAGTAGTTTTACACTAGAACGGTGATGATTATTAAAGAATTTTAACAATTCCTCTCTCTCTAATTCAATTATTTCAGTGGCTTCTTCACTTATTATTTGCACTAAATACTTATCACTTTTACTGGAAAAAAGTGAAGTTTCTCCAAAATGCTCTCCTTTTTCTAAATAGCCAATTAAAATTTCCTCATTACTATTATTTTCTTGTTGAACTATACGGACTTTGCCTTTAATTATTATATAGATAAAAAGATCTTTATCACCTAAATCAACAATATTTTCATCTTCATTATAATGTTTAAAACTACAGATTTTTAGCAATTCTTTCATTTCCTCTCTTTCAAGAGTTGAGAAAAAAGGAAATGAAGAAATCTTTTTCATATTTTCTTCATTAATAACCATTCCATTTGGAAAAATAAATTCAGTTTTTTCAATAGATTTTTTTTCAGTTAAGATTTCTTTTTCTATTATTTTTTCTAATATATTCTTGTTTTCTGAAGCGAAAGAAAGTAAATTTTCCCATTCATTTTGAATTTTGAGATAGTTATCAAAGACATTTTCTTTAGGTATTGCTTCATGTTTGCTTAAATATATGTTTTTAAGAGTAGATTCACTTGCTTTTCTTTTCCCTTGACTCAAATAATCGAGAGCTAAAATTATATTGGTTTTAAAAACTTCATCATCGAGACTACTGCGTAGAAATTCTCCAGGATAAGGGTCAAAATCTTCTGGCTCTACTTTTAACATATTAGGTTGTTCATATTGGCCTCTGATTTTTTCTCTTTCATAGTAAAATCTAAAAATATCCTGTCGTAATCGCTGCCAGATTGGGTGATGTTTAGAAGGTGGTTTATGCTTTATATTTAATTTATTGTCTAAAAAAAAGTTGAAGTTAAACATCCTAGAATTTATAACATAATCGATATCTTCACCACGGGGCAAATTTGGATCAAAAGGAACAACTTTCATAAGAGATCTATGAATTATCATACATCCTCCAAAAGCAAAAGGAGTTGATTTTAATCGTGGCTTTTTACTTATGATTTTATCGAAGGCTTTAGCTTTACTTCCAAAACGATCCCAAAAAGTCATCCATGGTTCCATTTCTACATCGTCATAATATTCATCCTGACTATTAAGATAATAACCTGCAACTCCATCAATATTTTGGCCGTAAAATCTTCCTCCAATAAATTCACCAGCTTTTGACATGAAATCAGGATCTTCAAATATTTCATCATCATCTATTAAAACAACAACTTCTGCTCCTAAAATATATGCTGGGTAAAGACACATGTTACGGACATTTGAATAGCCACTTAATTTTAATAGTTTTGTTTCTGAAACCATATTATTATTATTATATATTTTTTTTATTTCATCTAATTGTCTATCAGCAAATAAATAGGTTTTTACAGGTGGATTGACTTCTGCAACTATTTTTTTTACCTTATTATAGACCTGTTTTCTAATTTCAGGAGTTGTCGTTACAATAGGTATAATTAAATCAAAATCTTTGTTTTTTAAAATTTCAATACTTTTTAAAGTTCGAGCTAAGGTTCCATTTTCATTTAAAGGAGTGGGATGATCATAAATATCATCACCTACCTGCCAACCTTCTTTAGAATTTCTACCCCAATAGGTAGGAATTACCATAATAGTTTTCATTGAGATTACCTCCTCAAGATTTCTTTATATAAATTTTCAAGTTCATCTACTACTTTATTCCAAGAAAAATTATTATGGGCATATTTTTTTGCAATTTTCCCCTTTTTTTCTTTATCATTTTCTTTAATAGAAGATACAATTGATTGAGTAAGAGATTGAATATCACCTTCAGGAAATAGTCTTCCTACATCATTGTTTACAAAATCAATTAAGCCACCAGTTTCAGAAGCGATTACTGGAGTTCCACAGGCCATAGCTTCTAAAGCAACTAATCCAAAAGGTTCATCTCTGGAAGGAACTACCGATATAGTAGAAATACTGTTGATTTTTGCTATATTTTCTTGAGGTTGATTTCCAAGAAAATAAAAATTTTCTAAATTTAACTTTTTAGCTTTATATTTTAATTCTTCCCGTAATTCACCATCTCCACTTATTAATGTGACTACATTATTAAGCTTTTTTTCATAAATTTTTCCTGCTTCTAAAAGAAGATCTACTCCTTTAAAATGAGTTAACTTACCTACAAAACTTATAATATGTTTTGTATCCAGTATATTTTTGTTTTCTAAAAGTTCTTCACTAAGATTTTCTAAATTAACTTCCATAGGATAAAATAAATCTTCATCAAATCCATTCCAGATTAATTTAATTTTATCTTCTTTTATATTGTAATATTTTTTTATTTGCTCTCTTACTTTTTTTGAGATAGCTACTATTTTTTCAGCATTTTGAGCACCTCTTAAAGCAGCATGACGATATCTTTTATCTTTTTTAAAACCTTTAATATCAGTGCCATGAGCAGTTACTATATATGGGACATTAGTTTGACTGACAACAAAGGGGGCTATCCATAGATGCTGGCAATGTATTAAATCTGGGTTAAATAATTTTATTTCTTTTTCTATTGTATTTTTAAAGATGTTAAAATATTCGTTCATTTCTTCCCGTGAAAAATCATAAAATGTTTTATTGCTTTTAGGATGCGTAGTAAAGCAAGGAAATTGGGGATAAAAAATAGTGGTTACTGGAAATTTATATCCATCATTAATTTTTTTATTATCTACAACTAGTACTTTTACTTTATGGCCTCTGTCTTTCATTTTAGCAGCAATATTTTTAGTATAAATACCACTACCTGAACCTTCTAAAGGAAAATGATTAATTAAAAGAAGTTTCATTTACCTCACGCTCCTCTTTATTTATTTTGTTTTTTATTTCCTGCCAGGCATTAATAGTCTTATAGTAATTTTCTATCATTTTATCTAACTGATTATAAGAAGTTAAAAAAACATCAGCTAAATCTAAAAATCTTTTTTCATTAAGATAAAAAGCTAACTCTTTACTACCAATTAATAAATTTTCATATTCTTTTTTTATTTTTTCTTTCCATTCATCTGGGCTTTGTTTACCCATTTTAGTATCTAACCAATTTATAAAGGGATTTCTTCCTAACCAACCTGTTGAAGCATAATAAATCCTATCTTTGACTTCTTTTTGATTTAGAGAGGGTTTTTGAAGAAAGTTATTATATGTATTGTGAAATATTTTGAGATCAATATCTATAACATTAAATTGTTCTGTCTTAATTGTTCTTGTGAGTAAGGTGTCTTCTCCTCTACCTAAGAAAAGTTTATCTTTGAAAATATAAGTAGTCGAGTAAAATGGAGGAAGAATATTAAAATATTTAAGATTAATTCCTAAATTTCCACCAAGAATTTTATTAGTTTGTTTTATTTTTCTTTTTTCAGGAGCATATTTAAGACCATGGTTAGTATTTTTAAGAAAACTATAGCATTTTTCTTTTTCTAAACCTATTAAAAATTCTTCTAAAAATTTTTTTTGAAGTGGAGGTAAGATATAATATCCTGAATAATCACTGCTGGTAATTATTGTGTTAGGTGTTTTTAAATATTTTAAATGTTCTTTAAAAAAATTAATATTTTCGAAATAGTTTTGCTGAGAATTTTTTTTCAAAAGAAAAGGATAGACATCTGTGTCTATGAAGAAAAGGTAATTTATAGGTGAGTTATAAGTGAGAGCAGCAAGTAAAGCTATATTTCTATAATGACCATAAGGAAGAAGCTTGTATTTTTCAAAGGGAGAGAAATTTGTTAAAAATTTTATATTTTTATTTGAAATCTTGAGATTTATTAATTTCTTTTGTAGAAGAGGGTCATTATTGGCTTTAACTAACTTTAAGTGAGTATTATATTTTTTTAAA
>JBNJDL010000174.1:0-5064 GCA_051744825.1 Bacillota bacterium | reverse complement strand
CAGCTTGGCGTGATGAAGTTATAATCAGTGGAGAATTAGAATAAGGAGAGATGCTTAAATGACAGCCCAAATCCCAGATAGTATTATTTATGATGACCATAAGTATTCTATTGCAGCTCTTGAAAATGAATTGCCATTTAATCCTGAAGATTATGGATTAAACCCTGTACCCATAGATACATCATGCTGGAGAGGATATTATTGCGATTATATTATTAAAGATAAGAAATTATTTTTGCAAGAATTAAATGTAGGTTTAGATGAATCTGAACCTCCTGAGGTATTGGGATATAAACCTGATCCAGGGAGTAGTATTATAGCAGCAAAATATCCGGGTTTAGATTTAGCAATTAATTATTCTGGAGGAATGATTGCTACTTCAGAATTAGTGAAAGGATTTTATGTCCACATGGGATTTCAGCCGCCATTTTGTTTTGAGAAGGTGATAGAGTTTATTTTTGAGGATGGAGATCTTTCAATAGTTACTGACCATAGTCAAAAAATGAGAAAAATAAGAGAAAAAATTAATGGAGCAAGAGAATCATATTCTGAAAATATGATGGAGTTTATTGAAAATGCTTTTTCTTTATTTTATGATGATAAGTGGTGGTAAGTGGGAATGATTAATATTACTAGTTATAATTATATAAGCAAATAATTTTTATTTAAATAAAAAAAGGAATAATTTTATAAAAAGGATAATTTATCTTGAGTAAAGAATTAATAAAATAGTGTAATTTTAAAAATTAGAATAATAATTCACATTTTATTTGGATTATCTAGGAGGCGATAAAATTTGAAAAAGCGACGTGACCTTATGGTTAAATATAAAGATAGTATTTATGGAGTAAATACAGTTGAAAGACATAAAAAAATAATTAATAAAAAAGGTAAAGTAGTATGGGGAATTATAAAAAAGAGTAAAGATAGTCCTGGGATTGCTGATAAAAAGATAGAAGAAATCAATAGGCAAGTTGATAATAATCAAACTACCTATGCATTTTTATATAATATCAATAAAGGAAATACCTATAATATTGGGAAAATAACAAGAATATTGGATAGAGAAGAAATAAGAGAATATCAGGAGTTTATACCTGATTATTATAAAGAAGATATAGAACGTTGTGTAGCTGGTATTATAATGGAAGAAATAGTCGAGGCCCCAAATGATATTAATTCTAAATTGAAAAAATATAGTAATAAGAAAGAGGAATTAGAGACAGGTAATCAGACTAACCCTCTTTATGTTTATTTGCCAGATAAGTTAGGAAATATTTTTAATAAAACTTCAAATGAAAATGTAGAAGCAATAAATGATATAAAAAATTATATTAAAACTATACATAAGTTTTTATCGTCTAGAGGTTATGTTTATTCTTATGAAACTATAGTAAATTTTTATTTATCATTAAAAACTAAATCTTTTTTAATATTATCTGGGATTAGTGGAACTGGAAAATCAAAATTAGTACGTGAATTTGCTAGAGCAATAGGAGCTAATAATGAGAATAATAGATTTAAAATGATTTCTGTAAAGCCTGATTGGAATGATGATTCAGAATTAATTGGTTATAAAAACATTAAAGATGAATTTATTCCTGGTGAATTAACTAAAATTATAGTAGAAGCAATGAATAATAAGAACAAACCATATTTTGTATGTTTAGATGAGATGAACTTAGCTAGGATTGAATATTATTTTAGTGATTATTTAAGTTTGAATGAATCAAGAAGGAGAGATGATAGGGAAATTATTAGCGATAAATTGATACCAGATGTTGATAAAGACTTATATTCTAAGCTATATATTCCAGAAAATTTATATGTTGTTGGAACTGTAAATATGGATGATACTACTTATGGATTTAGCAATAAGGTATTAGATAGAACAAATAGTATCCAATTTTCTGAAGTCAACTTAAGAGATCTTGATTTTATTGAAGATGAACCAGAAGTTAAAATGGCGAATAATAACTTTTTGAAAAAATATTTTCTAAATATAAAGGAAGCTTTAAACGAAGATGAAAATTATGTAAAAAGAGTGAATGAAAAGATATATAAAATTAATAAAATACTAAAAAAATATAATTATCAATTTGGATATAGGACTAGAGATGATATTGTTTTTTATATGTTAGAGAATTCGAGATTAAATCTTTTAGATGAAAATTTAGCTTTTGACTATCAAATTAGTCAAAAAATATTACCTAAAATATTTGGTAGCAAAGTAAATGTAAAACAAGTATTAATAGATTTATATAATTATTGTGGAGGAATAAAAATTGAAAATGAATTAAATTATTTAGAGGAAATAAAAAAAGATTTAAAAAATAACAATGAATTAAAATATAAAAAAAGTGCTAAAAAAATTTTTAATATGTTAAAGGAGTATGAAAATGGATTTACTTCCTACTGGATTTAAAAAGAAATCTAAAAAGTTATTATTAATAGATACAGAATTGTTTTCTCTGAATATAATTGGTAAAGATAATAGAAAAGAAAAAATGGATATAAATCATTTTGATAAACCTGCATATTTTGATATTGAATCTAAAATTGAACTTTTAGAAGTAAAAACTATTCAATCTGATGGTAAATTAGCAAATAATTCAGGAAATGTTATGTACCCATGTTTTTTTGATGATGGAAATTATCAAATTTTTATTAAAAACAAAAAAGAAAATAAATTGAATTTGTTTCATATAGAAGATAGAATTACAAATAATATAAATAAAATAGATGGACATATTATTTGTAATTTAGAGTTTAATGGAGAAGCTGGTTATAGTAACTTTAGAATATTAATTAATGGAGAAGAGGTAATTAAGTTTACAATCGAAATATTTCCTGGGAAGTTAGATTATTATAATGACTATATAAAAATCATGGAAGATGTTAATGAAAAGATTGCTAATTTGGCTTATGAATTTTTAGGTTCTACTTTTCATAATGCTAATTTGAAAGATACTAATTATCAAACTGAAAATGAATTTTTTTATATTTTAAAGAACATATATAGCAAATTTAAAAAAGCGTTACATCAGATTGAAAAAAGACCTAAACATAAACTAGTGAATAAACACCGAGTAAAAGATGTTAATAAGGCAAAAAATATATCTAAAAAAACTGCTTCTTATTTGCGAAAGAACCCCCAAAAAATGGTTAGAGATAATGAAGGGATTAATTTTGGAGGCAGAAGTTATTTACCAACTGAAGTTATTGAAAAAGAAAATGAAATCACTTATGATATTTTTGAGAATAGATATATTAAATACATCTTAAAGAAGATAAGAAAAAGAATTAGAAATATAAAGCAAAAAATATTAAATCGATATAAAGAAAAAAATGAAAGATATAAGATGTTAAAAGAAATTGAACAAAATATAACTAGAAAATTAAAAGGTTTCTATTCTAAAGTAGGAGAGCTAAAAAAGAAAAAAGGTTCTAATTTGATTTTTCAAATGGCTCCAGGCTATAAAGAGGTATATTATTATTATACAATGTTACAAAAAGGATTAGATTTAAGTGATGACTTTTATAATATAACTCCTAAAAAAATATGGAAGTTATATGAAACTTGGTGTTATATGAAACTTAATCAGATATTAAAAGAATTAGGGTATAATATATCAGAATATGGGATTATAAAAGCTAAAGATAATGGTCTTTATCTTTCTGTAGTTTATGATGAAGAGTCAGTTATGAGATATGAAAATGATGAAGGAGATAAAATTGAGTTATGGTATAATAAAATATATAATTCTTTACCTACTACGGGTCAAAGGCCAGATAATGTATTATGTTTAAATAGTAAAATTGGTAAGGAAAGGTTATATGTATTTGATGCTAAATATCGGATGAGTATATCAGATAATGGGATAGTTGGCCCCAAAGAAGAGGATATTAATGTTATGCATAGATATAGAGATTCCATAGTAAACGAATTAAATAATCAAAATGAATTTAGTTATAAAACTTTTGGGGCTTATGTAATGTTTCCATGTAGTAATGAAAAAGAATATAAAAAACATAAATTCTATGAAAGCATTGATAAAGTTAATATTGGTGCATTGCCTATGTTACCTGGAAATACGAATCTTATCAAAGAACATTTAAAAGATATATTAGTTGAAACTGAAATAGAAGCGGAAGAAAAAATAATTGAACATGATACTAAATTTAATTTAGACAAGAATTATAAGTTTAACAATAGGAATGTAATGATTGTAAATGTTAAAGACCCTAAACATTTACAATGCTATAAAGAAAACTTATTTTTCCATATTCCTAAGCAAGCTCTCTCATATTTACCACCGGGAATTAAATATTTGGCTTTTTATCAACCTGGAAGTAATTTCAAACAAAGCGAAAGTGGGATTAAGTATTGGGCTGAAATAGAAAAATCAAGAAAATATAAGAGAAAAGAATGTAATAGTTTGAATTGTACTAAGAAAAAAGAAGAGCAGATTTATTTAAGAATTGAATTAAAAAGAATTAATGAATTAAATCAGTATATAAAAAGTGTAGAATATGGTCCGGTTCTTTTCAATTATACTACTTTATATCTATTAAAGAATGCAGAGAATTATCATGAATTACAGATTGAAACTAAAGCGGAGATTTATTTATATAAGATATTAAAAAGGATTTCTAGAAAGTATGAATTATCTCTCAAAAGATATTCTAACTATTATATGATTGGACAAAATAGAATTAAAATTATAGAAGATAATAAAGTCAAAATCAATAATGAATTAGTAAAATTAGAGCAAAGTAAGATAGAAAATTTCATTGAAAAATAAATTTAATTTCATTATTTAAACAGTTCAACTACTCAAATAATGAAACTAGCTAAGAATATCCTATAATGGAGATGTTATGATGACAACATTTCAATATGGTACTACAACTATAAATTATCAAGTGGTTAGAAGTAATCGCAAAACAGTGGGCTTAGAGGTGAGTATAGAAGATGGAGTTAAGATTAGAGCTCCTAAAAGATTATCACAAGCTGAAATCGAAGCAATAGTAGAGAAGAAAGCCGATTGGATTCTCAAGAAA
>JBNJDL010000173.1:0-5065 GCA_051744825.1 Bacillota bacterium | reverse complement strand
CTTGATGTTAGTAGAGCTTCACTACGTGAAGCATTAAGAGTTCTTGAAGAAGAAGGTAAAATTATTAAACAACAAGGTATAGGAACTTTTGTAAATAAAGCTACTCCGAAATTCAAAAAAGGAATAGAAAAATTAAATAGTGTTACAGAAACAATAGAAAATGAAGGATTTAAAGCAGGAACTGAGAAATTAAATATTAAGGAAATAAATATATCCGAATCTTTGAAAGAAAAAATTTTTAAAGTTAGTAATGAAAAAATTAATAAAGTTTTAAGAATTGAAAGAGTAAGAACAGCGGATGAAATTCCAGTAGTTTATTGTATAGACCATTTAATATTAAAATATCTCAATAAAAACTATAAAAAAGAATATTTTGAGAAATCACTATTTGATATTTTAAATAATAAATATGGAATTAATGTAAAAAAAGCTTTAACTAATATAGTTGCAGTAAAAGCAGATAAATATGTTTCCTCATTTTTAAAAATCAAGAAAAATTCACCTTTACTTTTATTAGAACAATATCATTATGATGAAAAAAATAGAATGATATTGTATTCCCAAAATTATTTTAGAAATGATCAATTTCAATTTAAAGTAATGAGAAGAAGATGACTTTTAATTATATTTAGGTAAATTGTAAGATGTTGCAACTATAATTTAAAAATGATATATTATAGTTGTAATTTATAAAATTTGGTACCATTAAAAAAAATATACAAGGGGGTTTTTATTTTGATTAAAAAAGTTTTAAGTATTTCTATTGTTTTAGTATTTGCTTTAATGATGGTGTTTTCTGCAGGTTCACAGGTAGAAGCTCAGGACACTAAAGTTGGTATTGTGCTTTCAACTGGTGGTCTTGGTGATCTTTCCTTTAATGATGCAGCTTATGAAGGCTTGCAGAGAGCTGAAGAAGAGTTAGGTATTGAATTTGATTATATTGAACCTGCAAACCCTTCTGAAGATGAAACAGCTTTACGTCGTTTTGCTGGTGGAGGATATGATTTGGTTATTGGTGTTGGTTTTCAGATGTCTGATACTTTAGAATTAGTAGCTAGAGATTATCCAAATGTTAAATTTGCTCACATTGATCAGGATTTTGGAAAAGATATTCTTGATAATGTAGTTTCTCTTAACTTTACTGAGTGGGAAGGTTCTTTCCTAGCAGGAGCTTTAGCTGGTTTAGTTACTGAAACTGATGTTGTAGGTTATGTTGGTGGAGTAAATTCATCTCTTATTCACCGTTTTGAAGGTGGATTTTATCAGGGTGTAAAACATGTTAATCCAGATGCAAAAGTACAATCTCAATATGCTGATTCTTTTGGCGATCCTGCTAAAGGACGTGAAATTGCACTTGGTATGATTGATGATGGTGCTGATGTAATTTATCATGCTGCTGGTGGAACAGGTACTGGTGTATTCCAGGCTGCAAATGAAGAAGATGTTTATGCAATTGGGGTAGATTCTAACCAGAACTTTATTCAACCAGGACATGTAATTGCAAGTATGTTAAAAAGAGTAGATAATGCAGTATATAATACTGTTGAAGATGTTGTAGAAGGAGATTATGAAGGTGGCCGTAATCTTTACTTCAGTCTAGCTGGTGGTGGAGTTGGCCTTACAGACCTTACAGCTATTACTCCTGAAGAAAGACAGGCTTATGAAGAAGGTAAGATTACTGAAGAAGAATTAAATACAATAAAAGAAATGAAACAGGAAATTACTGCTCCTCATGCTGATCGTATCAATGAAATTAAACAAAAGATTATGCAGGGTGAAATAAAAGTAGAAAACTGGGGAGAAACTGGTAAACCTGAAGACATATATTAAATATTAAATTTATAAATAAATCAGGAGGCTCTGCATAATTGCAGAGCCTCACTTAAATTTTTTTATTTTCAGGGAGGAATAATAATGTCCAGGGAAGAAAACTATATTTTGGAAATGAAAGACATAACAAAAATATTTCCAGGAGTAAAAGCAAATGATAATGTTAATTTTTCTGTAAAAGAAGGAGAAATTCATGCACTAGTAGGAGAAAATGGAGCTGGAAAAACTACTTTAATGAAAATTTTATATGGATTATATGATCAAGATGGTGGAGAAATATTTTATAATGGTAATAAAGTTAATTTAGATGGACCACAATCAGCTATTGACCTGGGAATAGGTATGGTTCATCAACATTTTATGTTAGTTGATCCATTAACTGTAACTGAAAATATAGTTCTTGGTAATGAACCTCGTAGTGGTATAATACTTAATCAAAGAAAAGCTAAGGAAAAAGTTAAAGAAATATCTGAAAAATATGGTCTTTATGTTGATCCAGAGGCAGAAATAAGAGATATTTCTGTTGGTATGCAGCAAAGAGCAGAAATTATTAAAACTCTTTATCGTGGGGCAGAATTGTTAATTTTTGATGAGCCTACTGCTGTTTTAACTCCTCAGGAAATAGACGAGTTATTTGAAATTTTTAAATCTTTAAAAGAACAGGGAAAAACAATAGTTTTTATAACTCATAAGCTTCAAGAAGTAAAGGAAATTTCTGATAGAATCACTGTCTTACGTGATGGTAAAAGTGTTGATACTGTTAATACCGAAGATGTCACTGAAGAAGATGTGGCTGAAATGATGGTAGGGCGTCAAGTATTATTAGAAGTTGAAAAGACAGAAGCAAATCCAACAGAGGAAATCTTTAAAGTTAAAAATCTTAAAGTTAGAGATAATCGTGATATACCTGCAGTTAAGGGAGTATCGCTGACTGTAAGAAAAGGTGAAATTTTAGGAATTGCTGGTATAGAAGGTAATGGCCAGACTGAATTAGTTGAAGCTTTGACTGGTATTAGAAAAATTGAAGATGGAAAAATAAAAGTTAGAGATAAAGATATTACTGAATTTAATGCTCGAGAAATAAAAAGAGAAAGTGTTGCTCATATTCCAGAAGATAGACAAAAAAGAGGATTGATTATGGATTTTAATCTTCAAGAAAATGTTATTTTAGGTTATCATGATTTAGAACCATTTTCAAAAAATGGGATAATGCAATATAATAATATAGCTAGTTATACTCAAGATTTAATTGAAGAGTTTGATATACGTGGGGGAGGACTGGGTTCTAAAGCTAAAAATCTTTCTGGTGGTAATCAGCAGAAATTAATAGTGGCTCGTGAATTTTCTCAGGACCCTGAATTTTTGATAGCTTCCCAACCTACAAGAGGTGTTGATGTAGGTTCAATTGAATTTATTCATAAACAGATTATTGATAGAAGAGATAATGGAGCAGGAGTATTATTATTGTCTGCTGATTTAAGTGAAATTTTATCTCTTAGTGATCGAATTGCAGTAATATTTGAAGGTGAAATAGTAGATGTATTAAAAGCTTCAGAAACTGATGAAAGAGAATTAGGTAAATTAATGACAGGTTCTACAGTTGATGCTGGAGGTGAAGATAGTGGAAAATAGATGGGAACATATTAAATCAATGCTGACTAATCTTGGTATTTCTTTATTATCTATTGTAGTTGCATTAATATTTGGTATATTTTTCATATTATTAACAGAACAATCTCCGGTCACTGCCTATCAGGCTCTTTATAAGGGAGCATTTGGGAACTTTAGTAATATTTTAAATACTCTCTGGCGTTCTACTCCTCTAATTTTAACCGGTCTTGCTTTTGCCTTACCATTTAGGGCAGGATTGATTAATATTGGAGCTGAAGGCCAACTTTTAATGGGAGGCTTTGCTGCTGGTGTTGCAGGTTATTATTTTACTTCTTTGCCAGGTTTTGTTCATTTACCTCTTGCAATATTTGTTGGTATGTTAGCAGGTGCATTATGGGGTGGACTACCTGGTATGCTAAAGGCAAAGTTTGGTTCAAATGAAGTTATTACTACTATTATGTTAAATCATATTGCAATTGCCTTAACGATCAATTATGGAATAAATAAATTACGTACTTCAAGTAGGATGGCAACTCCTAGAATTGAATCTACAGCTGCACTTCTTCGTTTTAAGGAAATACCTAATCATCCTTTATGGGGTAAATTACCTTTTGTTGAAATTTTTAGTTATCCAGGTATTAGGTTACATATGAATTTTGTTTTGGCTATAATTACTGCTATTATTCTCTGGTATATACTTTTTAAGACAACTCTTGGCTATGAGTTAAGAGCTGTTGGTTTTAATGCTGATGGAGCAGAATATGGTGGAATTAATCCTGGGAAAAGTATGTTTATTACTATGTTTATAGGTGGTGCTGTAGCAGGTTTAGCAGGTGCTGGAGAAGCTTTAGGTACTCATCTTAGTTTCATGTCCGGTATGGATGCAGGTTATGGATTTACAGGTATAGCTGTTGCCTTGATTGGCCAAACTCATCCGATAGGAGTTATATTTGGTGGTCTTTTATTTGGGGCTTTAAATCAGGGTGGTTTAGAAATGCAGTTTGCAGGTGTACCTTCAGAAATAGTAAATATAATTCAGGCACTGGTAATTTTCTTTGTAGCCAGTCTTCAGATTTTAAAAATGTATCTCCGGAAACGTAAAGAGAAAGAGGGGGTTGAATAATGGATACTATAAAACAAATGCTGTCGCTTTCTTTAATACTGTCAAGTTTTCGCTTTGCAACCCCATTAATTTTTGCTGCTCTTGGTGGTATATTTTCAGAAAGGTCAGGAGTTATTAATATTGCTTTAGAGGGAATGATGCTTTTTGGGGCCTTTGCAGCTGCCTATGGTAGTTCAATAAATGGTAATCCATGGACAGGAGTTTTATTTGCACTAATTGCTGGTTTAATGTTTGGAGCTATACATGCCCTTGTTTGTGTTGTATTTAAAGCTGACCAAATTGTTGTAGGTACTGGTATAAATATTTTCTCAACAGGACTTACTATATTTCTTTTACAGGTTTTATTTAATGTTAAAGGTACATCTCCAATGGTAGCTAGATTGCCTTTTATGAGAATTTTTGATGTAAGATTTAGTGTTACAACTTATATCGCACTTATATTGGTTCCAATAGTCTGGTACTTTTTCTTTAAAACAAGTTGGGGGCTAAGAATAAGATCTA
>JBNJDL010000172.1:0-5072 GCA_051744825.1 Bacillota bacterium | reverse complement strand
TCATAGAAATATAAACATAAGTGGCTGACATCATCAATCCCTCCAATAAGAAGTAATTTTAATAGTTGAAAAAATAGCAACTAAAGCAAACATAATCCAGTATAAAAAGGCTCCACTTACTCTTTCTATATTAGTTAAAAATAAGTAAGGAATTATATAAGCTGATAAGATCAAAATTAATAAAAACAATATCCATTTTTTCCTTAATTTTTTTAATTTATTCTCCATAATTTCCCCCTTCCAAACTAAAAAGATTATATATAATCTTAAATGTCTTGTCAAGTGTCTTTACACTTATAATAAAAAAAGATATTCACTATTTTTCAAGTAAATATCCATTTTTATCAAGCTCTTTTTTTATTCTATCAATAACATTACTATTTACCGCTTCAATAGTATGCAAATGAACACCATCTGTTAAACTTGATAAAAGACTAGCTTCACTATTATTATAATTTTCAATGAAATTTTTTACATCATGAGCAGATTGAATCATTAACATCCCCTTTAACTCACCATAAATAGGATGTTCCACAATAACATCTAATATTTTTGCCCCATAATTTACCATAATCATTAATTCATTTTCCACTTCATCATTATCACCATGCTTACAGGCAATAGTAGCCTTAACTGTATCTAAACCTTGATTTTGAGGATATAAATAACCTTGAGATGTAGCTAAAATTTCTTCTCCCCTAGCTCTAAGTAAAGCGATATCTTGTACAATTACCTGTCTACTAACATCAAATTCTTCTGCTAATTGAGAACCAATTATTGCATTTTTTGAATTTTTTAATTTATTTAAGAGTTTTGCTCTTCTTTCTTTAGTATCCAATTTTATCCCTCCATCTCACTAAGATATCAGGCTTTGTCTTGCTGGAATAGGAATAGCCTCAGTTTTATGAGAATTTTTTCTTGCTAGTTCATCAATTTTTTCTCTTACCTCTTCTTCTGCCTCTCCAGTTAAAATATAATGATCTAGTTCTTCATAACTTACTCCCATTTCGCTTTCATCAGTTTGGCCTTTCCATAATCCAGCTGAAGGTTTTTTCTTAATTATTTTTTCAGGAACCCCAAGATGTTTTGCTAAGTCTTTCACTTCTGACTTAACTAATCTGCCTAAAGGAGCTAAATCTACTCCCCCATCACCATATTTAGTAAAATAACCAACTTTTAATTCACTCCAATTATCAGTTCCAATAACTAAATAATTATTTATAGATGCATAATAATATAACGTAATCATTCTTAACCTCGGTTTAATATTAGCTAAAGCAATATCTGAACTTTTTTTAGAATTATTATTTTCATCTATAGTATTTAAAAATTCATCATAAACACCATTTAAATTTATAGTTTTATAATTAATATTAAATTTTTCAGCTAATAACTTAGCATCTTTTTTATCTTCATTATTACTATAACAAGGTAAAATTATTGCTAAAGTATTGTCTTCAAAAGCTTTTTTAGATAATACAGCAGTTACAGCAGAATCAATTCCTCCACTTAACCCTATAACTGCCCCTTTTGCACCTGCTGAATCAATCTTATTTATTAACCAATTTTTTAATCTGTTTTCAACTTGACTATAATTAAGTTCTCCCATTTCAATCACCTCAGTTTATTTACTTTAAAAATATTTTATCATTAAGACCTTATTTATGCAATTAATAAAAATAGCAAATTTTCTTTAAAATATTAAATTTATGACAAATTATTGCAGGAAATATTTTGCAAGGATGAAATTATTTGCAGTTTTGAACAAAAACTCTTTACATAAAATAAAATTTTATTTAACTTTATAATTTCAATTTAATAATAATTATAATAAGAAATGGTATTTTAAAGAAATTTTTTATTTATTTTTATTTATTAAATTTTTATAACTCTGGAATGTTTTTTGCATATAGATTATGATTGTAAATTAAAAACTTATTTAAGGGGGGAAATTATGCAAAAGAAAGAGAAAAATCAAAGCTTTACTGACAAAATACTTAATGGTATTGAAAGAACAGGTAACAAACTACCACATCCATTAATTATATTTTTTATGCTTGCCGGATTAATTCTTTTAATATCATGGTTTGTCAGCTTATTTGATGTAGCTGTTCAACACCCTGGTACTGGAGAAACTATAGAAGCTGTTAACCTTCTATCACGTTCCGGTATCCAGAGAATTCTAGGGGAAGCAGTAACTAACTTTACAGGTTTTGCTCCATTAGGTGTTGTTCTAGTTGCTATGCTAGGAGTTGGAGTTGCTGAAAAATCAGGTTTAATTACTGCAGCACTAAAAAAATTAGTTTTAGGTGCACCAGATAGGTATATTACAGCTGCAGTTGTTTTTGCAGGAATTATGTCTAATATTGCTTCTGATGCTGGTTATGTTGTTTTAGTTCCTTTAGGTGCTGTAATCTTTGCTGCTAAAGGAAGACATCCACTTGTTGGTTTAGCAGCAGCATTTGCTGGTGTATCTGGTGGATTTAGTGCTAACCTTTTAGTTTCTACTTTAGACCCAATGCTTGCTGGAATTTCTCAAGAGGCTGCTCAGCTAATTGATTCTGGCTATACTGTAGCACCTACAGTAAACTATTACTTTATGATTGCTTCAACATTTTTTGTTACTATCATTGGTACCTGGGTTACTGAAAAAATTATCGCACCTCGTTTTGGAGAATATAAAGGTGAACATAGTGAAGAATTAGACACTATCAAAGCTGAGGAAAAGAAAGGACTTAAATCTGCATTAATTTGGCTTCTAGTAGGTATAGCTATAATCTTAATCATGACAGTACCATCTAATGGAATACTTAGAAATGATCAAGGTGAATTACTTGCTGGATCATCACCATTTATTGCTGGTATAGTTCCATTAATAGCAATACTATTCTTTATTCCTGGACTAGCTTATGGTAAAAAAACAGGAACTATCGACAATAGTGATGACATAGCTGAATATTTTGAAGATACAATGTCTGATATGGGAGGATACATTGCTCTTGCCTTTGCTGCTGGTCAATTTGTAGCATATTTTTCCTGGTCAAATTTAGGTACAATCTTGGCCATAAAGGGAGCAGACTTTTTACAATCTATTAATTTTACTGGCTTACCATTAATACTTCTATTTATTCTTGTAGCAGGATTCATAAACTTATTTATTGGTAGTGCTTCCGCTAAATGGGCTATTATGGCGCCAGTATTTGTTCCTTTATTAATGCAATTAGGATATGCACCAGAATTTGCTCAAATGGCTTATCGTATTGGAGATTCAACAACTAACATTATAACTCCATTAATGCCCTATTTTGCAATCATTATCTCTTTTGCAAAACGCTATGATGATGAAGTAGGAATAGGTACTCTAATTTCTACTATGTTACCTTATACAGTTGCCTTTTTAGTTGGTTGGACAGTACTACTTGTTATCTGGTATGTATTAAGTCTTCCAATTGGACCTGGAGGAGTATTATTTTATTAAATAATATTTCCCATATATATAAGCCCTCAACTTTAAAGTTGAGGGCTTTTTTATTATTATAAATAGTTTATATTATCCAATTTTCATCTTTTTTGGGCTTATTATTATATTCTTTTTTCATTTTATCATATCCTTTTCTGCCTAATACTCCATAAGTATAATTTTTACCTAATTCTACTCCTGGCTGATTAAAAGCATTTATATTAAATAACTCTCCTGTAAAGGCAGTTTGCAATTCTAACATATAGATTAATTGCCCAATAGTATGTTCATTAATTTCAGGTAAAATAATACTTTCATTTAATCTATTTCTTTCCGTTAAAGCTAACTCAGTCGCCTTTTTTTCTGTTTTAATTAATTCATTAAGACTATGTCCGCCAAGATAATTAACACCTTCAATATCTTCATAAATTTTTGGAATTACAACTTCTTCATCAAAATTTTCTACTTCAATAAAGGTAATTATTTTATCATAAGGACCTTCCATATAAAGCTGAGCTTGAGAATGTTGGTCTGTTGCTCCTAAGGATTTAACTGGAGTAGGACCTACATTAACCACTTCCTTATCACGATTAAGTTCTTTACCTAAAGATTCAGCCCACAATTGTCGATACCAATCAGCCATATCTTTTAACTGATGAGCATAAGGCATCATTACTGAAATAGTTTTTCCTTGATTATAAGCTAAATAGTGAAGTAAGGCATTTAAATAAGCTGGATTTTCTCTTAAATTAGCTGTAGAAGACCTTTCAGCCATTGCAGCAGCACCTTTTAAAAGCTCTCTAATATTTATTCCACAAAAAGCAGCTGAAATTAAACCTACTGGACTAAGAACTGAAAATCTTCCTCCAACATTTTCTGGTATGTAAAAAGTTTTAAAATTTTCTCTTTCAGCAATTATTTTTAAATATCCTGAATCTTTACTGGTAGTAGCAATAAAATGATCAGAAAGATTATCTTCACCTACTACCTTAGCCACTGCTTCTCTTGCTATTAAAAATTGACTCATAGTTTCAGCTGTACTACCTGATTTGGTAATTACATTAAATAAAGTTTTCTCCAAATCAAGGCTATCTAATAATGCTTTTAAACGAACTGGATCTGCATTATCAGGAACGAAAAGTTTTAAATTGCCATTTCTTTTCTTAGAATCAAGATTATAATAGGGCTTATTAAGGGCAGTTTGCAAGGCAATATTACCTAAGGCAGAACCCCCAATTCCAATAACTACAAAATTTTCATATCCTTCTCTTTTTTCTACTTCTTCTTCTATTTCGGTAATTAATTCATCTGATTGAGCTGGTAATTCCATAAATCCCATTTTTCCGTTAGCTCTATCTTTTTTTATTTTTTCATGAATTTTATTGGCCTTTTTTTGAAAATCATCTATTGCATCTTTAGAAATACCATGTTCTTTTCCAATCACATCTTCAAACATATTATTTACATCAAGCTTTATCTCTTTTCCCTTCATAAAAAGAACCTCCTTCTAATTCTTTTATTTCCCTTAGTTATAAAAATTATACCAGAGTTTTAGCAATCTAACAAGTCAAATGATTTCAGAAGTTTCCCCATTTTTAAATATTTGTTTAAA
>JBNJDL010000171.1:0-5083 GCA_051744825.1 Bacillota bacterium | reverse complement strand
GCTTTACTTTGGTTTCTAATCCTTTGATTTTTTTTATACCGGATTCTATTTTACTAATTCTTTTTTTATTTTCTTTCTTCTCGTCAATATACATCAAATTCTCTAGAATTTCTAATATTCTACTTAAATAAGAAATTAAATCTTCTACTCTTTTTAATCCTATATTTTCATGTAACTCCCTATTTTTTGCTTTATCTAATTTATTTTTATTTGTCTCAATTTTTTCTTCTAAAATAGAAAGATCCATTTTCTCATACTGAACATACTTTTTTCCATCTTCTTTCTTAAAATGATTATAGAGTTCAGCTAAATTTCCATATATTCTTTCAAAACTTAAATCATGTGGTTCTAAATTATATTTTCTGCATTTGTCATAATAATTAGATACATTCTCATATTCGCTTTGTTTTTTTAGAAGCTCTTTATTTTTTGTTCTCAGTTTTTTTTCTAAGAGTTCTACTACATCATTAACTCTATCATTTTTTTTGCTTTTAATTGTTTTTCTTTTATCAATTAAATCGCTTAATTCTTTTGCCTTTTCATCTTGAAGTTTTTCAGTTTCTTCAATAGCTTTCTTCAATTCCCCTACTTCTAAATTTGGTCTTTTACAAAGAGGACATTCCTTGTTATCATTTACATATTTAACCCATATTTGTGCATTAGATAATAAAGTAGAAATAGCCTTATTTTTACCGTCTTGTTGTTCCTTTTTCTTAATTAAACTATTTACATTCTTAAGTTTGTCTTCCAATCTCTCTAATTCTGATATACTTATGTTGATTTTTTCTATTTGCTTTTTTTCAAAAAAATCAATTTGATTAATCAAATTGCTAATATTTTTGCTAGCATCATTATTCTTATCTATCGTTTTTAAATTGGTTAATAATTCATTTGTATTTTTTTGATTATTCAAAATTTTTGATATTTTGTAATCTTGAGTGCGGAGAATAACTTCCCAATTTTGAAAAAATTTATAATATATTTTTTCTTTAAACATCTCATATTCTCTTTTTTTATAACGATAATCTTTATGACTGATCATTTGATTAGTCATATTATCTAATTCTATTGTTTCCTTTACTGATTTAATTTCTTCTAAATTCTTTTTATAATTCTCTTTATTCTTCAATATAGTATCTAAATTACCTTCGATTTCTTGATTTTTATTAATAACTATAGAATTATACTTATTAATTAACTCTTCAATATTTTCTTTTTTTAACTCCTGATTTGTTTTAATTTTTAATTCATCATCTTTTTCCTCACATTTTTCTAATTCTGACTCTAAACCTGATTTGATATTATTTAACTTTGATATGATATTTTCAATCTCTTCATTTTCTCCAAAATATAATTTAAATAATTCATAAATATCATTTCTACCTTTCTCGTAAAACTTTAAGTTTTTATACTGAGAACATATGAAATGATTGTAAAAAAAATGGTTTGAATCAAATTCACCATTTAATGTTTCATCGATAGATTGATTAAGTATTTGCCCCTCATTATCAGTAATAGATATTAGTGTTTCATCACCAGTATAACTATCTGAAGATGTATTAGAAGACCTTTCTATATTCACTACTTGATTATTTACTAAAAGTTTTAACTTAACAGAAACAGGTTCGTTATTTGAGTGTATGTTTCTAATCAATCCTTTTTTCATCAGAACCAAATGACTTTCCCCACGAATTCTAGATTCTTGACTTATTCTTTCAACTTTCCCAGTTAAACACCATTCTACTGCATCAATAAAAGATGTTTTACCATAGCCATTAGGCCCACTTAGTATTATCAATTTATCATCACTATTGAAGGTGAATTTTACATTTCTATAACCTCTAAAATTATTAATTTCCATTTCCATGATTCCAAATTCCATACTAAAACCTCATTCCTATTCAGTAATATCTGCAATATTAAATTTATCTCTATTCAAAATATTATAATTTTCTTCACCTAAATGTTGCTTTAAAATTTCACTTAAAGAAATATCATTTAGCTCATTTTCTCTTTCAAGATTGATATCAACAAAAGGAAGTATTTTTAAATCATCATTTAACATTTCTATATTTTGGGTATTAATAAAAAATTTGCGACACGTATATTTATCCCTTTCAAGAATAACTGCTCTTGGTTTCTCATTAAATGAATGACATATTAATAAATTTGTATTATATTTGAGCCCACTTGAATTAGGTAATTTAATTAAAAAGTCATAAATAATGTCTTCTAAAGATTCAATTTCCTTAACATCGGGTTCGTAGTCATATTTTTTTATAAGGTAAGCTTCATAGCTATTCCTAAAACAAAGTGTAAAGTCGTTTTTATAACTAAAATCATCCCATTCAGTGAAGTTGTATTTTATAAATATATTCCGTATATATTCAATCATTTTTACACTCCTTTTTTATTAAATACTTGCAATCAATGAAATTTTGTATATCATTTGGATCTAAACAACTTAAACATTCTACTCTATAATAATTACTAATATTATCTTGTGGTAATGAATCATAAGAAGATTCTGGATGTTCAAGATCAATTTCATAAGGACATATTTTATCACATTTAATTCCAATTTGATCGAGATAAATAACATCAAAATATTCATCCATTTCTATATGTTTTTTTACTATCTCTCCTAAAACAGCTTTTCTATAATGAAGAGCTTCAGAACTATCAATAAGTCCTGCCATTAATAAGGCATCTCCTCTTTCATCAACTTCTATTAACTTCCAAATACCTTCTATATCAATCATCCTCTTTGCCATTTCAAGAGTATCAATATCCAGATGAATTAATAATTTAGCTAATCTAACCAAATAACTTTTAATGTTTTCTTTATTTTCTCTAAATAACTCTATTTCATTATTTAATTTATTATTGAAAACTATTTTTTCTCCTGTTAAAGCATTCAAAAAAGACTGCCTGCCTAATCTAGTATTAAAATTGTCAAGTAGAACTTTATTAATTAATGGGTAGATATCGTTTAAATATTTTGATGCTATTGTTTCTAAATCCGGATCATATTGAAGATAATCCTTTATTCGTGATTTATTTTCTTCTATATAGTGTGATAATAATGAAATTATATTATATTTTGTATACTCATTATATTGTTCACTTTCAAAAAAATCTTTATCCTCTATTAAGGGATTAGCATCAATTCCACTTTCAATTATGGATCTCAGTTCTGATTTATTAAATTCTTTTTTTGATAAGTTTTCGCAAAATTCTCTTATTGTATTCCAGTATAATGAATAATAATTTTTTATCCTTGGTTTTGGAACATTATGAGTATTCTCGATAATCTCAAAAATTTCATTATTTAATTTATCGTATGAATAACCTTCAGTGATTTGTAACTTCTTTAGATATTGTCTTCTTAAACACTCATTATCTATTAATTTAGGATTTTCTCCGGTAAAATACTTTTCCCACATAGATTTGAAAGACTTATATTTCTCATCAAATGGTATACACTCTAAAATATTATCCAAAGCAATAGTTTTATCTACTTCTACTTGACTATCACTTCCGATTAATAACTCAAGTTCAAAATTTATATTTTTAGGTGATATCTTTAAATATTTCAGAAATGATATATACCCATAGAATAATGGTTTATATATTGTAGAATTCGTGACCTTATTAATATGATATTTAATTTGCACCGCTTTTATACTTGCACCAACTTGATTCAATGAAACTGAAACATAATCTTCAATTTTTTCTAATTGATAACTTTTATCTGAGTTATCAATTAAAATTCTATGCAACGTTAGATCTAATTGATAAAAATATCCCATTAAAGAATAGTCAGCTTCTCTTTCATTAATACTTAAAGACTCAATAAAAGCATTAATTTCTTTACTAGAAACTTCATTTTCTTCATTAACATTATCTGTCATATTCACTCCTTAATATAATATTTTTCTTAATCTATTCTCTTAGAAAATTACAAAATTGATTATTTACTATTCCATCTTAATTATGTTGGAGAACGTTTTGCGTATTTACTAAGTGGTAATCCTATATACAAGCCATTTTGTAAATATGCTGTTAAAGGACGTCTTTTTTAGTTTTTAACATTACACCTATAGAAGTAGATCATGTTGCATTTATATGTTTATCTAATATATTTTTAATATCATTTACTTGACACTCTTCAACTCGCCATTTTATTTCTTTATTCTTTTTAAAAAACAAAGATTTTTTATTAGTCATAATATTATTTCGCTATTGTAATAATAATAGTAATAACCTTCAATTTCTACCCATCTATATTTTCTTAAAGGTGTATTGATTCCCTTTCTTCTAATTTGACCCATTTTATATTGATTTATTATTGCCAGTATTGATACCGCAATCAATGCAATAGCTTCTAAGCTATCTTCTAAATCACTTAATCTATTTTTTTGTAAATAACTCTGGTAATCATGATAACCGCTTAATATCCAATAGAAACCCAAAAATATAAACATTATTATAGTGATATTCATGTATTTAGGTTTTATTCTTAGTTTGGTCTTTCCAAGTTTTATTTTGTTTCTTACACTCGTATATATATGAGCCAAAGCATATATAGCTAATATTAAAATCATAATTTTATTTAATAACAAATTGCAATTCCTCCTAAAATTTCCCAATATTAAAATTCTAATTAAAGAACACTTATAATCCAATTATTAAAATAATTCTAAAAAAGATGTCCATTAACGTTGTTGATATCTTCTGACGTGCGTAGCATGTTTAAAATATCATGTTATATGATGTCATTTTTTTAAATACTATTCATCGTAATCTTCTTCATTATCATGCTTAAAACACTTTTTTAAACTTTCAAAAATATGATTTAACCCCAACATATAAACTCTAATTATAAAAAACGTCAGCATAAACCCTAAAAATATTTTTAAGTGGATGATGATACCCCTCCTGTCATAAAACTTGACAACTGTGTTAAAAAAATGATGTCAAATAACGTTTCTGATATTTCCGCCGTGCGTAGCATTGCGGAAATATCATGTTAGGTGATGAATTTGTTATAAAGCTACATTTCTATTAAATAACTTATTAA
>JBNJDL010000170.1:0-5159 GCA_051744825.1 Bacillota bacterium | reverse complement strand
AAAACTATATATAATTTATATTTCCATCACAAATAATATTTAATTTTATATTAAAGTTATTACATAAAAACCTTCCTTTTTTATTTATATATGTTTTATTTATATATGAATTTAATATTATAATATTCTGCTTCATGAAATGATAAACAAATTATTTGTTCTCTCCCTTTATCTTCTATTCTAATTTTTATGTAAAATAAGGTTTTCCCTAAAGGTGTATCTATCCACTTAGCAAAAAACCACCAATTATAATCGTTTCTATCTTTATCATCTGGTTCAGGACCTTTCCAATAGTTTTCTACTCTTAAATTTTCTACATATTCTTTAGCCACATCTATACTTATACCATGTTTATCCAATGATTTTTGATTTTTTTTATCTTTTCTTTTTATAAGATGGAACCCACCTCTTATTTTATTTATCTTTTCCCGCACTTGAGCTAAAAACGCCTTGACCTCTGATCTATCTGATATACCCATATATTTAATCCCTACCTTTTTAACTCTTTTATTTATGCTGTATATTTACTATATTATGTTTAATAAATTTTGTCAACAAAATATTATCATATGATACTTTTGACTAATAATATATTTATACAAAAAGAGTTATATTCCTTTAATTTTTTTATTATAAATTAAAGTTAAAAAATTATTATTGATAATTTTAATAAAATAACCATCTAAAAAATTTCTTAATTGGTCCTTCTTTTTCATTTTTTATTTCTTCTTTTAAGTCCTTTATAACCTCGTTTTGTTTATTAATCATATCTTCCATAGTATATGTTACCTTTTCTATTAACTCTTTATTTTGGCTTTTTATGGCCTTATCAATGTTCTTCTCTATTTTTTCTATTCTATCATCTAATATATTCTGATTTTCTTCTTTTATTATGTTTATTATTTGTTTTTTTACATCTTCTAAAGGTATTGGTTTATTAGATTCTTTTATATCAATAATTTCTTCTTCTGCAATAACTTTATTTATTTCTTTTTCAGGTATAAAATATTGCGATCCGAATTTTGTTTTTTTCTTTTCTGCATATATCTTCCCCGACCTTATTCTTCTTCTAATAGTAGAAGTGGATACATCTAATAAATCTGCAGCCTCTTTAATGGTATAATTTTTCATATATACCCCCTTCATTCACCCCTATTCAATATGAATACCCTTGCATAAGGGTTCTTTATCTTTTTTGTTATAATAGGACTTATAAGTCCTTCATTGATGAATACCCTTGCATAAGGCTACATGTTTTTTAATATTTCTTCATTTTTCGACAAATTATTTAATAAGTCCGGATTAATCTCATTTTTATGTTCTTTAAAATATTTATTATACATTTTTATAAATTCTCTTAATTTTACACTTGCATTTGTTCCTTGAAGAGCACAATATTTCTTGAAGTATTTCCAGTCAGTATTATCTACATTAAATGATGTTCTTGTTTTAGACATTATTACACCTCCATATATATATCATATATATTTTATATGTATATTATATGCTTTATTGTGTTTAATTTCAAATTTTTTATAATCCCTTTCATATCAAGCCTTAATCTGTATTTTATACATCTTAATCTTTCTAGAGACCCCCCTGTTAGTGAGTTGGGGAATTTTTTGCTTGGAATTAGCACAGGGGTGATACATACACCCCCTTTTTTATATTTTTAGAGTATTTTTACACTAATTGTACTATCTTCATTATTTAGATCTATCATTAACGAAGGTAATAACTCATTTGAAAATTTTATAATTTTATCACTATCAATTACATATTCATTATATTCTTCATATTCTGCAAAATAATCTTTTAATTGATAAAAAACTGTATTTTTTTTATCATGTTTTTCCATATCAGTATCTAACCAACTATTTATATTTTTATATAATTTTTTCAAATTATTATCACTATTTTGTCCTTTATATACTTTCAAATAAACATTTCCACTATTATCACTGCCTGAATATACTAATTTAATAAAATTAATTGGATAATATTCTTTATACTTTTCTTTTAAAACAGAAGTATTATGATAAAAATGTTCATTTTTATCATTAATATCCCACATTGGAGAATATTCATATGCTATTAATATATCACCACCTAAAGATACATTATTCCATAAAATTAATTCCCTCTGATAGAAACCATTATTTTCATTCCAAATTTGCCATTTTTTATTTCTATTATCTAATGATTTACTATCAAAACTCTTTTCCCAATATGCATAAGTTATATTATTAAAACTAAACAAAATAATTACAACTACTGCAACCACTATTAACTTTTTCTTATTAACTGTCATTAGATCACCTCCTAACTTAATATTGTTTAATTTAAATATTTTACCTTGTATAATTAGTTATAATGTAAATTTTTTAATATAATTATGTTTATAAGTTCTTCTAATTAAAATATGATTTATAATATTTTTATTAGTTTTTTAAAAAAATTCTGATATATATGTTTGTTATGTTATTTTTTAGCTTTTACTTCTTTGTAAATACTAATCAAGCCAGGGGAACAGAACACCCCTGGCTTACTCCTTTGATAATCTTATATATATATTTCTTTTATGAAAAATGATCTTTCTATCTATAACCTTTTTTATACATTTTCTCTAATGTTTCATCATCTGTTTTATTCTTTTTATTTTTATATTGTTTGATAAGATCATCTACATCTTCTACATTTTTTATATTGTTTTTCTTCCAGTCATCTAATATTTTTAATATATAAGCTAAACTATTACCACCATATATACTTGCTAATTTTATTGCTTTTTGTATTATTTCTTCACTAAATTGATATTCACTTAATTGTTTTATTTCAAAATTTCTAATGGATCTATTAAATGTATTTTTAAATAGATTTTCTGTTTTTGTGGATAAATTTAAATTTATCTCTTCTTCTTCTTCATTATAATACTTCTTATTATTAGTTCTTAGTTGTGTCGAATTTTTAACTTTAAGTTTTCTAATTTTACCATCACTAGTTTTCGAATTTTTAACTTCTAAGTCATTTCGGGGATTATAGACCTTTTCAGCATTTTTTATCGACTTTTGTTTATCTAAATTAAAAAATAACCTTTTAATATCTTCTCTACATATTGTAAAATATCTTTTAGCAGGTAACCCTTGTTTTTTAGTTTTTATAAGCCCTAGATCCTTAAGATTATTTATTGCTTTTGTTTGCCTATATTTTGTTAAAGTAGTTTCTTTTTTTAAGTCTTTAATAGTTATGTAAAAATAACCCTTTTTTAACTGCTCATTATCCCTCCAATAATTATATTTGCTTATTAACTCAGTTAATATTATTGTTTCGTCTAATCCTATATTTCTTGCTAATTCTTTGCTTACTGTTATATATCCTTTACTTTCTATTAACCTCAAAAAATCCATCTATATACCTCCTTCCTACCTACTATTCACTATGTATACCTATTATGTCCTTATATTCTGTTTAAAATGCTCTAAAACACCTTAAAACACCTTAAAATGCTATTATGTAAGAATATTGCATATAATATTCTATAATTTATCATTATTTTAACTTCTTTATTCTCTTAAATACTCTTATTTTCTTTTAAAATTATCTATTATTTTTTAATTTATTACATAGTTTTCAACTTTTACGAAATTATTTTTAGTAATATATAAAAATATAAAAAATAATTTCCTGCTCTTTTATAATAATTATGAGCAGGATTTTATAAAATGTATTCTATTCTTTATCTTTTTTATTTTGGAATGTAGGTGGTGTAATAACAGTTAAATGATCATCAGTGTTTGTAATATTACTAATAAGTAAAGATATTTGCTTGAATGCAGGAATTAATAAAATTCTTTTCTTATTATCAATTTCATCTTCTAAATTACTTCGGTTTACTGTTTTTTCTTTATTTTCTTTATTAATATAAAAACCAACTCTTAAATTAACAGTTATATTATAAAGTACAGCAGGTTCATAAAACACTTTGCGCTTAACTTCTATATAAACTTTTTCTTCATCAAAATCCTTTAAACTATAACTATCTTCAATTCTAAATTTTATTTCCGGGATTTCAGTATTTTCTTCATCAAGCCCTATATAATTAAATTCAGCATTTAATAGATCTATTTCAGGATTTCTTGATGGTTTAATTAAAAAAGCCATTTTAATTCCTCCTAATAATCTTATTTAAATTTAATGAGTAGCAGCTTTTTTATTTCTATAATCTTCAATTCCTAGCACATTACTATCCATATTATTTTCTGGTAAATCCTCGCTTTTCCACTCTTCATAAACAATTTTATTTCTTATCATTGTTCCTATAATTTCTTTTTTAAAGTGTTCATTTTCTTCTTTTCTTTTTTCTTCATTATATTCATTAGTAATTAAATATATTGCATATTCTGATATATTCATTCCATTTTTATTTGCTTTTAATTTTATATTATTATATAAATTTATTGGCAAATTAACTTTCAACATATTTTTATTATCAATAAGATCTTCAATTCTATTTTTTAAATCATTTATCACATCATTATCAAGATCAATTTTATCAGGTTCATCTTCAAGTAAAATTTTAGCATTTCTAGGATATTGCATTAATTTCAATTGATTATTATGAGTTTTATCAGGTAAAGAACCATTTTCATATCTATGATAAGTTACTTCTCCCCAACCTAAAAAACGACTCATTTGTTTTTGGGTTAGATTATACATATCTCTTATCTCTTTAATTTTTTCCTGCAACAATATACCATTTTGTTTTCTATAAATATCAAATGCTTTCTTTTGATTCTTTTTATCTAACTCTTCAAGGAAAAGTTCAGCTTCACAATCTTTACAAACAGCAACTCTTGCTTCTATTTCAATATCTCCCTGATTTAATATATTTCTCTTTTCTTTTTTTTCCTTAATATCATATTCAACATATTCATCACAAACATCACAATATATAGTATCTTTCATTTGTTTATTCCCCCCCTTGTATTAAACTATAGAAATAATTATATAGTCTATAAAAATATATTTTTACTTATACAATTATCTCCTCAAATATTAATAAAACTATATATAATTTATATTTCCATCACAAATAATATTTAATTTTATATTAAAGTTATTACATAAAAACCTTCCTTTTTTATTTATATATGTTTTAT
>JBNJDL010000169.1:0-5200 GCA_051744825.1 Bacillota bacterium | reverse complement strand
TCAATTAAACTCTTATATTCCTTCTTATCTGCTAATTCTGGAGTTATAAATATGTAATCAAATTTAATTCCTGAATCTTTAGCCTGTTTTATTAATCTATAACCTTCTAAAATAAATTTAGACTCTTTTTTTCTCTTTGAACTTTTGTAAAGCTTTTTTAAATATTTAATTTTGTCATTTTTATTTGAAGTTATTATTTCATCCATATTAACACTCCCAAAACATAAATAGAAAAAACCTGGGATAAGCTAACTATCCCCAGGCTTTTTGAATTATTGACCTAATTTATCTTTTGCTATATCAACAAGATCTTTAAAAGCATCTTTATCATTTACAGCAAGTTCAGCTAACATTTTTCTATTAATTTCAATGTCTGCTTGCTTTAAACCATTTATAAAACGACTATAAGAAAGCCCTTCCTGTCTTGCTTGTGCATTAATTCTAGTAATCCAGAGTCTTCTAAAATTACGCTTTTTATTACGACGATCCCGATATGCATATTGTAATGATTTCATTACTGCTTCATTTGCAGGACGGAAAAGCTTACTTCTAGAACCAAAAAATCCTTTAGCCAGCTTAAGAACTCTTTTTCGCCTCTTTCTGGCTTTATTCCCTCTTTTTACACGTGGCATTCTAACTCTCTCCTTTCATAGACTAAATATTAAATTATAAATTACTAAAGCGATTATGATTTTATTTATATGGAATTAATTTTTTATATCTTTTTTCATATGTTTTATTTAAAGTTTTTTCTTTACGTAATTTTCTTTTTCTATTACTGTTCTTTTTTGTTTGAAAGTGATTAGCAAAACCTCTATTCACTTTCAATTTTCCACTACCAGTTTTTTTAACTCTCTTTGCTATTCCTTTATGAGTTTTAATTTTAGGCATCAAAAATCCCTCCTTAGTTTATTTATCACTGTCTGGAGTTAGAAACATCATCATATTTCTACCTTCCATAGTAGGTTTCTGTTCTACAGAGCCTAAATCCTTGGTTTCTTCTTTTAATCTATCCATTAGCTCATATCCTAACTCTTTATGCATCATTTCTCGCCCTCTAAATTTAATTCTAACTTTAACCTTATCTTTATCTTTTAGAAAACGACGAGCTTGCTTTAATTTTACATTAAAATCGTGATCTTCAATTTTAACACCCATTTGAACTTCTTTTACATTCATTACATTCTGATTTTTCTTTGCTTCTTTTTCCTTTTTAGCCTGTTCATACTTATACTTACCATAATCCATTATTTTACAAACAGGTGGATTAGCTTGAGGAGCTACCTCCACAAGATCAAATCCTCTTTCTTCAGCAGTTTCTAAAGCCTTGTCTAAAGATTTAATTCCAATCTGCTCACCATCAGAATCAACTAAACGTACTTTCTTTGATCTTATTTGCCTATTAACTCTCAAATCGTCCGCGATTTTTAAGCACCTCCTAGATTTATTAAAAAAATAAGTGGCTGGAAATAATTCCACCCACTCTCAGACAGTTAGTTACTTACCACCAAACTATACAACTCTCAGTATATAAGCATACTAAGACATAGTGGTGGTTAAGAAAAACGCTAACTATTAACCAATAATCCTATTATTGGTGAGAAGTAGGTACTTCTTCTTTCTTTTCCTTAATGAGTATACCATAGTAACTACTGTCTGTCAAATACTAAAGATTAAATTTAATCAGTATCTTATTCTATATCTTTATAATCTTTTACCACTTTATTTTCTATTTCTTTAACAATTTTTTCTTTAAATTCATCAATTGAAAGTACACCAATATCTCCTTCTCTTCTTTCACGTACTGAAACACTATTATCATTAACTTCATTATCTCCAACAATTAGCATATATGGTACCTGCTCTACTTGAGCTTCACGGATTTTATAACCTAAATTTTCATCACGACTATCAATTTCCACTCTAACATTATTATTTTCTAGTTCATTTTTTACCTTTAAGGCATAATCAATTTGATCTTCTGAAATTGGAATAATTTTTGCCTGAACTGGGGCTAACCAGGTTGGAAATGCTCCAGCAAAGTGTTCAATTAAAATACCAATAAAACGCTCAATACTACCATAAATAGCCCTGTGAATCATTACTGGACGATGTTCTTCTCCATCCTGTCCAATATAGCTTAAATCAAATCTTTCAGGCATTTGAAAATCTAGCTGAATAGTACCACATTGCCAGGTTCTACCAAGACTATCTTCTAAATGAAAATCTATTTTAGGGCCATAAAAAGCTCCATCACCTTCATTTACCTCATAATCTAATTCATTTTCTTCTATAGCATTTCTTAAAGCATCAGTAGCTTTATCCCATAATTCATCTGAACCCATAGCTTTTTCAGGTTTTGTACTCAACTCCACACTATATTTGAAATCAAAAGCACTATATATTCTATCGACTAATTTGATAACTCCACTAAGTTCTTCTTCAATTTGTGAAGGTAAACAATAAATATGAGCATCATCTTGGGTAAAGCTCCTCACTCTCATTAGGCCATGTAAAGCACCAGACATCTCATGACGATGTACAAGTCCTAGTTCTGCCATTCTAATTGGTAATTCACGATAACTGTGCATAGAATTTTTATAAACTAATATACCACCTGGACAGTTCATAGGCTTTACAGCATGTGTTTCTTCATCTATTTCAGTAAAATACATATTATCTTTATAGTGATCCCAGTGTCCTGATCTATGCCATAAAGATTCATCTAAGATAATAGGAGTTTTGATTTCTTCATAGCCGTCTTTACGGTGTTCTTCTTTCCAAAAATCTACTAATTCATTTCTAATAACCATACCTTTAGGATGAAAGAAAGGAAATCCCTGGCCTTCATCTTGCATACTAAATAAATCTAATTCTTTACCTAATTTGCGGTGATCTCTTTTTTTAGCTTCTTCTCTTCTCTTAATAAATTTATCTAATTCTTTTTTAGTATCAAAAGCAGTACCATAAATCCTCTGTAACATCTTATTATCTTCATCTCCACGCCAATAAGCTCCGGCAACATTTAACAATTTAAAAGCATTTATTTTTCCTGTAGAAGGTAGATGAGGTCCTCTACATAAGTCTATAAATTCTCCCTGTTCATAAAAACTAACATAATCAGCATCAAATTCTTTTATTAACTCTACCTTATATTTTTCACCTTTTTCTTTCATAAAATCAATTGCTTTTTCTTTAGACATTTCTTTTCTTTTAATTTCATAATCTTCATCTATTATATTTTGCATTTCTTTTTCGATTTTTTCTAAGTCATCTTCAGAAAATCTATATTCTAAATCAAAGTCATAATAAAACCCATCATCAATAGTTGGACCTATTGCAATTTTTACATCATCATATAGTCTTTTTACTGCTTGAGCCATAACATGAGAAGCTGTATGACGTAAAATTTCTAAACCTTTATCAGAATCTCTAGTTATAATTGCTAAATCTACATCTTCTTCAATTTCATAAGAAATATCTACATCCTTACCATTAATAGTTCCTCCAACAGCATCTTTACCTAATCTTTTCCCAATATCAAAAGCAATTTCTTTAACTGTTACACCAGATTCATATTCTCTTTTAGATCCATCAGGTAATGTAATCTTAACTTTACTCACTTTTATTCCTCCTTTTATTTTGAATTAAAATTTATTACAATTAAAAAAAGACCTGTCATCTCTTTATAGAGACGGACAGATCCGCGGTTCCACTCTTATTGGTATAAAACCCACTCAAAAAGATAACGGTTTTACCGGACAAAATTACTCATAAATTATTTTCACTTTGTCAGCTCCAGGGTGGTCTTCAATTATTTTAAACTAGTAATGCTTTCAGCCTGAGGCACTACTCTCTTAAATAGTTAAAATAATTTACTTTCCCTTTCAAAGCTTTTATATATTATTAGTTTATAATAATTATAATACCTTATAATAACCTTGTCAAGAAAAATCAACTTCAATTTTATCTTTAAAAATTTTATTTAAAGTTTTGCTTAATTCTTTGTTATCAAAATGGATTATTATTTTACCTGGGGAAAGATTAATTAAACTACTTATTAAAATATCTTCATAACTTATTTCCTCTTCTAATAATTCTTTGATATAACTTTTTACTAAATTATTTTTTATTATTTTTCCGTTTTTATCTACTAATTTATAACTTCCATCTTCTTTTTTATATAAATGTACTAAGGGAATTTTTATATCCTGTAAACTCACAAAATACTCTAAAAGCTCAATAAATTCTTCATATTCTTTTTCAATAATCATATTATCTACTGCCTGTTTAATTGCTAAATGTATATTATACATATATTCTTTTAATCTAAAACGTACAAAACCTTCAAGATTAAAGTTGTTGTTATTATCTAAGTACTTTAAAATTCTTTGCACTATAAGCTTTTTATCTTTATTTTTTTCATACATTGAGTCTTTTAATTGTTTTACAGCTAAACTAATTATCTTCTCTCTTTCATTTTCAGTAAATTTATTAAATTTATTATTAACAATTTTTTTCACCAATTTTTCTTCCAAATTATTTAAAACAACCCCAGCAATAATATTAGCTAAATGTTTATTTGCATAAAGAATTTTGTTTTTATCATCTAAATATATTTTAAATAATGTAATATCATCTTTTTTGTCTTCATCAAAAAAAAGTTGAATACCTTTATTTTTTAATAAATAATTTTCTTTTACTAAAATATCTTTAATTTCTTCTGAACAATCAAGGGTTGAAATAGTAATAGACACTGCTTCACCTCCAAACTTTTTTATTATTATATGAAAAATAAAAAATATGTATACAAAATTATCGAGTTTAGAGATTCGCTTGTTGATAAATCTCACATAATTTACACATTATTTTAATCTTATTTTAATTACAAAGTTAAAAAGTTTATATATAATATAAATAGATAAAAGTAATTATTTAAATATTCCCCTTCTCATTTTATTTAAATAATTCATCAACCCCCCATTTATTTAAATGAATAATAGCTGAAAAGGAAACCACTTTTGGTTTCCTTTTTTTCTTTTATATTTACATATTTTTCCATCATTGAATATAAAAATGGTGTTGCTAAGTGGATTCGAACCACTGACCTCCACGATGTCAACGTGGCGCTCTACCAACTGAGCTATAGCAACACTTCCATAATTATAAAAATATTTTGTTTTTAAAGTAAAATGGTGCC
>JBNJDL010000168.1:0-5217 GCA_051744825.1 Bacillota bacterium | reverse complement strand
AATCTTTATATTTTAATAATATTTATGCCCAACATGTTAATGGTAGTTTTGATGCTGAATTTTCTTTTTTAACTTCACTATATCCAGTTAATAAAAATTATGCTTTTAAAGAAAATAATATGTCTGAGTTTAATTCCATAATAAAAATATTAAAAGATGAAAATTATCAAACTCTTGCATTTCATGGCAATGATGAGGAATTTTTCTATCGTGATAAAGGTTATTTAGAAATTGGATTTGATGAATTTTATAGTAGAAAAGATTATTCAGCAGATAAAGGTAAAATAAAAGAGGATTATTACCTTGGAATAAATGACTATGATTTCTTTTATCAATCTTTAGATTATTTAAAAGAAGTAAAAGAACCATTTTTTGCTCAATTTATAACAGTTAGTAGTCATACTCCTTTTAACTTTTATCCAGAAGATGAAAAAATAGATGATTATAATGATATTTCTTCAAAAATAGTTAAAGATTATTTTAATTCAATGACTTTTGTAGACAAATCATTAGAAATGTTTTTTTCTGAACTTGAAAAAATGGGTTTAAAAGATGAAACTTTATTTGTTATATATTCTGATCATACAGCAGATATAAATAAGGAAGAATATAGTTCAGGTGATAATTTTGATATTGATAAAAATATTAAGGAACCAGAAAATGTTCCTCTTATGATTACCCATTCTGATATTAACAAAGAATCTATTAATAAAACAGGAACCCATGTAGATATTTCACCAACAATTATTGATATTTTAGGTTATGATCAAAAGCCTTCTCAATTTTTAGGTAACTCTTTACTAAAAGAAGGAGATAATCCTGTATTGTTTTTACATGAAATACCGCAAGTTTTATATAAAGATCAATTGTTTTTGCATATACCTTCAAATGCAGAAAATGAAAGTGAATTTCAAAAAATTTCTTATAAAAATAATAAAGAAAGTGATTTTAAATTAGATGAAAAAGAAAAAGAAAATATCAAAGATGTAATAGAATATGTACAGGAAAGCATGAAATAAACATTATTTTGCAGGAAAACTTTTTGTTATAACGAACTTTATATATAATAGCTTTAAAGTTTTAAAACTTAAAAAGCTTGGAGGGGGGAGGAAATAGTGAGCAATACCTATCGAGAAAAATTTAATATTGAAATATCTAATTTACAGGCTGGTATGAAGTTGGCTGATGATATTGAACATGATTATGGTGGAATATTGCTTCCTGCTGGTACTATTTTAGATGAATCAAAAATTGAACGTTTGAAACACTTAAATTATAACTATGTATATGTATATGACGAAGATGAAAAAGAAATTAAAAATAATTTAGAAAAAACTAAAAATTCTGAATTTAAATATAGAAAAAATATGGATAAAATGCAAGCAGTTTTTTATCGGGTAAGACATAGTGATGAAATTAGATATGAAGATATTCAGGAAATGACAGATGAAGTAAAAAGTCTTGGTAATGAGCAAGAAATGATAAATTTATTAACAAAAGTTAGAGATACAGATGAATATACTTATTCTCATCTCTTAAATGTAGGTATATTAGCTTATATGTTTGGGAATTGGTTAGACTTAGATAAGGAAAAAATCACAAATTTAACTAAAGCTGGTCTAATTCATGATTTAGGTAAAACAAAAATTCCTGATAAAATTTTAAATAAACCTGATAATTTAACTGAAGAAGAATATGAAAAAATGAAAAATCATAGTATTTATGGTTATGAAATGGCTAAAAAGGCTAATAAAATATCTGATGAAACTGCAAGGGGTGTTTTGACTCATCATGAACGATATAATGGTAAAGGCTATCCGCTTGGAATGAAAGGTGAAAAAATCCCTCTCTTTGGTAGAATTTTGGCCATTGTAGATACTTTTGATGCCATTACAGCTAATCGAATATATCATCCTGCCTGCTCACCTTTTGATGCTATAAAACTCTTTAGAGAAGAAACTTTTGGAGAATTTGATTATAACTTATTAAAAATATTTTTGGACAAAATGCCTAATTATTTTGTTAATGAAAAAGTAATATTAAATGATGGAAGAGAAGCAGAGATTGTTTTTATTAACCCTCGACAACAAGATACTCCCATCATTAAAGTTGGTGACAATTATATTGACCTTTATATGAATGAGAATTTAAAGATTGAAAGATTAGCAAATGACAAATATGAAAAAAAAGATGTATAAATATCTTAAAACATACAGTCTGCCAACTTTGGCAGGCTTTTTATTTTGGGATTTTTCTCACAAGAAAGAAAAGTCAAAAAACTTTAGTTGATTTGGAAGGATAATGATTTTATTTGTAGAAGTTTTTATTAACTGAAAGTTGTCGACAAAAATTTTAATAATAAATAATTTAAATTTTTTTATAAACTTGGGGGGCTAATATGGCTAATATAAAATTAGAAGAACTTGATCCTATATTTGAAAAGTATAAAGACAAAAAAGGTAATTTAATTCCAATTTTACATGAGATTCAGAAAAAAATTGGTTATTTACCAACTGAGGTACAAAAATATGTTAGTGAAAATTTAGGAATTGCTATGAGCAAAATTTATGGTGTTATAAGTTTTTACTCTTTTTTTAATACTGAACCTAAAGGAGAACATACTATTGGAGTATGTATGGGAACAGCCTGTTATGTAAAAGGAGCAGAAGATATATTAGATGAATTAAAAGATGAATTAGAAATAGAGGTTGGAGAGACTAGTGAAGATAATAAATTTACTATGACTTTAACACGTTGTTTAGGAACTTGTAGTATGGCACCAGTTATTATGATTGATGATAAAGTTTATGGTGAAGTTGAAACAGATAAGATTCCAGAAATTTTGAATAATTATTAGAGGTGAAAATATGGCAAAAAGAGAAATCTTAATTTGTGCTGGAACAGGTTGTCTTTCAGCAGGAGCAGAAAAAATAGAAGAAAAATTTGAAGAAGAAATAAAAAAGGCTAATTTAGGTGAAGAATATGATATAAAAGAAGTTATAAATAAAACTGGTTGTATAGGTCCATGTAGTTTAGGACCAATTGCAATAATAAAACCAGAAAATACTTTTTATGGGAATTTGAAAGTTGAAGATGTAGAAAAAATTGTTTTTCAACATCTAAAAGATGGCGAAGTTGTAAAAGAGCTTTTAGCAGAAGAAAATGATGAAAAGGTTGAAGATTTTAAAGAACTAAATTTCATGAAAAATCAAAAAAGGATTGCCTTAAGAAATACAGGTATTATTGATCCTAATGATATTGAGGAATATGTAGAAAGAGATGGGTATAAAGCTTTAAATCAAGTTTTAAATAAAATGACAGCTAAAGATGTAATAACAGTAATTGAAGACTCAGGATTACGTGGAAGAGGTGGAGCAGGTTTTCCTACTGGTTTGAAATGGAAATTTACTAGGGACTCTGAAAGTGAGCAAAAATATGTAGTTTGTAATGCAGATGAAGGAGATCCTGGCGCTTTTATGGATAGAAGTATTTTAGAAGGTGATCCACACAGTGTAATTGAAGCAATGATTATTGCAGGTTATGCTATTGGAGCTGATCAAGGTTTTGTTTATGTAAGAGCTGAATATCCTTTAGCAGTTAAAAATTTAAAAATAGCAATTAAGCAAGCTGAAGAAAAAGGATATTTAGGAGAAAATATTTTTGATAGTGATTTTAATTTTAATTTGGAAGTTAGAGTAGGGGCTGGAGCCTTTGTATGTGGGGAAGAAACTGCACTTATTGCTTCTATAGAAGGTAAGAGAGGTCAGCCAAATACTAAACCTCCTTATCCAGCAAATTCTGGGCTCTGGGGGAAACCTACAGTAATTAATAATGTTGAAACTCTTGCTAATATAGCTCCTATAATTCTTAATGGTAGTGATTGGTTTAGTGAAATCGGTACTGAAGAAAGTAAAGGAACGAAAGTTTTTGCCATTGCTGGAGATGTAAAAGAAACTGGACTTGTAGAAGTACCAATGGGCACTACCTTAAGAGAAATAATATATGATATTGCTGGTGGAATTGCAGATGATAAAGAATTTAAAGCTGCTCAAATTGGTGGTCCTTCTGGTGGTACTATTCCTAAAAAACACCTTGATCTTGAAATAGATTATGAATCTCTAAAAGAAATTGGAGCAATAGTTGGTTCTGGTGGTTTAGTTGTTATGGATGAAGATAATTCTATGGTTGATGTTGCGCGCTTTTTCCTTGATTTTACTCAAGATGAATCATGTGGAAAGTGTACTCCCTGTCGTGTAGGTACTAAAAGAATGCTAGATATTTTAGAAAGAATTCTAGATGGTAAAGGGGAAAAAGGAGATATAGAAAAATTACAACATCTTGGAAAGGTAATTCAAGAAACTTCCCTCTGTGGACTAGGACAGACTGCACCTAATCCAGTATTAAGTACAATTAAGTTTTTTAGAGAAGAATATGAAGAATTAATTTCTGCTAATGAGGAGGGAAATTAAAATATGAAAATAACTATAAATGAAAAAGTATTTGAGGCCCAAAAAGGCCAGACTGTTTTAGAAGTGGCCAAAGAAAATGGAATAGAGATACCAACACTTTGTCATAGTCCTCATCTTAGTGATGTAGGAGCCTGTCGTATGTGTTTAGTAGAAGATATGGATGATGGTAGTTTAAAAACTTCCTGTACAACTGAAGTTCAAGATGGAATGGAAGTAAAAACAGATAGTGAAAGAGTTATAGATTCTAGAAAAACTATACTCGATTTACTTATTTCTGATCATCCTCTTGATTGTATGACCTGTGAAGCAGATGGAGATTGTGATTTGCAGGATTTAGCTTATGAATATGGTATAAAAGAATCTTCATATGGTACTAAAAATGAAGCTAGATTTTCTATAGAAAATGATAATGAGTTTATTGAAGTAGATCCAGATAAATGTATTTTATGTGGAAAATGTGTTAGAGTTGACCAGGAAATTCAGTGCTCAGATGCTATAGATTTTGTTGAAAGAGGTTTTGATACAAAAATTGGTGCTGCCAATGATGAAGGTTTAGGTGGAGAAGAATCAAGCTGTGTATTTTGTGGACAATGTGTAGATATGTGTCCTACAGGTGCATTAAGCTATATTCCAGCTAAGGGCAAAGGTAGAAAATATGATTTTGAACAAACTGTTACAACCTGTCCGTATTGTGGAGTTGGTTGTCAGTTAGAACTAAATACTAAGGGAAGAGAGATAGTACAAGTTG
>JBNJDL010000167.1:0-5217 GCA_051744825.1 Bacillota bacterium | reverse complement strand
GCTCTTGTTTATCTTACATTTATTGTCATTGATTATGTAGAAAAAAGGCTAACTAAAAATTAATTCAGAATTAACTTTTCATAATGATATACAGCAATGGAAAACATATTTTTCATCTTTGATATAGAATACATATTTTAATAAAATTTTATGTTTAGTGTTGAAATTCATTTTTACAAGAGGTTTCTTAACATGAAGTCAGTATTTGAATCATCGGTTAATAAAAAAAAATATTTTATTTTAGGTTGTATTTTCTTTTTTTTAGGCATTGCAATCAATAAATGGACTTTAGAGCCAATCATAGAGCTTGTCTACCATAGACAGTTTGATGATATTAGGTTGAAAGCTCTTTATACATTGTAAACTTTCTCTGTTTTGATAAATTTAATCCTTAATTTTACCAGATAGTTTTATGATCTTCAATCATGCTAAATGATTGAATGTTAATGAATAAAATTAATTTTATTGAAAAAGCAGGCATATGATTCAAGATTTAGAAAAAAAAATATTTTTAACCTTTGATGTTGAAGACTGGTTTCAGGTAGAAAATTTTAAACAAAATATAAGTTTTTTATCTTGGAAAGAACGCGAATTAAGGGTTTATGATAGTACACTTAAAATTCTTGATATTTTAGATTCTTTTCCTTTTGATGTAAAAGGGACTTTTTTTGTTTTAGGCTGGCTTGCAGATATTGTTCCGCATCTTGTGAAAGAAATTGATAAAAGAGGGCATGAAGTTGCATCACACGGCTATAACCATGAGCTTTGCACAAAGTTAAATGAAAAGGAACTTTTATATGATTTGCAAAAAAGTAAAGAAAAGCTTGAATTTTTAATTAATAAACCTGTTATTGGATATAGGGCACCAAGTTTTGCTGTTAATAATGAAATATTAGAGATAATAAAAAAAGCTGGCTACCTATATGACTCAAGCTACAATAATTTTTCAATGCATGAAAGATATGGAAAACTTGATATATCGTCATGGAAAAAAAGAGATTTTTTCTTTGAAGTTCAAGCAGGTTTTTATGAAATCCCATTAAGTAATTTTTCCATTGGAAAAAGAGTTTTTCCATTGGGAGGAGGAGGTTATTTTAGACTTTTTCCCCTGTCTTTTTTTAAAATAGGTATGAAAACCGTACTTAAAAAGAATAATGGTTTTGTTTTTTATTCTCATCCTTGGGAGTTTGATCCTGGTCAGCCAAGGATAAATGAAGCTCCAAGAAAATTTAAATTCAGGCATTATATAAATTTGAATTATACAGATAAAAAGATAAAAAAAATTATAACTTTTTTTTATAAGAATTCTTTTATAACAATACAAAGAGGGTTGAAGGAGGGAATGTCAATTGAAGAAACTTAGTTTAGTTGTACCATGTTATAACGAAGAAAATTCTGTTGAAAAAACTGCCAAAGATCTTGTAGAAGTTTTTGCAGATACTCAGATAGATTGTGAATTAATTTTTGTTAATGATGGTTCAAAAGATAAAACACGCGAAAAACTTGAACGTTTAAAGGAAAAGTATTCTTTAAAAATAGTGGATCACGAAAATAACAGGGGGTATGGTGCCGCTTTAAAAACAGGAATAACTTCATCAGAAAATGATTATATTGTTATAGTTGACGCAGATGGGACATATCCTATAAAAGATATTCCTAATTTATATGCTGAATGTATAAAAGGTGAATATGACATGGTTGTGGGGGCACGTATTGGAAAAGATGTTAAATATTCACAGATTAGGCGAATACCAAAATTTTTTTTAAAAAGATGGATTAGCCAGATAGCTGGGCAAAATATTCCAGATTTTAATTCAGGTATGAGGGTAATAAAAAAAGAGAAAGTTTATAAATACTTAAGAATTTTACCTGATTCATTTAGTTTTACGACAACTATTACTTTATCTATGCATACAAATTGGGAAAGAGTTAAATATATACCTATTTCATATGATGATCGTATAGGGACATCAAAGATTCATCCAATAAAGGATACTTTGAGATTTTCTATGCTTATAGCCAGGACAGGAATGTATTTTTCTCCCTTAAGGTTACTTTCATTACCTTGTAGTATAGTTTTTTTACTGTTTTTCTTATCTTTTATTTTTGACTTAATTTCATTTAATTTGACTGACAAAACTATAATTTTTTTTAGTTTGTTTCTAAATATGACAGTTTTTGCTCTATTAGCTGATATGATAAATAAAAGAGGAGATAAGTGACAAAATTTATTAATTTATTGCTTAGTAAAAAAGAATTTAGGTATCTATTGATAGCTCCACTAAGCTTTACTTTGTCAATAGTTTTGCCTTCATTTTTTTTTAGGATTTTAAAATTAAGTAATGATTTTTCCTTTATTTTATCAATTGTTTTAGTTTTTTTATTAAACTTCCAAATAAACAAAAAATTTGTATTTCGTGTAAATGGAAATGATTTGGCAATTTTTAAAAAGTACATTATAAGCAGTTTATTTTTTAGAGGAATGGATTTTGTTTGGTATAAAATTTATTATGATTTTTTTTATATATCACTTCCCTATGAAGTTATTATTATAGTTTCAATATTTACATCATTTATTTTAAAATTTTTTGTTTTTAAATACCACGTTTTTGTTAAAAATGATTAGAGTTTATCATGCGTCGAAATAGGTTGTTAGAGTTGGATTCTCTAAGAGGCTTATCTTCTTTAGCTATTGTAGTATACCACTATTTTTATAGATTTGATAGTTTATACACACATAAAGCAGGCTTATTGATTAATTGGTCTTATTTAGGTGTTTACGGGGTAAAATTTTTTTTTATTATAAGCGGTTTTGTAATCTTTTGGTCTGTAGATAGTCTGGAAAATAACAAGGACTTTATTATATCAAGATTTTCTAGGCTGTTTCCAGTATTTTGGTTTTGTTGCATTTTTACTTTTTTAACAGTTGCTTTTTTTGGATTGCCCGGAAGAGAAGTATCTTTTAGTAATGCTTTTTTCAATTTATTTATGTTACATGAACTATTTCATATTCCACATATTGATGGTGTTTATTGGACATTGACGATTGAGTTAATTTTTTATTTTTGGATTTTTATCTTTTTAGTTTTTAAAAAAATTAGAAAAATAGATATTTTCTTATTCATATTAACAGTTTTATCTGTATTACAAAAAATTTATATTATAGAGTTTAATGTTTTATTAAACAAAATTTTATTATTAAACTTCGCGCCTTTTTTTTTAAGTGGAATATGTTTTTTTAAAATAAAAAATGGAATAGATATAAAACTATCAATTTTTTTTTTACTTGCTGCTTTAAGTTCTGTTATATATATTTACTCAAAAAATGCATTTTTAATAGTTGTTTTTATTCATACAATTTTTTTATTTTGTATTTTTGGGAAGCTTAAATTTTTGAGGTTTAAATTTTTTGTTTTTATAGGAGGGATATCTTATTCATTATATTTAATTCATCAGAATATTGGATATATAATAATAAATTTTTTTTATACAAATAATTTAGAACCTTTACTAGGTATTTTTACAGCTTTTATTTTATCGCTTGTTTTAGCAACTATTATTCATTTATATATTGAGCTACCATTTCTTTATAGAATTAGGCGTTTTTATCAATCCACAAAAGAACAATGAATGGGAAAAATGTTTTTTTCAAAAAAAATAGCTTATTTAGTAATATTTAACTGCTTTTTATTTTTTGCTTTGTCATATTTATTTTATGTAGGGCCAATTGCATCAGATGATATAACTTATATCAGTTTGGCTGAAGACTTTATGTCTAAAGGCTCTTTTGTACCCGATAATCATTGGGGGTTTAGATATACTTTAATAATACCATTGGCTTTTTTTTTAAAATTTTTTGAATTAACAGAGACAAATATTTATATTTTCTTGTTAACCACCAATTTTATTCTTTACACATATTTATTGTTGCTAATTTATAAAGTGTTTAAAAAAAAAATTGAAATATTATTTATCCTTTCATTACTTATATCCACTTCACCAATTTTTGTTATATCAAGCTCTATTGTATCTGTTGACTTCATAGAATCATATTTAACAGTTTTTATTGTTCTGAATTTATTGCTATATATAAATGAAAAAAAAAATGTGTATCTTTACTTATCTTCATTTTTTTTAGCGCTTCTTATTTCAACAAGAGAAACAAGTGTGATATTTTTTGCAGCAATCTTTTTATCATTTTTTTTATTAACGAGAAATATTCCAATTAAAACTTTTTTAATATGTGTGATAATTAGTTGTTCAATTATAACTTTTGAATCGTTTTATTACCTGACAAAAACCGGTGATTTTTTCTTTCATATAACTACGATATATAAAACACATTTTAAAGGTTCTTTAGGTGATATCTATTCCAAACATGGACAAATTACAGGGAATTTTTTATCAAATACAATTTTTGAACCTTTTACAGCAATTTTTTTGAATCAGGAATTTGGGATAATTTTTTTTGTTACAGTGTTTTTCTTTTTTATAAAAAAAAAAGAGAAAACTACTTTTATAAAATTATATATAATAATTTCCTTTTTTTTGATTAGTTATACAGGTTTTGTGAGATTATTGCCAAGATATTATTTGCCTATTTACCTAGCAAGCCTTGTTTTTTTATCTTTAGAAATATCTGAATTGAGTTTTAAAAAGAAAAATTTTCTGATTTTATGTATTATTTTGATAAATTTATTGTGTCTTAGTGTTGAGAATATTCATCCTAGATTTCATAGCAAAAATTTTAATTATTATAGAAAAATTTATAGTGATTGTCTTTATGTTGATTCAAAAATTTTGAAAAGAGCTAATAAATATAAAATTTTTACAGACAAAAGAAATTTTATAAAAAAAAAATACTATTTTGCTTATTTATTGGATGAAAAAGATATAGATAAAATTGTTATTGATGGTGACAAGAAAGTTCAATATTTAAAACCGCCCAAATTATTAATTGGGCAAATCATAGATTTTCTGAAAATAGATCATTTTTTGGATGAAAATATTTATAATAAATTAGCTTATAGAAATAAAAAAGGTATACTAGTAACAATAAAAAAAAGGCTTTAAATGTCTATAGCAATAAAAAAATGTAGAGAAGTTAATTTTAAAGACTGGGATAATTATGTAAAAAATCATAAAGAAAGTTCTGTCTTTCATTTAACACAGTGGAAAAATGTAATTGAACAAACATTTAATCATAAAAGTTATTAT
>JBNJDL010000166.1:0-5220 GCA_051744825.1 Bacillota bacterium | reverse complement strand
TAAGTAAAGGCTAATAACTATTATAAACGATAACATAACCCCGATAGAATAACTAATTTGCTTTTTTATTGACATAGAATTAATTTTTATTTTTTCTAATAATAACTTAAGATATTAGTATTATAAAATAAAAAATCCCGTTATGCACTGGCATAACAGGTATAAAAGAATGGCGCGCCTGACAGGATTCGAACCTGTGGCCTACGGATTAGAAGTCCGTTGCTCTATCCGGACTGAGCTACAGGCGCATATATTTTTTTGACTGCTGAAAAGATTATAACATAAAAACATTAACATTTCAATGAAATTTTAGAAAAAATTCCAACTGCAACAAATGCTTTTAAATCAGTTGTTACGGGGTTTTTCTTCAGCAGCAGTTAATAGTATAACTGAAATTTAGCTTTTGGTCAAAAAGTTAAAACACTCTATAAAGAATAAGAAAGGTTATTATTTATTTTATACTCTAAAATACTAGCTATATCTCTCTTTTATTACTTTTTTCATTTTATTTAATGCTACTGCTCTATGACTTATTTCATTCTTTTTATCAGATGAAAGTTCAGCCATTGCCTTTTTTTCACTATTAACATAAAATAAAGGATCATAACCAAATCCATTTTTACCTCGAGGACTTTCTAAAATACGTCCTTCACATTTTCCATTAACCGTAACTTTATAATCATTGTCTGGGTCATATATAGCCATAACACATCTAAAACGAGCACTTCTTTTTTCCTCAGGAACACCTTTTAATTCTTCTAAAAGTTTTTCGTTATTTTTTTCATCACTTGCATTTTTACCAGAATACCGAGCTGAGTAAATCCCAGGTCTTCCATCTAAAGCATCTACCTCAAGGCCTGAATCATCTGCTAAAGTAAGTAGCCCAGTTTCTTTAGCGCTTAATCTTGCCTTTTTTAAAGCATTTTCTTTAAAGCTATCTCCATCTTCTTTAATATCTTGTAGTTGAGGAAATTTTTCAAGAGCAATAATTTCAAAATCAAAGTCTTTAAGTTGTTCGCGTATTTCTTTTATCTTACCATCATTTGTACTGGCAACTAATAATTTTCTCATTAGTTAATATCATCCTTTAAACATTCTTTTTGTTTTTCTATTAGATTATTAATACCTTTTTCAGCTAAATCCATTAACTCAGTCATTTCTTCTCTACTAAAAGGATCTCCTTCAGCTGTTCCTTGAACTTCTACAACTTCTCCTTTAGAGGTCATAACTACATTCATATCTACTTGTGCAGCAAAATCTTCTTCATAACATAAATCTAAAACTGTCTCACCATTTACTATTCCAACACTTATGGCTGCTAAATGGTCTGTAAGAGGTGATTCATTAATAACATTATTTTCTAACATTGTATTAATTGCATCAACAAGGGCCACATAAGCACCAGTTATAGAAGCTGTTCTTGTTCCACCGTCAGCTTGTATTACATCACAATCAATCCAAAGAGTTCTTTCTCCAATAGCTTCCAAATCAACAACTGCCCGCAAAGAACGACCTATTAAACGCTGTATTTCTTTTGTTCTACCACTAACCTTACCTCTGGCGGCTTCTCTAGTAGATCTAGAAGGAGTAGAACCTGGTAAAAGAGAATATTCAGCTGTTAACCAACCACGATCTTTCCCTCTTAAAAAATAAGGTACACCATCTTCTACAGAAACAGTACAAATAACCTTTGTATCACCTGTTTCCATTAAAACAGAACCCTCTGCAAATTTAGTATAATTTCTTGTAATTTTAATTTTACGTAATTCTTTTTTATTCATATAAATCCCCTTTCATTACAAATTAGTTAATTCAATTTATTTCTGTACTTTTATCAAACCTTTACCAATTTCATAAATGTCATCAATGGCCATCTGAAAATCAACTTCTCTATTTTCTTTTTCAGCTCTCTTTTTCATTTTTTCTTGATGAAACTTTTTTACTTCTTTACTAAAAGGTAAATTCCCAAAATTTAAATAACGCACTGCTCCATTAATATCGCGAGCTGGAACCATTTCTCCCTTATTATACTTACTTGGAGAAAAAGGAATATCTAATACACCTTCTTTAAAAGCTGCAATCACTCCTTTAACTAAATCACCTTCACCTAATTCAAAAACTCTATTTAAAATTTCTTCAACTTCTCTTTTTTGCATTTTCTTTTCTTTTTCTAAAATTTCACTATCTTCTATACTTTGACCAGCTAACATTAATATAGTATGTTTAGTACTTTTTAGTCCAGCTACTATGTCCTCTTTTTGGGCTCTACCTAACGCTTCTTTTGGGCTTTTGACCACTACCTTAGTTGCTCCTGAAAGTGCAGCAGTAGTTGCTCCTAAGTTAATAATAGCATATGCTTTAGCTTCATTTTTAGGAAATCCTCCTAGCCATTGATGAAATACAGTAGTTAATTCAATGTTATTATAACCTTCTTTATTTAGATATTTATTAGTTAAAGTAGATAAATTTTTAATAGCAGCTATATCCTGCAATAAATTACCATTTTGAGCATAGCCTAAACTCATATATTTAACACCCTGCTCAGCTGCAAAGAGAGCTTCTATAATATTTATAGTAATAGAAATTGCCGGTGGTACTAAATTCCCAGTTAAAGGACCAAAAAATTCACGATTAAAACTGACACCGTTTTCTTCATAATAAGCAACTAATCTATCAATATATTGCCAATATCTAATAGTTTTTTCTAAAGATATCTTTTTAGCATAGGATAAATTATAAGAAATACCTCCACCTTCAAAATCACTAAATCCCCCAGCAAGGGTAACTTCAGCTAAAAGTCTTGCATCAGGAGTACCATGTCTTACTTGCATAGGAACTGAAATCGATTCAACAATATTTCTACATTTATCAACTCCATGATTAATAGCTGGAAAACCTTTTAGCATTGGTCTTCCTCTTTCTTTACTTTCTTTTATTCCCTTTTCGGCCTCTTTATATTTATTTTGTCTAGTATATCTATCAATATTTGCAGATAAAATATCAGCTCCACCTTTACTATGGAGAAAATTAAGTTCTTTTACAAATTCATTTATAAATACATTTCCTATTCGCGGTTGAATTAAAACTTTATTATTATCTTTAGCTTCTAAAAGCTTATTTTTTACAAACTTTTTTGCTGGAAAACTTTTATAATAATCAAATACTTCTTCAAATTTAATTTCAGTTGCTGTAGGCCATTCTTTTATAACTTCTTCTCTCATTTCAAGAAATTGATCTTGAGCAATCCTTTTATTCTTTAAATTCACTTCAATATCCCTCCAGAGCCTAAGCAAAATTTAGGAAAATATATTAACTTCATTTAATTTAATTAATTTATTATTTAGCAACTTACTATTCCAAAGTAATTCAGAAATATTATTTTTATCACTAACCATAAAATCAATTTTATTATTTTTATCAATATCTTCTATCTTTTCTCTCTTAACATCGCTAGCTAAATTACTTTTTATGTTATTTTTTACAGAAACTGACAATTCAACTGCTGGATTTATCAATTTTACATCTTCTCCCATAACATCTGCAATTATATCAGTTAAATAAGGAAAATGCGTACAACCTAAAATAAGAGAATCTACTTTTGCTTTTTTTAAATCTTTTAAACAATTTTGAGCATAATTTATGACTTTTTTGCCAGCAATATTCCCCTCTTCTACAAAATCAACAAATTTGGGGCAAGGGGTGGCAAATACAGAAATGCTTGAATCAAATTCTTTAATTGCTTTTTGATATGCCCCACTAGCTACTGTACCATCAGTACCAATAATTCCTACTTTTCGATTTTTTGATACTAGGGTAGCCTTTTTACTTGCTGCACCAATAGTTCCATAGATTGGAATTGAAAAATTATTTTTAGCTAAAGATAAAGCAACAGCACTGGCAGTATTACAAGCAATTACAACTATATCTGCTTCTTTTTTATTTATTAAAAAATCTATAATTTTCATTGTAAAATTTTTTACTTGATTTAAAGGACGAGGTCCATAAGGCAAATGTAAAGTATCTCCATAATAAATATATTTTTGTTCTGGCATTAATTTAATGAATTCAGTAGCAACTGTCAGGCCTCCTACTCCTGAGTCTAACAATGCAATTTTCAAAAACAACAACTCCTTTAAACATTAATTATTTAAAATATCCTCATTCCACTCTAAAGTTTTAGTTAAATCCATATGACCAACTAAGGTCTCAACTTCTTCATCTTCAACTAATATTTTCACTTCATCAATTTCTTCAAATTGAGTTAAGGTATTTACAATAGAATAAACAGTCATTCTTTCACCTGTACTACCGCCCCAATGATTATCAATTAAAGCCCGGTTAAAATTAACCCGGGCTACTTTGTCATTACTTGTAATATTTAATAATTCAACATCATCTGGTATAGTTTTATTATTAGCGGAATTATTAGGACCAGCAATTAACTCATTAATTGCATTTTCATAAAGATTTTCAGTTTTTACAACTCTCTTTTCTGCATCAAGATACATTGCTTCATTTGTCGAAAAAAATACTGAAATTTCCATTTCTTCTCCAAGATTATTAGGTTGACTTTTTTGATCTATTATTCTTAAAGTACCAAATAAAGCTAACAGCAAAATTATAATAATAATTGACACAATAGCTATTTTCCTATTTATATCCATTATATCATTCAGCTCCTATTTTACTTTTTTCAAAAATTCAAAAACACCCTCAGCAATACCATTGGCAGCTTTGTTTATAAATAAATCACTTTCTAAAAGACTTTCTTCACGAGGATTTGATAAAAAAGCTACTTCAACAAGCACAGAAGGCATAATTGTATTTTTTATTACATAAAAATTGTCCTGTTTTATTCCTCTATCATCTAATTTTATTCTATCTCTTAAATTATTATTTATTAAATTGGCTAATTCCATATCTTCTTTTTTATAATTTTTAGATACATATACTTCACTTCCACCAGTATGTGACTTTCTACTTGAATTATTGTGAATACTTATAAATATCATAGCTTTTTCTTCTTTAGCTATTTCAACTCTTCTTTGTAAAGAAATATATTCATCATCGTCTCTAGTTAATAAAACATTATAACCTTTATTATTCAAAATTTCTTTGAGTTTTAATGCTATATTTAAGTTCACTACTTTTTCTTGTAAGCCATTGGGACCTATAGCTCCTGGATCAAAACCTCCATGTCCCGGATCTATCACTATTATA
>JBNJDL010000165.1:0-5227 GCA_051744825.1 Bacillota bacterium | reverse complement strand
CTTAAAGAAGAGCTAGGTGTAGAGTAAAATATCATTAACTTTTAAACTGATGGAAATCATAAATGAGCCCTCACAATTAAGTGAGGGTTCTTGTTTTTTATAAATAAACTTTTATTTATTTTTTTAGTATGATAAAATAAATTGAATACAAAGGAGGAGAGAAGGATGAATGAATATCTAATAGTTCTAAATAAAGATGAAGATACAGTATCAATAGTTGATCCTTCAAAAAGGGAAGAAGTGAAAAGAATAGAGGTCGACCGTAATCCACATGAAGTAGTAGTTAGTGATAATGGCAAAAAATCTTATGTCAGTTGTTCACTGGGAAATAAAATAGATGTAATTGACAATGAAAATTTTGAGATTGTAAAAAGAATTGAAGATGAAGATTTTGATTTTCCCCATGGTATGGATATTACTAAAGATGGTAAGAAATTATATCTAGCTTCTACCTATAGTGAGATGATATATATAATTGATACAGAAAGTGATGAAATTATAAAGAAGTTTCCAACTTATCAGGATAAATCACATATGATTTCTTTCTCTCATGATGGAGAAGTTGTTTATGTGCCTAATATTGGTAGTGACAATATAACAGTAATAGATGTTGAAAAAGAAGAAATAATAAATCATTTTCCAGTTGGTGTTGGTCCGGAAGGAGTAGCAGCTGATCCAGCAGGAAAACATTTATATGTTGCCAATCAAGGGGATAATATCCTTTATGTAATTGATACTGATGATTATGAAATTTTACATAAGAGAAGATTAGGTGATGTTCCAATTAGAATAGTATTTTCACCAGATGGTCGATATGCTTTTATTCCAAATAGAGAATCAGGAGATCTTTCTATAATAGATACAAAACATGAATTAAAAGGAGAAGTGCTTCCCTGGGAGATAAAAAGAATTCCAGTTGGAGTCTGGCCAGGAGGAACAGTATTTAATGAAGATGGCTCTTATGCTTATGTAGCAAATAACAAAACAAATGATATATCTGTAATAAATGTGAATACTTTAAAAGAAGAGGGAGAAAGAATAGAAGTAGGTATTCATCCAGATGGTATAGCATATCTTAATAAGTAATTTTTTTAAAAAAGGAAAGGAAAGATATAATGAGAGAAAAAGAAATAATAAACTTAGCAATTATTGCCCACGTTGATGCAGGAAAATCTACTTTAGTTGATGCCTTATTAAATCAGAGTGGAGTTTTTAGAGAAAACGAAGATGTTGTTGATTGTGTAATGGATAGTGATGATTTAGAAAGAGAAAGAGGAATAACTATATATTCCAAAAATTGTGCAATAGAACATAAAGGATATAAGATTAATATAGTTGATACTCCAGGTCATGCTGATTTTTCTTCTGAAGTTGAGAGAGTTATAAGGGCTGTTGATTCTGCAATTTTATTAGTAGATGCAAGTGAAGGACCAATGCCTCAAACTCGTTTTGTTTTGCAAAAATCACTTGAACTTGATTTAAATCCAATAGTGTTAATAAATAAAATTGATAAAAATAATGCTCGTCCAGAAGAAGTTAAAGACATGATTTTAGATCTCTTTATAGACCTTCATGCAAATGATAAACAATTAGAATTTCCAGTAGTTTATGGTATAGCGACAGAAGGTTTGGCCAAATATGAACTTGATGATGATAATGATGACCTTTCACCTCTTTTTGAAACTATAATAGAAAATGTAGAAAGCTATCCAGATAAAAATGATAAAGATTTACAAATGCAAGTTTATGATTTAGCTTATGATGATTATTTAGGTAGAATAGGTATTGGAAGGGTTTATCAAGGAAAAATTAGAGATGGTCAACAAGTTGAAATTTCCAAAAGAGATGGTTCTATTAAAAAGGGAAAGATAACTAAGCTTTCTGTTTATGAAGGTTTAAAACAAATTGCTGTAGATGAAGCTGAAAGTGGAGATATTGTATCTATAGCGGGGATGCCAAATATATCAATAGGTGAAACTGTTTGTGAGCCTGGAAAGGTTAAGCCATTACCAACAATAGATATAGAAGAACCTACCTTATCTATGGATTTTCAGGTAAATGATTCCCCTTTTGCTGGTCAGGAAGGAAAATATTTAACTACTCGACATATAAAGGCAAGATTAGAAAGAGAATTAGAAGTAAATGTTGGCTTAAAAGTGGAAAATGCAAATAATAAAGAGGCATTTAAGGTATCTGGAAGAGGTGAATTACACCTTTCAGTTTTATTAGAGAATATGCGACGCGAAGGTTATGAAGTTGCAGTATCTAAACCAGAAGTTTTAATGAAAGAAATTGATGGTAAATTGAATGAACCTATAGAAAGAGTATTAGTTGATGTGCCTGAAAAATATTCTGGAACTGTTATAGAAAAGTTGAATAAGAGAAGAGGTATGATGCAGTCCATGAAAAGTGAAAACGGTTATGTAGAACTAGACTATTTAGTTCCTACCCGTGGACTTATAGGTTATAGAAGTGAATTTATTAATGATACTCGTGGAGAAGGGACTATAGTTCGTTCTTTTGAAAAATATGAGCCTTATAAAGGGGAAGTTCCTAAAAGAAGTAATGGAGTATTAGTTTCTGGTAATAATGGAACAGCAATGGCCTATGCTCTTTCTAATTTAACAGAAAGAGGTACATTGTTTATTGAGCCTGGAACAGAAGTTTATGAAGGTATGATTATTGGTATTCACAACCGAGATAATGATTTAACAGTAAACCCTTGCAAAAACAAAAAATTAACAAATGTGAGAGCAGCTGGTTCAGATGATGCATTAAAATTGCCACCAGCTACTAAAATGGACTTAGAAGATGCTCTTGAATTTATTGATGACGATGAATTAGTTGAAGTAACACCTGAAGATATAAGGATGAGAAAGAAGATTTTAAATGAAAAAATGCGTTTAAAAAAGAATAAATAACTTTTGTTATTTGCAGGAAAATTATTGTTATTAAAGAAATATTATAATACGACAAAATATATTTTGGAGGGATAATATGAAGGTAGTATTACTTGAGCCATTAGCAATTTCTGAAGAAAAGCTTAATGAATTTGCAAAAGAATTAAGAAATAAGGGACATGAATTTGAAGCTTATGATGATCGTGTTGAAAAAGAAGAAGTAATAGTTGAGAGAGCAAAAAATGCAGATGTAATTATTATTACTAATTTGCCTCTATCTAAAAACGTTATAAATTCGCTACCAAAATTAAAAATGATTTCTGTAGCCTTCACTGGAGTAGACCATATTGATCTTGAAAGCTGTAAAGAAAACAATATAGTAGTTTCAAATGCACCAGGATATTCTACTCATTCAGTAGCGGAATTGGCGATTGGATTAATGATAAATGTTATGCGTAATATGAATAAATGTGATAATGCAGTTCGTAGTCAGGAAACTAGAGCTGGATTAATTGGTAATGAAATACATGGTAAGACTTTAGGAATTATTGGTACAGGTACTATTGGTATGAGAGTAGCAGAAATTGCAAAAGCCTTAGGTTGTAATTTGATTGCTTATAGTAGAAGTAAAGCAGAAAAAGCTAAAGAATTAGGCATAGAATACTTAGATATAGAAGAAGTATTTGAAAAAAGTGATATTATAACCCTTCATGTACCACATACACCTGAAACTGAAGGTATGATAAATGAAGAATTGATTAATAAAATGAAAGAATCAGCAATATTTATAAACACAGCTCGTGGTCCTATAGTTGATAGTAAGGCTTTAGCTGAAGCTCTAAATGAAGAAAAAATTGCAGGTGCTGGTATAGATGTTTATGAAATGGAGCCTCCTATTCCTGAAGATCATCCACTAGTAAATGCTAAAAATACAGTTCTTACACCTCATGTTGCCTTTGCAACTCCAGAAGCTTTTGTTAAGAGAGCAGAAATTGTCTTTGAAAATATAAAAGCTTGGGACAAAAGTGAAGCTATTAATCAAATTGTTTAAATCATTTTAACTTTAGGAGGATTATAATGGCTAAAGATTTTAATATACGCTTTGCTAAAAGAGAGGATACTCCACTAATTTTTGAATTTATAAAAGAATTGGCAGATTATGAAGAACTCTTAGATGAAGTTATTGCTGATGAAGAAACTTTAGAAAATTCTCTTTTTGATAGAGAAATGGCTGAAGTTATCTTTGCTGAATATAACGGCGAGGAAGTAGGCTTTGCTTTATTTTTTCATAACTTTTCTACATTTTTAGGAAAACCGGGAATATATTTAGAAGATCTATATGTAAAACCAGAATATCGTGGAAAAGGTTTTGGCAAAAAACTTCTTTCATTTTTAGCTGATTTAACAGTAAAGAGAGATTGTGGCCGTTTAGAATGGTGGGTTCTTGATTGGAATAAATCTTCTATTGATTTTTATGAATCTTTAGGAGCTAAAGCCATGGATGAATGGACTGTCTATAGATTAACTGGAGAATCATTAAAAAATCTAGCAGCTGAAATTTAAAAATAAAAGGGGGGATTTATTATCAAAAATGTAGGAAGTACTGATAGGTTGATTAGAATTATTGTTGGTGTTCTCTTACTTAGTTTATTAGCTTTTCTTGATGGAGACCTAAAATATCTTGCTTTGTTAGGAGTTGTACCCCTTTTTACAGGTTTAGCAAATTATTGTCCACTTTATAAGCTTTTAGGTATGAATACAATTAAAAATGATGACAGAGAAATATGATTGAAATAATAATATTTTTATGCTAATATTATTTTGGATTAATTAAAATTTAATATTAGACACAGGGGAGCCTTAGGCTGAGAAAGATTATACTCTTGACCCTTTGAACCTGATCTGGATAATACCAGCGAAGGGAAGTGTGAATATATTACTTCAGTTTATATAAAGTAATATAAAATAAATGTATTTAAACACAGTTCCTTTCGGGGCTGTGTTTTTTTCTTTGTCATTCCCTTTTTAATAAGTACAATTGGAGGGAGTATTATAACCTATATGTTTCTTGAAGTATTAGATAATATTAATTATGGAGGTAATATAAAATGGAAAAAGTATTAACTATTGCTGGTTCGGATTCTGGGGGAGGCGCTGGAATTCAGGCTGATTTGAAGACTATGACAATCTTTAAAACTTATGGAGCTTCTGTTATAACTGCTTTTACGGCTCAGAATACTCTTGGAGTACAGGGGGTAAACACTTTGAATGGTGATTTTGTATCACAGCAGTTAGATTCAGTTCTTAGTGATATTGAATTTGCTGCA
>JBNJDL010000164.1:0-5255 GCA_051744825.1 Bacillota bacterium | reverse complement strand
TGTGATTTTAAGTTTGCGAAATATGATTTTGGAATAGAAACTATTAATACTAATAGAGGAGTTCGTTTGAAAGATTCTCTAATTATAATTGCTGATTCAAATAGTAGAATTACTAAGTTGTATAAAAATGTAAAGTTGGGAGATTTAAAAGAAATTATAAATAATATTGATGAATTTATTGTTGAATAAAAAATAATGGTTTTATTAATATAGCCGGGAGGATACAAATAAATGACGGAAGCTGAAAAAAAGAAATATGCTAAGAAACTAATTAAAAAAATGTGGGGATCAAGTGTTAGTTATTCTGATGAAGATTTAACCCCTGAATTATGCGATTGGGTAATTGGAATTTATTTAAGTCTTCAAAATGCTCATAAAGAAATAAAGCCATTAAAAAATTTTGTAGGGGTTGGTCCTTGGACTTCAATTAAATCAGCCTTTTGGAAAGTTATTAAATTTTTAAGACAAGTATTCAGAAATGAGGTGGATGATGATTGGGGACTAGGAGTTCGAGTTAAATGCAAACAATTCAGACGCGAATTTCAAAGGGCAGTGAGTACTGGTGATACTAGTATATTATCTGAGCCTAAGATTAAAGCTTCAAAGAAATGATATTGAGGGAAGTGCATAATATGAAAAAGATAATTATAATAATTTCGATTTTAATTATTATTTCAGCTGTTTTTTTAGGTATAGGATTTAATGTTAGTGATAATAAAACAAAATTAATTGAAGCAATTAAAAGAAATGATGAACAGAAAGTAGAGAAATTAATAAAAGAAGAAGTTGAAGTTAACTTTTTGTATAAAGATGATGGAAGCCCTTTAATGATTGCAGTAGCAAAAGGTAATAAAAATATAGCTAAATTATTAATAGAAGCAGGGGCTAATGTTAATCAAAAAATAAATAATGATACTATTATAAAAGATATAAGCCCACTAGCAATTGCAGTATTAAATAATAATCCCAAATTAGTTAGACTATTAATAAACTCAGGAGCGAATGTTAATATAAAAAACCAACAAGGTGAAACATTATTGTTAGATGCTATTTTTAATGAGAATCAAAAAATAATAGATTTATTAATAGACGCAGGAATTAATGTAAATAATAAAGCTCAAAATGGTCAAACCCCTTTAATGTGGGCTGTATCTTTTCCAAAACACCAAAAGACAAAGATAATAATTAAATCATTGTTAAATGCAGGAGCAAAAGTTAACGTAAAAGATAAAAATGGAAGGACTCCATTGATGATAGCAGCAGCAGTAGGTAATGTAAAAGCAGTTAAGATCTTAGTATCCGCCGGGGCCAATACTAAGGAAGTTGATGATAATGGGGATACGGCACTTGAAATAGCTAAAAAAGAAGACAATAAGAAAACCATTCAATTTTTAGAAAAAGTCACTCCCTAACTTTAATAAAGTGGAAAACTACTAATAATCAGTTTGGTATTAAGAGAAGAAAAATTATTTATCTAAATTTTAATTTAGAGTTGGTCATTTTGGAGATAGGTATTTATATCCTAGAGAAAGATCGGCAGGCTGTATTACAGTAAAAGATACTAAAAGGTGGGCAGAAATTTATCGATATTTGATTATAAGTAGAAAACATGATAGTAGAAGTATAGGAGTTGTGAAAGTAATATGATTTTTTTATCTAGAAAAGAATGGTATCTATTATTAGTTGCTTTGGTAATTTCAATTTTATTTATTGGTTGCGAAAAAAAAGAATTTAAAAGTGAAAGAGTTGAAGTAGATGAATTTAAAAAAGTTGCTGTTGGAGAAAAGCTACCTGGTTTTGCTATTAGTTTAAAAAATGGCGGAAATCTTGATTTGAGAGATTTCACAGGAGATTTTATTATTATTTTCATTAGTAATCAAGTTGCAGATGAATTTGAATATCCTGGTGTAGTTAATGAAGAGCATGGCAAATTTGCTCAGCCAGTTTTAGATAAAGGAGGTCATTTGTTAAGTGATTGCGATCTTAAACTTGCAAAAATCGGTTTTGGAATAGAAATTGATAATACCAATAAAGGAGTTCGTTTAAAAGATTCTCTAATTATAATTGCTGATTCAAATAGTAGAATTACTAAGTTGTATAAAAATGTAAAGTTGGGAGATTTAAAAGAAATCATAAATAATATTGATAAATTTATTGTTGAATAAAAAGTAATCTGTTTTATTAATATAGCAGGGAGGATATTAAAAATGACAGAAACTGAAAGAAAGAGATATGCTAAAGAAGTAATTAAAAAGATGTGGGGATCAAGTGTAAGTTATTCTGATGAAGATTTAACGCCAGAATTATGTAATTGGGTAATTGGAATCTATTTAAGTAGTGCATCAGCAAGCAAACAAATTGATGGGTTAGAAAATTTTCTAGGTGTAGGGCCTTGGACATCTATAAAAGGAATTGGTTGGAAAGTTATTAAAGCTTTAAGAAATTTATTCAAAAGTGAGAATAGTGAGTATAAGGATTGGAATCCAATAATGAAAAATTATTGCCAAAGATATAGATATGAGTTTCAAACAGCGGTTAATTCTGGAATGATAATGCATTTGTCAGAACCAAGAATTAAATATACAGGAAAATCATTTAGATAATTTAAGAGGAGGGATTAGGAAAAGATGAAAAAAATAATTGTGATAAGCGTAATTTTAATTCTTGCTTTAGGGGCTTTGCTTAATTTTATTAGCAATAAACCTAGTTTAATAGAGGCAGTAAAAAATGAAAATACAAAGCAAGTACAAAAAATCATTAATTCTAAGACAGATGTTGGTATTAAAAATCAAAATAATGAACTTCCCTTGCTAATGACCATCAATAATGGAAATAAAAAAATAGCAAAATTATTAATAGAGGCAGGAGCAGATGTGAATCAAAAACTTAATAATAATACAATTGCTGAAGATGCGACTCCTTTATTAATGGCAGTGCTAAATAATGATTTAGAAATGGTAAAATTATTAATAGAGGCAGGAGCAGATGTGAATATTAAAGATAAGTATGGTAAAACTCCGCTTTCAGTTGCAATTTTTGAAGCTGATCTTGAGATAGTAAAATTGTTAATAGACGAAGGTGTTGATGTCAACAATGTTGCAGAAAATAGTGTAACTCCTTTATTGTCTGCAGTTTTAATTTCAGAAACCGAACAAACAATAGAGAAAACAAAATTATTGATAAAAGCAGGGGCAAAAGTAAATGTAAAAGATAAATTAGGGATGACTCCTTTAATGTATGCAGCTAAAGTAGGGAATAAAAAAATAACAAAAGCCTTGATAAAAGCAGGGGCTAATATTGATGCAACTAATAACAACGGAGAAACAGCTTTAGAAATAGCTAAAAAAGAGAATAATAAAAAAACAATTCAATTATTAAAAGAAGATAGAGATTAAAAAATTGCTATTAAAGAGTAATTACTTGGTTTTACTATAGTAATTTTTAGTTATATTTAATCTTCTTTTTGAAAGTGCGATGGTAGAAGGGTAGGAGTTGTTAAGATGAAACCCTTTAAAGAAAAAATACTAATAATTATTTTATTTTTGATTTTGATTTTTAGTTTAGGAGCAGATATTGTTACAGCAAATAATGACTTGATTAAGGCGATAGAAAATGAGAATTTAGTTAAAGTAAAAAAATTAATAAAAGCAGGAGCCGATATTAATGCTACTGATTATTTAAGCAGGACGATTTTAATGAAAGCAGTAAAAAAAGAAAATTTAAAAATTGTGAGGCTACTAGTAGAGAATGGGGCTGAAGTTAATGCTAGAATGGATAATGGGGATACTTTTTTAATTAATGCTTCATGGCAAGGGCAAGAAGAAATAGTAAAGTTATTAATAGAAAAAGGGGCTAATATTGAAGCTGAAAATCAGTTTGGTGAAACTGCATTAACAAGAGCAGTAATTTATGGACATCCAAAGGTAGTGCAAGTGCTAATAAAAACAGGAGTTAATATTAATTCTATAAGTTATAAAGGTAAAACTGCTTTAGAACTAGCAAAACAAGAAAAAAATGATAAATATAGATTTGCTAAAAAGAAAAAATAGATAAGATAATTAAATTATTAAGAAAAGCAAAAAGAACAAATTATAATTGGGAGAAGTTAAAAAGCGCATATGAAGAGATGTTAGAAAAAGCAAATTGAAACCTTTGTTTGATAATAAGCAGAAAATGTGATGGGGAAAATAATTTGTTTTATTAATATAAAGGGGGATATAAAAATGACAAAAACTGAAAGAAAGAGATATGCTAAAGAAGTAATTAAAAAAATGTGGGGCACAAGTGTTAGTTATTCTGATAAAGATTTAACGCCGGAATTATGTAATTGGGTAATTGAAATATATTTTAGTTTTACGGCAGCAAGCCCTACTACATCTATAAGCGAAGCAAATTGGGAAACTATTAAATCTTTAAGAGATTTGCTAAGAAAAAATATTTCTTATAAAGACTGGGATCCCGAAGTTAAAATAAAAGCGAGAACCTATAAAAATAATTTCCAAACAGCTGTTGATTCAGGTAATACAGATCATTTACCTGAGTTACAAATTAGAACTAGTAAAAAATAGTACAGTTAAGAAGGGGGAGAAAATAATGAAGAAAGTAATTATTATAGCTGTAATTATTATGTCTATTGCAGCAATTTTATTTACTCATATTAATAGTCAATCTAGTTTAATTGAAGCAGTAAAAAATGAAAATAGAGAACAAATAAAAGAACTGATTAATTCTGGGGTAGATGTTAATGTTAAAAATCAAGAAAATGAGTTTCCATTATTAATTGCTGTGCAAAATGGTAATCAAAAAATAGCAAAATTATTAATAAAAGAGGGAGCAGATGTTAATCAAAACGTTGAGAATAATACAATTATAGAAGATTTAAACCCATTATTTTTGGCTGTGCTAAATAATGATCTAGAAATGGTAAAATTATTAATAGAGAAAGGAGCAAATGTAAATATCAAGACCCAACATGGTGAAACTTTATTACCTGCAGCGATGTTTGATGCTGATTTAGAAATAGTAAAGCTGTTAATAAATGAAGGTATAGATGTTAATAATTTTTCTGAAATGGGTTTAACTCCCCTATTATTCGTTGCTTCAGTGCCCGAAAACAAGCAAACAATAGAAGTAACTAAATTATTAATAAACTCAGAGGCTAAAGTAAATGTTAAAGATAAAAAGCTTGGTATGACCCCGTTAATGTATGCTTCTAAAATAGGTAATGAAAATATAGTTAAAATTTTATTAAACGC
>JBNJDL010000163.1:0-5274 GCA_051744825.1 Bacillota bacterium | reverse complement strand
CCTACTAAAAAGACTGAAGTAAAGGATTTAAGTTCTTCAAATAATAAAATAACTTTAGAAGAAGATAGAGATTATGTTTTAAGAGTAAAAAAAGAAAATGAGATATGGTGGAAATTACAGGTTTTTGTGAGCCAAAGTGAAGAAAGAGCTAAAAATATTATGTCTCAATTAGAAAATGAAGGATATGAAGATTTAAAATTAGTTGAAAGTGAAGAAAATTTTAAAGTTCAATTAGGAAGATTTTCAACTAAAGATGAAAGTAATGATCTTGCTGAAAGGTTAGAAAATGACGGTTGGTCAAGTTATGCAGTCAAGTATGAAGAGGGCGAAGAAAATCGAGTTATTACTATTTATGATTCCCTTAATAAAGAAATTTTTTCAAGTAATAATTTTATTTTAGATGGAGAAATTAAAGTAAATGGTGATTTAATTAAAGGTGAAAGCACTTTTCAATTAAAAAATTCAAAAATAAATCTTTATCATGAAGCAGCGTTAGAAAAGATTGTTAGTGCTATACTTTCTTCAGAAATAAGAGGTAGAGCTAGATTAAGTCACCCTCGTTATAATGAAGCTCTAAAGTCTCAGGCTATTGTAATCAGAACAAAAATTTTGAATGAAATAATTAATAATAATAAAGAAGCCTATAGTTTTGATTGTTTTAATGGTTATCAAAATTTGAAAGATTTTGCTACAAAGGCAGTAGATGAGACTGAAGCTTTAGTTATAAGCTATGATGATGAAATAATTGATTCCTATTATCATCAAAATAGTGGGGGAGCCACTGCTTCTGCTTTTGATTTGATAAAAAAAGATTTGAGATATTTAGAGTCTGTTGAAGATAAGAGGGCTATTGATGACCCTTTATTTTTACCTGAATGGAGTAAGTTTTTCAGTGAAGATGAATTAATAACTCGCTTAGAAGACTATTATAATAAAGACATAAATGGCATTAGAGAAATTGAAGTTTTAAAAAGAAGCCCAACTGAGAGGGCAGTTAAACTTGCGATTAATACAGATTTTGGAAGATATCAATTAGATGCTGAAGAAATTTTGCATATTTTTGAGATTGAAAATCTAAAATTTGATTTAAATAAGAAATATGAAGATGGATACTTAACTTCAATGAAGTTTTCAGGTATTGGCTCTGGCCTTGGTCTAGGTTTATCTCAAGATGGAGCTCAGATTTTGGCCAGAGAAGGTAAGAGTTATAATGAAATAATTCATAACTATTACCAAGATGTTCAAATAAAGGATTTGAAAAAATATACTTTAAGTAAAGAGCTATTAAGTGCAAATATAGTTAGTGGTTTAGATTATAAAGAATTTAGACAATATAGTTGGGATGGTCAGAAAGTAATTACCCTTTTGGAATATAATCCTGATAGAAGCTTAGCAAGATTGGATAATTATTTAGCAGGAGATAAAATCTCTTCTTTAGCAAATCTTAATGAAGTGATAAAGGAAAAGAAAGCTTTAGCTGGTGTAAATGGGGGCTATTATAATTATTCAGGACGGCCTTTAGGTTTATTTATAACTAATGGTCAGATAGTAACAGAAGATATTAATGGCAGAGCCGCTCTGGCTAAAACTACAAGTGGTGATTTTTTCATTAATAGGGTTGAGTGGAAAGGAGAGCTCAGAAATTTAGCTAATAATAAAAGTGTTAAAATAGATGTTGCTAATAAAGAAGCTCAAAATAATGAAATAGCTATTTATACTCATCATTATGGTGAAGCCGCTCCATTGTTAAAAGAAAATATGTCACAAATGATCATAGAAAACAATAAAGTCACTTCAATAATTAATAATATTACCATAACTGATATAAAGATACCAGAAAATGGCTTTATATTGCAGAGTAAACATAAAGACACCTTTTCAAATTTTAAAAAAGATGATGAAGTTGAGTTTGAACATGTGTTTAATAACCCTATTTGGAATGAAAATGAAATTACAATGGTTGTCGGCGGTGGTCCAATGTTAATAGAAAATGCTAAAGTTAATATAAGCTCTCAATTAGGTGATTTTAAAAGTGATATAGTCAAAGGAAGAGCTCCGCGCTCATCAATTGGAATAAAAGAAAATGGGAATTTACTTATCTTTACTGTAGATGGCCGGCAGGAAGAAAGTATAGGTATAAGTTTAGAAGAATTAGCTCATTTTATGCTGGAAAAAGGAGTTATCAAGGGGATGAATCTTGATGGGGGAGCTTCAGCGCGAATGACAGTAAGAGGATTTACAATGAATAATCCCAGTACTGAAAGATTAATAAGTAATGCTTTGATTTTCTATAAAAAAGAATTGTAATAAGATTTAAGTTCAGGAAGGGATTTAATATATTATCTAGAATATGTAAATTGGAGGGAATAATATGAAAAATAATAATACAAAACTGAGCTTTTTGATACCTTTAATAACAATAGTTTTTTTATTCACGATTTCTCTGTCAGCTTCAGCTGCATTAACTTTAGATGAAGTAAGTTATAAATTAAGTGGTGATGGTTCTAAAGTAAATTCTCTTCACTTTAATATGAATTATGATCTTGATAATATAAATGAATTTGATGCCCATTTTACATATTATAATGAAGATATAAAATTAGAAGGTAGTTGGTTAATTAACTTTCTTCAAACTCCTTTAAATGAAGCATATTTAGAATTGCTATTTGTAAATGAATTAAGTGATTTGAGTCCTAAACCTGCTATTGGACTTTCCGGGACAAGTAATTATCAAAATTATAATGATCTTTATTGGGAAACAAAATATTTTATTAATGATAGTAGGGAAAAACCTTTAGTTTATGAAGGAGGAATTGTTTTTCCTATAACTAATAATGGGAAATTAAGCTTAGGTATAGGAAATTCATACTGGTATCTAAACAATCCAAATTTAAAATTAGGATTTTTTGTTGATTTTTAATTATTAGTAAATTCAAGGAGAAATAAAAAGATGAGCAATTTATTAAATTTTATAGATAAATTTGAAGATGCTAAAATAATGGTGATAGGCGATATAATAGCAGATGAATTTTTGATTGGTAGACCTGAAAGATTATCCAGAGAAGCTCCAGTACTAATTTTGAGACGTAATAAGCGAAAAATTTTACCTGGTGGTGCAGCCAATGCTGCTTATAATATAAGCTCCTTAAAGGGAAATATTAATTTAGTTGGGGTTATAGGAAATGATCTTCCAGGAAAAAGATTAAAAGATATTTTAGAAAAAAATAATATAGATATTAGTGGGATATTTGAAGCGAAAAATAGGCCAACTTCTCTAAAAACAAGAGTTTTGGCTGGAGGTAATCAAGTAGTAAAACAACAAATTGTAAGAATAGATCACTTGGAGGAAAGTTATATAAGTGAAAACTTGGAAGAAAAAATTCTTGATAATTTAAGAAAAAATATAAATAAAATAGATGGAGTTTTGTTATCTGATTATGGTAATGGAGTTTTTAGTTCAAAATTAAAAAAAGAAGTTATTAAAATTGCAGGGGAAAATGATGTATTTACAGCAGTAGATAGTCGTTATGACCTTTTAGATTTTAAAAAAGCGAGTTTAGCGACTCCAAATTTAGAAGAAGCTGGTAATGCTGTAGGGAAAACTTTAAAAACTCAAAAAGATGTTATTAAGGCAGGAAATAAGTTAATAAAGGAATTAGACTTAGAAAATTTACTAATCACTCAGGGTAGTGAAGGTATGACTTTATTTAATAATAAGGGAAGTTATAACCATATTCCAGTAGCTAATTTTTCCGAGGTTTATGATGTTACTGGGGCTGGTGATACAGTTATTGCAACTTTGGTTTTAACTCTGGCAGCTGGTGCTCCTATTTTAAGTGCAGTTCGTTTAGCTAACTATGCAGCAGGAATTGTTGTTAGAAAAAGTGGAGTAGCAGTAGTCAAACCAGAAGAATTAAGAAATGAAGTGCTTAATAATGAAAAATAAAATAAAGAACTTAAATGAATTAAAAAAAATTAGAAGAGAGTATAAGAATAGAAATGAGAAGGTAGTATTTACAAATGGTTGTTTTGATTTGCTTCATATTGGCCATGTACGCTATTTGTATGAAGCAAAAAAGCAAGGAGATATTTTGATAGTTGCCCTTAATAGTGATAGCTCAGTTAAGCAATTAAAAGGAGATAATAGGCCAATAATTAATGAAAATGAAAGAGCAGAGTTATTAGCTGCCCTTGAAATGACTGATTATATTGTAATTTTTGAAGAATTGACTGCCATAAATTTAATTAATAACCTAAAACCAGATATTTATGTAAAAGGCGGAGATTATAGTAAAGAGACATTAACAGAATGGACAACTGTTGAAAAAAATGGCGGTGAAGTTAAGTTTCTAAAGGAAATTAAAGGACGCTCTACAACTTCACTGATAAATAAAATAAATGAAATAAATGTATAAAATAATTTTTAATATAAGGAGTTGATAAACTGTTTAACAACTGGGAATTACGTTTAATATTAATTTTAATAACCTTAATTGTCATACTTATAATTTTTGATTTAGGGATTTCCCTAGATGAGTTTTTAAAATTTTTCCTTTAATGAGGTGGTTTGATGTTTAAGCAGCTAGAAGTAGAAGAAATAATCAAACAGGCTCAAGCAGGTGATAAAAGGGCAATAGAATTTTTGATTGATCAAAATATGGATATTGTGTATGCCAAGGCAAAATATTTTTTCATTAAAGGACTTGATAAAGATGATGTTATACAAGAAGGACGGGTAGGACTTTATAAAGCAATTAGAGATTATAAAGTGGATAGAAGAGCTTCTTTTAGAGGTTTTTCTCAGCTATGTGTTCATCGTCAGCTTGTTTCTGCTATAAAAAAGGCCAATAGACAAAAACATATCCCCTTGAATACATCTACATCACTTGACAAAACTATTGATTATGATGATAGCAAAGGCAGGAGTTTTAATGAAATTTTGCCAGATAAAGATAAAAATTTAGAAGAAGACTTTATTTACAGAGAAGTATTAAAAGTTATATTTAATGATATTGAAAAAGAATTAACAGAACTTGAATTAGAAGTATTTTTTCAGTATTTAGACAATAAATCATATAAAGAAATATCAGAATATTTAAAAGTTAATATTAAAACAGTGGATAATGCTTTACAGAGAGCAAGAAAAAAGATAGATGAAATAAAACATAATTATAATCTTAAGGATTTAGTTGGCTAATGGGAATTTTAAAAAATTATATATTTAATTATATTTATAGGGAAAAAGAAAAATGCTTTGTTTGTGGTAAGGATATT
>JBNJDL010000162.1:0-5292 GCA_051744825.1 Bacillota bacterium | reverse complement strand
ATCCATTACTGCAGGATCTCCAGCATGAAACCCACAGGCTATATTAGCTGAAGAAATATACTTTATCACTTCTTCATCCATACCTAAATTATAAACTCCGAAACTTTCCCCCATATCACAATTAATATCAACCTTAAATTTATTCATAAATTTACCTCCTCCTATTGTAATGTTTTAAAATAAATTTTATACAAGTAATACTTTTCTGAATATAATATAAAGCATTAATTGTTCCAACAATTAAATAAATAATTAAAAGCCCCGTCAAAACAGGACTTTTAAAGTTTAGATTTTATTATAATTTTTAGAATTCACTCTTCAAAAAAAGATAAGTGTGCGTTTTTGAAACATTTATAACAAAATCGCACACTTAATCTGAATATTTATCTAACTTTCTATATAAAGAATATCTACTAATTCCCAAAATTTTAGCAGCTTTACTTTTGTTTTTATTTGCAATTTCCATAGCATTAAAAACATAATTTTTTTCAATTTCATTTATTTTCCCTTCTAAAGAAAAATTATTATTAGATAGTTCTTTATATATTAAATCTTCGTGCTTTTTTTGTTCATGATTATTAATATATTCTTTTTGTTCTTTTAAAATTGCATCAGGTAAATGGGCAGCTCTAATATATTTTTCTTTTTTTTCAATGAAAATTAATATTCTTTCAATCATATTTTTTAATTCTCGAACATTTCCTGGCCATGAATAGGTACGCAATAATTTTTTGGCCTGCTCAGAAAAACCCTCAATTTCCTTATTTAATCTCTTATTAAAATGATCTACAAAATAATTAGCTAAAAGCATAATATCTTCTTTTCTTTCTCGTAAAGGTGGAACATTAATTCTGACTACATTCAATCTATAAAAAAGATCTTTTCTGAAATTACCCTTTTCTACTTCTTTTTCAATATTTCTATTAGTAGCTGCAATTATTCTAGTATCAACCTTTATATCTTTAACTCCCCCTACCCTTTTAAATTGTTCTTCTTCTAAAAAACGTAATAATTTAACCTGCATATTTAAAGGTAATTCTCCTATTTCGTCAAGAAATAGTGTACCTCCATCTGCAATTTCAAGCATTCCTTTTTTTAACTTCTCAGCTCCTGTAAAAGCATTTTTTTCATGACCAAATAATTCACTTTCAATTAAGTTAGGAGCGATAGCAGCACAGTTAATTTCTACATAAGGAGATTTTTCTTTTTTCTCTTCTTCTCTATATTGATGTAAATTTCTTGCTATTATACCTTTACCTACTCCTGTTTCTCCTGTTAACAAAACCCTTACTTTCTGTTTGGATAAAACTTTTATTTTTTCTTTTATAAAATTAAAAGAAGAACTTTTTCCAATTAGTTTTTTATTATCTAAATTTTCATTTTCTTGTTTTTTTAATATCTTTACCTCATTTTCTAAAGCTTTTGTATCAAAAGCTTTAGAGATTATAATAAATAATTGTTCTAATTCAAAAGGTTTTTCAATATAATCATAAGCTCCTAATTTAATTGATTTAACTACAGTTTTAGTATCTCCATAAGCAGTAATCATAATTACATAAATTTCTGGGTCATAGTCAAGGATTTTTTCCAAAATTTCTAATCCACTTCTTTCAGGTAATTTAATATCTAAAATTACTAAATGAGGGGAATATTTTTTTATTTTTTCTAAAACCCCTTTTCCACAATTATGAGTAAAAACTTCATATCCCTTATCAGCCAGTCCCGCTTCAAGAGATTGAACTATTGATTTTTCATCATCTATAACTAAAACTTTTTTATTCATTATTACCACCTTTATTAGGAAAAATTATGTTAAAAGTACTACCCTGTCCTTTTTTACTTTTTACATATATTTCTCCCTTGTTTTCTAATACTAATCTTTTTACTACTGCTAATCCTAACCCTGTACCTTTAGGAAAAGTTGTAAAAAAAGGATTAAATATTTTATTAATATTTTCACTCTCAATTCCTTTTCCATTATCTTTTATAGTAATTTTTATTTTTTCTTCATTTATTGAGGTCATAGAGACTTCTAATTTTCCACTACCAATCATGGCATTAACTGCATTCATATAAAGATTAATTAAAATTTGCTTTAATTGCTTAGGATCAATTTTCAAATAAATATTTTCTTCAGGAAAGTTTTTATTTACTTGAATACTATTATTTTTAAATTTTTTTTCCATTAATGACAATGTTTCATTAATTTTATCTTTAATATTAATCAATTTGAACTCTGGTTCTTGAGGTTTAGCATAATTAAGTATATCTGAAATCAAATTATTCATTCTATCTATTTCAGAAAGTACATTATTAAATAATTGTTTAGAATTATTGTCATTAAATCTACCTTTTAAAACTTCTGCGCTAGTTTTTATTCCTGCTAAAGGATTCCTTATTTCATGGGCTAAAGCTGCTGAAATCTCTCCTAAAGAAGATAATCGATCTATTTCTTCAATTCTTTCTTCAATTAATTTTCTTTGAGTTATATCATTAAAACTACATAAAGCCCCATTTATCTTTCCTTCTTCATTAGTTAAAAAAGAAGTATTAGCTTCAATAATTAAAGAATTATCATGATCAGGGAAAAATTCCATTATTTTATTATAACTTTCTTTTTTATTTAAAGATTCTATAGTTATATTTTTTAACTTTTTAAAGATTTTATCTTTAATTTTTTTATTATTATTTAATATAACTTGAGCTGCTCTATTTATAGAAATAATTTTACCTTCAGAATCTATACTAATTATTCCAGTGGTAGTACTTCTCAAAATATCTTCATTAAATTCCTTTAAATTTTTTAATTCTTTTGTACTTTCATTAATTTTTTCTACCATTTCATTAAAAGAATTTGCCAACAGACCAAATTCATCTTGTCTATTCATTTCTACTTTTTGTTGATAATTACCTTTAGAAACAATATTACAAAACTCACTTAATTTTCTTATTGGCTTAGAAAGGTTATGAGCTAAAAATATCGTTAATTCAACAGCTATAATTAAAAATATAATAGCAAATAAAATTGTATATTTATGTATTTCTAAAAGTGAAGATTTTAATCCTGATAATTCTTCTCCAGAACCTATATACCAACTTAAACCTTCAATTTGAATAAAAGAATATAATTTATTATCAAATTGTAAATTAAATTTCTTTTCTCCTAATGAATTATGCTTATTAATTAAAGTTTTAATTTCACTTTTTTCATTATTAAATTCATCAAAAATGATTTCATCATTATTTGTATTGTAAATTAATAATTCAATTTCCTTTATTTTTTTTATATTATTTATTTGTTCTTCTTCACTTCCAATATCATAATCAACAATATTTTTTACTTCTAATAAATCTTTTTCTAGTTCTTCTTCTATATTTTCTAAAAACAAGTTTTGACTACTTCTATAATAAAACAATCCAACTGCTAAAAGAGGAAATATTACTAAAAATAACACAGGAATTAATATTTTATTTTCAATATCTAAATTCATATTTATCACTTACTTTCCTCTTTTAAATTATTTTTTTTAGTCTTTAAGCTTACTATAACAAATAACAGTAAAGAAACAGCTAAACTAGGCAAAACAGGATTTATTATGAAATCAGAAGTTATAGGTGTAATTCTTTGATATCCAATTTTAAATATAAAAAAAAGCAAACATGTAATTAAACCCCCAGAAAAACTTGCAATTGCACCTTCCGAAGTTGCTTTTTCCCAAAAAATACCTCCATAAAGTGGTATTAAAAATGCAGAAGCAATAATTGCCCAAATTTTAGAGCCATAAATTAAAGTACTTTCAGGAGGCTGCAATGCAAAAAATAAAGAAAAGCTACCTCCTAAAACTACCACAATTCTATTTAAATTTAAAAACTTTTCTCTATTCATTTTTTTATGTGTTAAATTTTTATAAATATCATAACAGACAGAACTAGAAAAAATCAATAATTGTGAATTACTTGTAGATACTGCTGCGGCAATCATACTAACAAGAATAAATCCACTAAATTTAGCAGGAATTAAATTATCAATTATATAAGGAAAAATTTCATCTATAGAATTAAGACCTTCTGCAGTTGGAATAAGAACTCGTGCTCCCAGACCAATAAATACTACTGATGTATAAACTATAATCATAATTAATACTGTAATTCCAACCATATTTGTTGCTGTCTTTTTATTTTTAGCTGATATTATTCTAATTGCATATTGAGGATTAGCAGCTAATCCCAAACCCCAAGCAAAAAATGAAGATATTAATAAAAGTGGAGGTTGTAGTCCATTATTAAAAGGATCAACTAAACTACCTTTTTCAGTAAAAAAATTAGACCCCTTAAAAACTTCACTATTAATTTTTGAAACTTGTAAATTCATCTCTGTAATACTTTCCTGCATATTTAATAATAAAATTCCTGATAAAACAAGTCCAAAAGTTATTAATAAAAAATTAACTATATCTGTTCTAGCTACAGAAATAAGACCTCCAAAAGTAGTATAAACTATATAAAGATAAATTAAAAAAATCCCTAAAGTATAAGGAATATCAAGAAAACTTCCCATTACAATCCCAAATCCACGAATTTGAATGTAAATATAAAAAATATAACTTACAGCAATTATTAAGCCAGCTGCAATTTGCATATATTTACTATTATATTTAACAGAAAAAAATTCTGGAACTGTCTTTATTGGATAATCTTTTAATTTTGATGCTAATAAAACAATTAAAAATGCACCTAAAAACCATCCAATAACACTATACAAAATTGCTGAATAACCAAAAACATAAACACTTCCTGTAAGTCCCAACATTGAAACTGCACTAAACCAGGTACCTCCAAAAGTTGAGACACTTGTAAATAAACCTAATTTACCACCAGCTACATAAAAATCTTTAGCATTCTTAGTTTTATTAAAACCTCTTTTCCCCAACCATAATATAAATACTGTATAAATTACAAAATATAACATATTTATAAAGGCCTCATTCATTTTGATCATCCTTCTTGTTAATAATAATTGCTGTAAAAAAGGGTAAAAATCCTGCAATTATAGTAGGTATAATAATCAATACCCAGGTTTTTAGAGGTAATCCTAGCCAAAAATAATTTTCCATCATTATTTCCTCCTCAATTATCTAATACTCTCTTAAATTTAATAATACCACAGATTATTAAGACAAGCAATAAATGTAAAAATGCAGTGAACATTATATGTCCACTGCATTTAATTAAGATATTTTATTTTACCTTACTTATCCATTGGATATAAATCAATTATTGAGCGGGTAGGAT
>JBNJDL010000161.1:0-5297 GCA_051744825.1 Bacillota bacterium | reverse complement strand
CTCTATCAAATTTTTTGTCAATCTCTTCAAATCTTCTATCTACCTTCTCAAATCCTTCGTCCACTTTTTCCTTCAAATTTGCCACCATTTTAAGAAGTTGTCCTATACCCTCTTCCATAAACAAACCTCCTTTTTTATTTAGCTATATTAGTATATTCTCTATTGAATACAAAAAACCTTTATTTTTTATTATATTTTTACATTTTTTTCTTATTTATTTACTTATTTTCTTTCCAGTATATGTAAATTCATCTCTATTCATATCATAATATTTTCCACGATTATTTTCTTTTAATTCACCAAGAATATTATTACAATTTCCACAAATTAATTTCCCTTCATCTTCTTTACCCTCATAAACTCTAGTAATTCTATTTTTCCAGCATCTAAGTACTTTACCTTTACCAATCTTTTCATATTTAAATATTTTTGATTTACATTTTGCACATTTAATTGTGAGAATAATATCACCTCTTTTAAAGATCTTATTATAACTAAATATCAATACTAACATATCATAATATAACTGTATTCTAAAGTTAATTCTAACTTATGAAAGGAGTAATTATGAATATAATTGCAAAAAAATATGATTTTTCCAAAGTAAAGGGTATTTCTGATAAACAGCTTAATTTACATTATCAGCTTTACTTAAATTATATTAATTCATTTAATAAAATTATGGAAATATTATCAACTGATAATCAAAATAATTTTGAATTTAGAGGATTACAAGAAAGTAAAAGCTATTCTATAAATGGAATTATTCTTCATGAACTATATTTTGAAAACTTAGGAATTTCTAATAAAAATGATATTAATAATAAATTATTTAGATTAATTGAAATAACTTTTGGTAGTTTTGAAAACTGGTATAGTAATTTTATAAAAGTGGCATTGAATTCAAGAGGATGGGCAGTATTAGCTTATAATTATAGAAATCAAAGACTTCATAATATAATGCAAGATTCTCATAATACTTATTTATTTTGGAACAGTAAACCACTTTTAGTTCTTGATATATATGAACATGCTTATATGATAGATTTTGATATTAATAAAAGTAAATATCTAAATATTTTTTTAAATAATATTGATTGGAAAATAGTAAATAAAAGATTTAGTAAAATTTTTACTTATTATTAAAAATCAAGGCGGCATATCATTCTCTGCCGCCTTTAGTACTATTTCTTCATTTCTGGGAAAGTGAATTGATAAAATGAATATTTTTGATATTCTGTATTACCTTTCCTTTTTGAATTATCTTTTTCATCAATAAAATTTGATATCATTTCATTTAATTCCTTTGCCTCTTCATCATTTAGATATACACCAGTATATTTTATTTTTAAATTTTCATACAATTTTTCTTTTTTATCAACATCATTTTCATGTAAATAATCTAAATTATCAATCAATCCATTCTCCATATGATTTATAAAACCTCTTACCCAGTCTGCATTTCTTTTATTTGTACTTGGTAACAAATCAGTAAATTCAAATGTATCAGCAGATGTTTTATAGCCTTCATCTGTTTTAATAAGTAGTCCAGCTCTAATCATATTTTTTATATAATCTTCTATTAGACTCTTTTTTTCATTCAATTTATCAACTATTTCTTCTAAAGTATAAGTATGGCTTTCTAAAACTCCAATTATATCCATAGAAATAGGATCACTTAAGAGTTCCATAATTTCGCGATCTGTTATTTTCATTTTCTTTTTTTTCATATAAGAAGCCTCCTTTAAATTCTAAAAAGAATTAATCTAATAAATATTTATACTTCTTATATAGATATTTCTAGCTTTATTTGATTAATTCCTGCTTTTTTATAAATAAAATATTACTTAATTTCTTTTAACACCATAACACTAATTGGAGAAACAATAACCCAATTTTTTTCAAAAATATTAAATACTTTTATTCCTGCTTTATTTGCATCACAAATAATTCCCCATTTTCCTTGAGGAATTTCAAATTTTAACCATTCTCTGTTTGGATTTTGTAATATTATTAAATTTTCATCATTAATATCAGAGCTTATTTTATAAGCAACAGTATTATAAGGGCTATTCAAAAATTCTAAATTATCTCTTACTTTATCACTACTATCTAATTTAAAAGCTGAAAAATGCTTTCTCATTTCGATTAAACCTTTATAATATTTAAAAGTATCATGAAATTTAGTTTTTCTTTCCCATTTCAATTTGTTAATATAATCTCCTGCATTATAACTATTAGAATTTCCATATTTAGTCCTTAAAAATTCTTCTCCTCCCTGAATAAATGGAATACCCTGAGAAGTAAAAATAATTGCTTGAGCCATTTTATCCATTTTTATTCTAATATATTCTTCTTCATGACCATTTGTTTTATATAATTTATCCCATAAAGTAAGATTATCATGTGAACTTACATAGTTAACACTTTCTGTTGGACTATCAGTAAAATCATGAATATATTGGTCATAATGAATTCCACCAACTATACCTCTTTTTATATTATTAGTTAACTCTTTAACTCCATTGACAAATCCTCTATTATCACCATCAGTATCTCCTTTGATAGCATCTCTAAAATGATCATTAAAAGCTGCTACATTCATACCTTTTTGAGCACCTTTTAACATTTGTTCTCCTTCATCTAATTGAGGAGGTAAAGCAGACCAGGGCTCTCCATAAATTAAAATTGAAGAATCAATTTCATGTAATTGATCTTCCAATTTATCCATAGTTTCTTTATCAATCAATCTCATTAAATCAAATCTAAAGCCATCAATGTGATATTCTTCTGCCCAATAACGAACAGAATTAATTATAAATTTTCTAGACATAGGCATTTCAGTGGCAAACTCATTGCCTACTCCAGACCCATTAGCTAATTTTTCTTTACTTTCTTCTTTTCTGAAAAAATAACCTGGGGCCATTTTTTCAAATGAGGAATCTTTTGTATAATAAGTATGATTATATACAACATCCATAATAACTCCTATACCGTTATCATGAAGTGCTTTGACCATTTTTTTAAATTCAATTATTCTACTTTCATCTGCTGGATTTGTAGCATAAGAGCCCTCAGGAACATTATAATAATAAGGATCATAACCCCAATTATAATCGTCTTCTACCTTATCATCAACAGTTGCAAAATCAAAAACTGGAAGCAAGTGAACATGGGTTATACCTAATTCTTTTAAGTGATCTATACCTGTCTTAAAACCATAACGATTTTGACTACCTTCTTCAGTAAAAGCCAAAAATTTACCTTCACATTCTATACCTGATTCTGATGAAACAGAAAAATCACGAACATGAACTTCATAAATAATTGCATCTGTTGGCTTTTGAAGATTAACTCTTTTATCTTTTTCCCAACCTTCAGGATTAGTTTTTTTCAAATCAACTATATAGCCAAATTCACTGTTAGTTCCTACAGCCTTAGCATATGGATCAATAAATTCAAAACTTTGATTTTCATAGTAAACTTTAAAAAGATAATATTTTCCTGAGAGGTCATCATTAATTATTTTTTTCCAGCAACCATTTTCAAAACTATCTAATTTAATTGTTCTATCTAAACTATTTTTATTTTCCTCATTAAAAATTAAAGCTTCTACTTGCCTTGCAAGTGGTGACCAGAGTTTAAAACTACACTTTCCATTTTTTATAGTTACACCTAAATCATCTTCTTCACAGTAAAGTTCATTATAATTAATATCTTGATTATTTTCTTCTTTTAAAGCCATAGTCTTCAATTTTTTCCTCCTGTCTATTTTAAAACCAATTTAAAGTGATTTATATAATTTAATATATTTTTGAGCAGACTTAGTCCAACTAAAATCTTGCCTCATTGCTCTTTTTATTAGCTTTTTCCAAACTTTATCCTTTTTATAAAATGAAATTGCTCTTCTAATAGTATATAACATATCATGAGCATTATAATTTGCAAATGAAAAACCATAACCACTATCTTCAAATTCATCATAAGGTATTACAGTGTCTTTAAGACCACCTGTTTCTTTAACTATAGGAATAGTTCCATATCTCATACTAATAAGTTGACTTAAACCACAAGGTTCAAATTGTGATGGCATTAAAAACATATCAAGACCGGCATATATTTTTTGAGCTAATTTTGAATCATATTTTATCTCAGCTGCTACTTTTTCAGGATATTTATTTGCCATACTCCTAAAATAATCCTCATATTCTTTTTGCCCTGTTCCTAATACTAAAAATTGCATCTCTTCTTTATTAATCGCTTCCTCTAAAATAGCTGTAATTAAATCAATTCCCTTTTGTTCAACCAACCTTGTTACAATTCCTATTAAAGGAATGTTTTTACTAACTGGAAGACCAACTTCTTTTTGTAATTTTTTCTTATTTATAAGCTTATTATTTACATTATTTTTACTATAATTATAGTATATGTCTTTATCATTTTTTGGGTCAAATTTTTCATAACTTATTCCATTCACTATACCTTCCAGGTCATCATTTCTCATTCTTAAAGCATAATCAAGTCCTTCTCCAAAATATGAATTCTGAATTTCTTTAGCATAACTTTCACTAACAGTATTGACTTTATCAGCATAAAAAATACCAGCTTTCATAAAATTAACTAAACCATTATGCCTAATATTTCCTGTATACCAATGCCAATTATCTATTCCTAAAACATCATTTATAATTTCAGGCTCAAACTGACCTTGATAACGCAAATTATGAATAGTATATAAGGTTTTAATATCTTTATAAAAATTATATTTCTTGTAATTATCTTTTAACAGTAAAGCTAAAATACCACTTTGCCAATCATTAAAGTGAATAATATCAGCTTTGAAGTCAATTTTGGGGAGCATTTCCAAAACTGCTCTATTAAAAAAAGTAAATTGCACAGCTTTATCGTCATTTTCATATAGATTAGATCTATTAAAAAAATATTTATTATCTATAAAATAAGTTGGTACTCCATTATTATCTAACTTATTTATACCTACATACTCTTCTCTCCAAACAATATTTGTTTTAAAATCTATTATGTGTTCCAATTTTTGCTTATATTTTTCATCCATTTGACTATACTCAGGTAAAACTACTCTTACGTCATGCCCTAATTCTTTTAGAGCTTGAGGGAGTGAACCAGCTACATCAGCTAATCCTCCTGTTTTTACAAAAGGATCTACTTCAGATGCAACAAATAAAATTTTTAACTTTTCAGACATTTTTACCCTCCTTTTTTATTTCATATCACTAGTTTATTAAATATTCCTTTTTGTGTCAAGCTAAATTAATTCT
>JBNJDL010000160.1:0-5313 GCA_051744825.1 Bacillota bacterium | reverse complement strand
TATTTTTAGAGAAAATAAAAATAAATAAATTAAATGATGAAAAGTATAAAAATAATTTTGAAGTTTATAATTCATCTATTCATGAAATAAAAGCTTTAGAAGAACTAAATATAGTAAAAGATTGGAATGAATTTTTCTCAAATACAACTTCTGGTTTTTTGAAATTCTTTTTAAATTATCTTCGTTATAAAGAGCTTAAAGAATACAATTTATCTGAAAATGGGAATATAAAATTCAAAGTAAGTGATTTTTATAATTCTTCTGAGATAATGAGAGATAATTTAGTAATACTTAACGCTTCTTCAAATATTTTAGCTCAAAATGAAAATAATTTTTTGCTTTCTAATAAACAAAGAGATAAATTAACTTTAAAAAGAGTTGAAGATAATAAGCTAATAGAAAAATATAAATTTATGAGAAATATTTTAAATAGCAAAAATACATTAGTTTTTAGCAAAAAAAGTTTAGAAGATAATATTTCTGAAAGTTCTTATATGGAGGAATTAGTTTTAAAATATAATTTAAAAATCAAAGAAGCTAATTTTTCTGAAAAGAATTTAAATAAGGTAATTAAAGGTATATTTGATTCTAAAGTTGAAAAAATACAAGATTTTTCTCAAAGAAAGTTTCCAATTAATTTTAAGAATGAAAAATTAAAAATGGAAGAAGATGATTTTTCTGAATTGTCTTCTCTTAGTTATTATAGATATAATAGAATTAAGGATTGTCAATATAGATATTTTCTTGAATTTTTAGTAGGTCTTGAAAAAAGAGATTATGAAATAGAAAAACAAATGAATGTTATGGTATTTGGGAGTTTAGTTCACGAAATTTTTGCAAAAATAGTTAAAAAAGAAAATTTAATAAATTCTTTAGAAGAAGATGAAATTGATGTGATTATAAATAATGTATTAGATGATTATGATTTAAAAATTAATAATTATTTTGAAAAGTATTATAATAATATTCTCTTCAAAAAAGTAAAAAAATCGGTAAAGAATTTCTTAAATGGTTTTAATAAGAGACGGAGTGCAAAAATTAATGAACTATATACAGAATTAAGCCTCAAAGAATGGATTAAAAAATATAATTTAAAAGATAAAAAGAAAATTTTTTATAACTCAAAATATAGTAATTTTTACTTAAACGGCAGAGTGGATTTCTTAGCACTTACAGAAAAAATGAATTATATTGTAGATTTTAAAACTGGCGGTAGTAATACAGAGCAATTAGACCTTTATGAATTAATGCTTTTTTCAGAAAATAACGAAGTTAAGTTAAAAAAGATGATTTATAATGTTATTGATGAAAAATTTAAAAGCAGTTATAAAAGTAAAGAAAAATTTGCTAGTGACTTAAGAGAAGAATTAGAAAAATTCACTAAAAAAAATTATTATACTAGAATATATAAGTCACGCTGTAATACTTGTCCTTATTCTGATATTTGTAAGGTGGTGAGAAAGTGATTAAAACTTTAAAGGCAAGTGCTGGAACTGGAAAAACTTATCGTTTGTCTTTAGAATATGTTGCAGCTATATTAAAGGGAGATAATTTTGAAGAAATAGTAGTTATGACCTTTACTCGTAAGGCCACCGCTGAAATAAAAGAGAGAATTTTTGCACATTTAGAAGATATTTTAGAAAATAAATTTGAGAGTGAAGTTTATGAAAATCTTAAAAAAATATATCCAGAAATTTCTTTGAATATTGAATTATTAAATGAAATATATTCTAAAATGATTAAAAACAAAGATAAAATAAATATTTATACTATTGATAGTTTTATTAATCAAATTTTCAAGAAAGCTGTAGCACCATATTTAGGAGTATATAATTATGAAATTATTGAAAAAGATAAAAATAATGAAATTATTGAAAGAGTTTTTAAAGAAATTCTTGATAATAAAGAAGACTTTCTTAAGATGAAAAGATTTTTAAATTTTACTGTTGACAGAAAAATAGATAAATATATATCTTTAATAAATAATATCATTGATGAAAGATGGAAATTTCTACTTTTAGATAAAAATAACAGAGAAAAAATGAATTATAATAATCCAGTAAAATCTTTAGATGAGTCTATTTATTATTTGGAGAAAATTGCAGAGGAAAAAGGGAAAGAAGTTAATAATTTATTAATTAAAGATTATAAAGATTTTATAAGTAATTATCTAAATTTATCTGATGATAAGGTGAAATTAGCTCAAATATTAAAAAACAAAAAACTAATTTTCAAAAATTCTTTTTGGCATGGAAATAAAGTAAAGGGAAAGTCTGTTAAAGAAGAAAGAAAGGCTATGAAAAATAGCTTTTTATTGTTCAAAGAAAATTTAGCAGCATATATATTTAATGAAGAAATGATACCATATGAAAAAAATATATTTAATTTTTATAATCGTATATTTGAGATTTATGATAATTTAAAATTTAGAGAAAAGAAATTCACTCACACTGATATAAGCAATTATATTTATAAGTATTTAAAAAACAAAAATCTTTCTTTGCTAAAAAAAGATAATAATAACTTAAAAGAAATTGTTAGTGATTATTTTTATGAATTAATTGGAAATGAAGTCAAGAATTTATTTATTGATGAATTTCAAGATACTAGCATTTTGCAGTGGAAAATACTTTTACCTTTAATAAATGGGGTAGAAAAATTAATAATAGTTGGAGATGAAAAACAATCGATTTATGGTTGGCGTGGTGGAGAAAAAGAACTTTTTGCTAATTTGGAAAGTATAATAGGGGGAAAAATTGAAACTTTAGATACTTGTTATAGAAGTCAAAAAGAAATTTTAAATTTTGTTAATGATTTTTTTCTAAGTTTGGACAAAGATTGGGATTATAGCAAAGTTTCTCATTTAGACAAAAAAGATTATGGATATGTTGAAGTTTTACTTGGAGGAAAGAGTTGTCAAAAGAATACGAATAGCAAAACTTTTAAAAGAATGAGTGAAGATAAAAAACAAAAATATAAAAAGTTAAATGAAGATTTAACAGTTAATTTAAAAGAAAAAATTGCTAATAAAATTAATCAAGAATTAGATGAGGATAAAGAAATCGGAATTTTGGCCAGAACTGCTAAAGATTTAAATCAAATAGCAATTGAGCTTGATAAAAAAAATATAGCTTATATTTATGAAAACAAAAATAGTTTATTAGATCATAAAGTTATTAAAGGAATCTATTATTTACTTAGATATATTAATTATAATGATTTTTTTGATTTAATTAGATTTATGAGAAGTGATTTTATAGGTATTAACAGTGATGAATTAAAATTTTTATTAATGAATAACAAAAATTTTAAAGAAAAAATATTTTTACGAGAAGAAAAAAATAAGAATATAAATTATGACTATTTAGAAAATATACTAGAAGTAATAAATAAATTAAGTGAAGTAGATTATGAGCAGTTCGGCAATGAGCTTATAAAAAGATTGGGTATTATGGAACTATATAAAAATGATAGTTATGTTGCTAAAAATATATATAAATTTGTGTCTCTAATGCATGAATATGGTTCATTAGCTTCATTTCTAGAATTTATTGAAGAAAATAAAGATAATGATGATTTGACTCAAGTTGAATTAAAAGAAGAAAATGCAGTAAAATTGTTGACTATTCATAAATCTAAAGGTTTATCTTTTGAGAGTGAATTTTTTTATTGGTCTCCTGGTGGAAATAGAGGCGGTTATTCTGAAGACTTGAATCTTTATTTAGATTTTGATAAAAGTTTTGATAAAATAGATAATTATTTACTTACAAGTAGTAGATATGAAAAATATTTTGAGTATTTAAACTTTGATTTTGCGAAAAAGGCAGAAAAAAAAGCTTTAATGGAAGAAATAAATAATGTTTATGTAGCTTTGACTAGAGCCAAAAACAATTTGTTTTTTTATATTGAGGGGCCCAGAGGTTTAAAGGTAGATAAGAATAAATTAAACTGGGCTGGTAATGATAATTATGGTTTTTATGAAAAGGCTTTGGCCTATGCTAGTGATGTATCTCACTTGAGTGAATTGATTTATCCACAAAAATTTGGCGAATTAACTTTTAGTGAAAATGATAGTGAAAAAGACAATGAAAAAGAAGCAAATGATAGTTTAAAAGGAAAAAAAGTAAAAGAATTAAAAGATTTAAGTAAATATTATAATATTGAAAAAAAAGATAAAACAAAGTTATTTGAATTAAATCAAAAAAAGCTTAATCAAAAAAAAGGTATTAAACTAGAAAAAAATAAAACTATAGGTTTAGCCACTCATTATTATTTAGAACATATAGAATATGGGAGTCAAAAAGAATTGGATTATAGTAAAAAACTGCTATTAGCTAAATATGGAAATATACTTTCTTTTAATAATATAAATAAAATAGTGGATAAGGTTAATAAATTCATTAATAATAATAAAAAATACTTTAGAAAAAAATGGGAAGTTTATACTGAATTTGAAATAAAAGAAGGTGAAAATACTTATAGAATAGACAGGTTACTTGTAGATCAGGATGAAAAAATAATTTTAATCCTTGATTATAAAACAGGCTTAATAAGGGAAAGAGAGCAATTAGAGAATTATAAAAAAGTTGTAAATAAAAAGTTAAAAAGTAATAATTATGATAGATTTGAAATCAAAACAGAATTTTTAGAAGTATAAAAAAGCCTGGGTTTTTACCCAGGCTTTTTTTGCTTTAATCTTTTTCATCCATATTTGAAGATTTGAGTGCTCTTTTGATTGTAACAAAAAGACCGCCATAAATAACTGTAACTGCAAAAATCAACATAATTATAGCTGATATAGTCATTTTATTACTCGCCTCCTCTATTCTTAGAAGTTACTTTGTTATTATCAAGTGTAACATTATGACTCTTGGTTTTACTAATAATATAACTAACTACTCCTACAGCAATGACCATTCCCCAGCCACCAATCCATTGTGAAGCCATATTATAGCCTTCATATGGAGTCTGAAGATCTGCTATGAAATTTCTAACAAGTAAGAAAGTTAGAACAATAGGAATGAAGAACTTAATCATAACATTCCACCATTTACCAAATTTATATTCAGAAATAGGATTAAAATATGAGCGTAATTTTTCTGGCCCATAAAACCAACCAATAGCAATAGCTTCTAGTATTCCACCGATTATTAAACCATAACTATTAATATAATGGTCAACAATATCTAACCAATATAAACCAGCCTTTGTAGAGAAAATTAAACCTACAATAAATAATAGTATGATTATAACTAAGGTAATTTTCTTTTTATCCCAGGCAAATTTATCTGAAAAACCTGCTACATTAGATTC
>JBNJDL010000159.1:0-5319 GCA_051744825.1 Bacillota bacterium | reverse complement strand
AGCTGCTGGAGAACATCGTGGTAATAATGTTAATGTATTAGCTTAAAAATTTATTAAAGACATTTTAGACTAACAGGTTTTTATTGCCTGTTAGTTTTTCTTTTGAATTTATTAAAGGATTTTAAGGTATTATAGTGAAATAATAAATATAAGAATATAATAATTAACTAATAAATTTAAATTTTGAAAAAGGAGGTTATAATAATTTTAACTAAAAAGAAAGTAATTATTTTAGTATTGATTTTGACAGTTATATTTACCGGTGGATGTGAAACTCTTCAGAATTTGAACAGAGAAGAATATATGCTTGAAACTGAAGTTGAAGGTCCAGAAGATTTTGATGTTGATAATTATTCTAGTGCAGATATGAAAATAGTTTCAGCAGATACAAATAGTGAACCTAAAGGGAAATATTATGAAAATGAAACAGTAAAACTTGAAGCAAAATCTGATAACATTTTTAAATTTAAAGGTTGGGAAGTAAAAGGAACTAGTAATAATCCTGATAATATAAATGAACCTTTAGAAATAATTATGGTTAAAAATACATATGTCACTGCAAAATTTGAATTAGCTGGTTCTGAAGGACCTTTTCCAGTGAAGGTAGAAGATGTAAGTGGGGGTTCTGTTAAAAAAGAGCCTGAACAAGAAGATTATAATTTAGATACACCTTTAACATTAACTGCAGAACCTAATGATGGTTATATATTTAATTATTGGAGTGTTGCAGATAATGATGGAAATAAAGAACTTTATGATAGAGATGAAAGTTCTCCTCATGATTTAACACTTGCTGTTAATAAAATCATGAATATTACAGCTCATTTTGCTCCATTGTCTGATTCTAATCCTATTATAAAATTTAAAGATGAAGAGATAGAAAAAACAGCAAGAAGCAAACCAGCAATAAATAGAGAAGTAGGATTAATTTTTGAAAATCAATTAAGGGATATAACTGAATTGAATTTAGCAAGTAGTAAATTAATGGGCTCATTAGATGATATTCCTAAATTTCCTAATTTGAAATTTTTAGATTTAAGAGATATAGAGATTAGTGAAGAAAGTAATAGCGAAAATTTTGATTTAAGTAAATTAAATAAATTTGATTCTATTTCTAATCCTTTAGAAGTATTGAAATTATCAGAAAATAAAAATCTTACTAATTTAGATGCAATAAGTAATTTAGAAAATTTAAGGATAGTTGAAATTAATAATGCTGATTTAGACACTAATGATTTCAATGAGGCATTAAGCTCTCATAATCTCGGAAGTATAAAAGAAGTTGATTTATCAGATAATTTAATTACTGATACTGCTTCAATTTCTGGTGATAGACTGTCAGATTTAGAATTTCTAAATTTGAACAATAATCAAATTGATAATTTAGATGGGTTAGAAAATAAAAATAATTTAAAAGAATTATATTTAGAAAATAATAGTGTTGTTAATTTAAAAGAGGATATTATAAAAGATTTGAATAGTTTGGAAATATTAAATTTAGCTAATACAAGTGCAGAAGGAAAAAATAATATAAATGGTACAGACATAAAGTACTTAGTAGAAATACCTAACTTGAAAGAAATTAACTTAAAAGGAAATTCAGAATTAGACACATTTCAACCTTTAGATGATATTGCTAGTTTAGAAAAGATCAATTTAAAGGGAGCTGCTATTAGTAAAATTTCAAATGAAAATATAGAATTTAAACAAAATGAATTATCCCTTTTAGATCTTTCTGATAATGTTGATTTAAGTAATATAAGTGCTTTAAGCCAATTAGATTATATAAAAGAATTAAATTTATCAAATACTAATTTAACTGGCACAGATAGTTTAGATCCTTTGGACCCTAAAAATAATGATATTAAAATTGATGTGCTTTATTTAAGAGATATAGAGTTAAGTTCAACTAGTTTAAATATAGTTGAAAATTTAGATAATAATGGAACCAGGATTTATGATTGAAAAATATAATTAATTTATTTAATATTAAAAGCTCCCCCTAATTTTTTTCTGGGGGAGCTTTTTTAATGAGATTAAAGTGTTTTCGATGAATAAATAAGCAAATTTAATTGGAATTTTGTTCAACAACATAAATTTTTACAGTTTTTTCAGTAGTAAGTTCTCCATCATAAACTCCAAAAGTTATGATATAAGTATCTTTTCCTGAAGGTGCATCTCCTTCTGAAGTAGTCCAAGAAAACTTTGGATATTCATCTCCTTCTTCATGATCATAGTCTTTATCAGGATCATAAGTGAAGAATTTTTCTAAATTTTCTCCACTACTTTTGGTAGTTTCAGGTTCAATATCAATAATTTTGTATTCTAATGTATCTTCATTATCAGGATCACTTCCTTTAACTGTAAATTCAACTTTTTCTCCTTCAGTTATTTCTTCTCCAGAATAACCTTCAATAGATATCTCAGGTTCTCCATTTCTATTCTCTACAACTATATTTGTTTGTCTGTAATCTCTTAGATTATTTTCTCCTGATACAGCAACAAATGTAATAGGATATTCTCCATGTTGATTGTAACCTGGTTTCCAACTAATTTCCCAGATATATTTATTGCCGGAATGATCAATTAATTCTTGTTTCATACCTTCAGGCATTTCTGTGTCCTGGGAAGTAGTTAGTGTTATTTCATCACCATCAGGATCAGATGCTTCAATTAAAAATGAGTCTTCTATACCTTCTTTAAAAAGCTGTCCTTCTATAGGCTCTAATTGAGGTGGATTATCTATATCAGTAATTTCTATATTAACTTCTATTTCTTCAGAACTTGCACCTCCAGAATCTACAACTGAAATAGTTGCACTATAATTACCAGGTTCAACATCGTTCCATTCAAAGTAACCTGTATCTTTATCAAATTTATCTTCTAAAATATCATCAGTTGTGTCAATTTGATATGTTATATTGTCTTCGTCTGGATCTTTTGCATCAACTTCAAAACTAATATTTTCTCCTCGATTTTTTGTTATATCTTTAGGTATCTCTGTTTTATTAGTGATTTCTGGAGCTCTATTTACATTATTTACTTTTATTGTTATTTCATCACTTTCTGCTATTGAATCATTAGATTCTGCTACAAATCTCATTGTATATTTTACTTCTTGTTCATCTAAATTTGCAATATCATAAGAAGGTTGCCAGGTGAATTGTCCCTTATCTCCAATCCTGTCATTAAATTTTTCAAGTGGAATAGCTTTATATGTTATATCATCACTATCGTCATAGCCATCAGGATCCGTTGAATTTATATTTAAAACAATAGTATCCATTTCGTCTACTTCATAGACATTTTCTTCACCAGAGACTTCGTGTCTTTCATATTCACTGGTTATTTCTGGAACTTCTGGTTTTTGGTCATTATTATTTAGAGTAAAGAAAACATCAATTTCATCAGTATTATTGTCAGTTCCACCATCATCGGCTATTAAAGTTAATTTATATTCTTCACTTTGATTAAGATTATCGTCTAAGTCATCATAATCAGTAGCCCAAGAATAAGTAGTATCTGTTTTTTTGTTAAACTCATTACTTTTATCACCTTCAAGTTTTAAACTTAGATTATCATTATTTTCACTATCAGGATCATCAGCTGTAACTTCAAACTCTATATTTTCGGTTTCGTCAAATTCTCCAAGATCAATAGAATCTTTATTTCCTACTTCTTCACTACCTATTTTTTCAATTACAGGTGGAACATTTATGTCTTTGACTTTAACAGTTAATTTCTTTGTAATCTCATGACCATTTCCATCATTAGCAAGAAATTCTACATTATATTCTCCGTGATCATTATATCCTACAGACCATTCTATAGGATTTTCATCATAATCAACTTCTTGGGGAAGATCATTTGATGAAACACTTAACTCGACATTATCAGCATCAGGATCTCCACCTAAAACATATATCTGGACTGGAGCACTACCTGATTTTAAATCACTTCCTGGTAGGAAAAATTCTACATCTTGGCCTTCACCTATTGTAATTGTATTATTATTAATATCTGGTGTATTATTTAATGGCATAAGTAGAATATATGGAGGATAATTTGTTGAATCATCATAATCTATTCGTCCAGTATTATATTTATCAGCTGCATACATAGGCCAGGGAGAATCAGTTGCTGCTTTTGAGTCAACATGGACAGAATATAAATAAGAGTCTGTACTGCTAAGATATACTGTTTTATTATCTAGGCTAGGGTTAGAATATATAGAATTATCAGTTGCTAAATTCCATTTTATACTACCTGTAGAACTATTTACTGCATAAAGATTATCGTCTTTACTATTTATATAAATAGTCTCATTGTCGCCAATTGCAGGAGTAGAAAGACTTTCATTACTAACATCATATTTTTCTATAATACTATCTTTGCTTTCTTTAGAATTCAAATTATCTGGATCGATTTTAAACAAATTTCCTGAAGAGGTGCTAACGTAAATAAATCCATTTTCATCAATAACAGCACTATTATTTATTGTAGATCCTAAATATACATTTCCTTTTAATTCTCCAGTAGGTTTTAGAGCATAAAACCACCCATCCTGATCACCAACATAAATACTACCATCACTATCAATGATAGGACTGGCTGTTATACTACCATTAGCTTCATACTTCCATAATCTGATAGCAATATTTTCTCCTGCATATGCATATATATTACCAGCTTTATCAGTAATATATATATTATTATTAGTAGAAATAGCTGGATTTGATGTTACTTCTCCTTCTAAATAACTTTCCCAAACTTTATTAGCTCTATTATTTCGATCTTCAATTTTATATAATGTAGATTTACCGTTTTTTTCATATCCTGTTAAGTAAATATTTCCCTTATTATCTAAAGCTGGTTGAGTATAAAATGGATAATCATCCTGGAAGCTCCATTTAAGATTTCCACCATTATCATAAGCATATAGTTTATCTTTAGCAAAATAAATATCATCATTATTATTGATAACAATACTATTTTGGAAATCTCTATTTTCTTCTCCATCAACCATTAATTTTAAATTTGCAGTTCCTTCTTTATTTTGACTTAACAAATAATTTTCTGAAAAGATATGAGAAGTTGAATTACTATTTATTGCTGGGGTATTAAATATTGCTGAATTTTTACCATCATTATTAGTTTTCCACTTTGTTGTTCCAATTTTAGGGATATCATTTACCGTAATTTTTACTTTTTGGGAATCACTATAATATTTATCTTTTACAGAAAAGGCTATTTCATAAACTCCGCCATCATTATAATCTGGAGTCCACTCAAAACGATTAGTTTCTGGATTGAAATATT
>JBNJDL010000158.1:0-5332 GCA_051744825.1 Bacillota bacterium | reverse complement strand
AAAAAGAGGTGAAATAAATGCCTTTAAGATTAAATGGTATAAATCCTTTAGTTGATAATGTAATGTCAAAAAGGCTTTCGCAGTCTGATAAAGTTGAAAGAAAAAAGGATGAGGAAAGAGAAAAAAATAAAAAAGGAAATTATTATGATCAATTAAATATTTCAGAATTAGGAAAGATTATTAATTCTATTCATGAAGAATTAAAAGATATAGGAAATAAAAAAGCTTTAGCAGGTTTTGATAAAATTATGGATTTAATAGGCAGGCCTCCTAATAATCTAGTAGCTGTCAATTTTACCGACATAGCTGCAGCTTTAAGTGAAAAAAATGATAAGTATTTTTTAAAACTATTTATTTTAGCTTATAAAATAGATGAAAATGACTTTCAATTTAGATCCTGGATAAATACCTTAATAAATTTTGAACTTGATGACCTTAAAAAGCACTTAGAAATTTGTGAGGATTATATAAATAAATCACAAAAAGAAGCTTTTGAAAACTATATAAATTCAATAAATAATATAGCTCAATCAGAAAAAATTTCGGCAAATAATAAAAAAGAAGAGCTTTATAATATAATTTGGCAAAAATAATCATAATTTTTTACATTGTAAATCAATTATGATACAATAAAGTATGTGATATTTTTAAGACTTTTGGCTTATAACATTAATATTTGCAGGATTTTAGAGAGAAAAACAGAATTATTTATATAGGTTAAGTAAGTGGAAACTTTTATATTTGGAGGTGGCTTTTTTGCAAAGTTTATTAATAGTAGATGATGCAGCTTTTATGAGATTAAATTTAAAAAATATTTTAAAAGATAAATATGAAATAATAGGGGAAGCTGAAAATGGTATAGAAGCTGTAGAAATGTATCAAGAACTTAATCCAGATTATGTTACAATGGATATAACAATGCCTGAGATGGATGGTTTAGAGGCTATTAAAGCTATTATGGATATTGATCCTGATGCTCAAATTGTTGTATGTAGTGCAATGGGACAACAAAAAATGGTTATTCAGGCAATAGATGCTGGAGCTAAAGATTTTATTGTAAAACCATTTAAAGATGAGCGAGTTATAAATGCTTTAGAAAATATTTAATTGAAAGGAGTTTTTATATGGATGCAGGTATAGACATACTTAAATTAGGATTAGATGGAGCCCAAAAAAGACAAAAAACTATAGCTAATAATATAGCTAATGTAGAAACCCCTGAGTATAAAAGAAAAGATGTAGATTTTCTGTCTGTTTTAAAAAAAGAAGCTGATGCAAAATCCAGTGATTCTTCTACTATTAATCCAGATAAAATCCAAAATTTGTCGTTATCTCGTACAAATAATTTACATATGGAAAATGCAATTAAAAAGAATAAAGATAATTTTTCTGTAGAAACTGATATGGATACTAAATATAGAAATGACGGTAATAATGTAGATGTAGATTATGAAATGGCTGAGTTATCTAAAACGAATTTATATTACAATACTTTAGCTCAAAGAATAAGTGGTAAGTTTAGAAACCTCAATGAAGTGATTTCAAAAGGAGGTAGTTAATAATGCTTGATAATTTTAATATTAGTGCTTCAGCATTAACGGCTCAAAGGTTACGGATGGATGTTATTTCTGATAATATAGCAAATGTAAATACAACTCGTACTGAAGATGGAGAACCTTATAGAAGGAAAATGCCCATTTTTAATGAAAAATCCTCCTCTTTTAATGAAGTATTATCATCCAAAATGAGTAAAAATTCAAATTTAAATGGAGTAGAAGTTTCTGAAATTGCTGAAGATGATTCACCATTTAAAATGAAATATAACCCTGAACATCCTGATGCTAATGAAGAAGGGTATGTGGCTATGCCAAATGTGAATGTAACTACAGAGATGGTAGATATGATTAGTGCTTCTAGAGCTTATGAAGCAAATGTAACTGCCTTAAATACTTCAAAAGATATGGCTCAAAAGGCATTGCAAATTGGACAAGGCTAATTAGGGAGTGAAAAATATGATTGAAGGCATTAATAATAATTTTAGTATTGATCCTTTAACTAAAAATGATAATTCTGCTAATAAAAGTATGGAATCTTTTTCGTCTCTCTTCAAAAAAAGCATAGATGAAGTTAATAACTTGCAACTTGAGTCAGACCAAATAACTGAAGATTTTGCCCTGGGTAAAGTAGACAATATTCATGATGTTACCATTGCAGCAGAAAAGGCTAGAACGGCATTGAATCTTACTGTTTCTATTCAAAACAAAGTTATGGATGCTTATAATGAGTTAATGAGAATGCAAATTTGATTTTCGAATTTGTTTTTTTTATTATTTATTAAATTATTTGTTCTTATATTATATATAATTATTATGTTATGAAAGAGGTAGTAAAATGGGTGAATGGTTGCAAAAATACATAAATCAATTAAAGGAATTATGGGGAAAATTAAATAAAAGAGCAAAAATAATTATTGGAGTTAGTGCTTTAGCTATTATGTTAGCTTTGATATTTTTAATAGTTTTTAGTGGTGAAGGAAAATATACTTCACTTTATCAAGATTTATCAGCTGAAGATGCTGATGCAATAGTTGAGCGCCTTAATGAAAATAATATTGATTATAAATTAGCTAATAATGGTAGTACGATTTTGGTGCCTGAAAATCGAGTTCATGAAGTTCGACTTGATATGGCTGGTGAAGGTTTGCCAGATCAAGGTATGGTAGGTTTTGAAATTTTTGATCAAAGTAATTTTGGTACTACTGATTTTGAAAGACAGGTAAATTTTTATAGAGCACTTGGTGGAGAAATGAGCAGGACGATTCAAGATATGGAGATTATTGATTATGCTCGAGTACAGATTACTGCCCCTGAAGAAAGCTTGTATACAGATGAAGAAAAGCCTTCAGAGGCTTCAGTTTTAATAAAGGTAAAATCAGGTTATAATATTGGTGAAAATGAGATTCAGGCTATTTCTAATCTTGTAGCTGGAGGAGTGCAGGGATTAGATAAAGGAAATGTAACTATAGTTGATTCAAATGGTAATTTATTAAGTAATAATAGTGGTGATGGTTCTATTTCAAGTAATGAAATGACTCTAAATCAAATTGAATTGGAAAGAGAGTTTGAAAATAATTTAAAATCTGACCTCAATTCAATGTTAACGAAAGTTTTAGGACCAGGGAATTTTTCTGTACAAGTTAATGCAAAATTAAATTTTGACCAAAGAGAAACTGAAAGTAAGACTTATTCTCCAGTTGTTGATGATGAGGGAATAGTCCGTAGTGAAGAAAAAAGTGAAGTTCAACAACAAAGCACTTCTGGCACTGCTGATGGTGCTCCAGGAACAGAAACTAATCTTCCCCAAGAGGATATTCCAGAATATCAAGGTGAAGATGGTGAGGGAGAAAATAGTAATTATGAAAGTGAAGATACAGTAACAAATTATGAAATAAATGAAAAAATTGATAAACAGGTTTATGCACCAGGTGATGTTGAGCAGCTTTCTGTTTCCGTAATGTTGAATGGTGAGCAAGATGATGAAACTGTTGAAAGCATTGAAGATGCTGTAAGAGCGGCTATAGGTTATCAGGAAGAAAGAAATGACACAGTTAATGTAAGTAATGTTCAGTTTGATGATAGTCTAGAAGAAGAAGTTGCCCAAGCAGAAGAAGCTGCTGCAGCTGAAAATAGAAGACAGATGTATATTTATGCAGGACTTATAATCTTTATCTTATTAACATTAGTAATCTTATTCTTTGTATTAAGAAGGAATGAAGAAGAATATGAGCCTGGTGAAACAGTTGATATGATGGTAGAAGATGAAATGCAAAAAGCTAAAAGCGAAAGTTCAGCAACTGAATTATCTGAAGAAGAAAAAGAGAGAATAGCTATGAAAGAGGATATAGAAGAAATTGTAAATAATCGACCTGAAGAAGTAGCTCAATTACTGAAGAGTTGGTTAGAAGAAGATTAATAAGGAAGTGAGGTGATCAGATGGCTAAGAGAAATCTCTCAGGCAAGGAAAAAGCAGCAGTTTTATTAGTATCTTTAGGGCCTGATGTTTCTGCACAGATATTTAAACATTTAGATGATGAAGAAATAGAAGAATTAACTCTTGAGATAGCTAATATGAGAAAAGTTAATAGTGATGTAAAAGATAAAACTTTGCGTGAATTTTATCAATTAGTAGAAGCAAAGGATTATATAAATCGTGGTGGAATAGATTATGCCCGTGATGTATTAAAGAAAGCACTAGGAGATGAAAAGGCAAAAGATATTTTGGAGCGATTAACAGCAACTTTACAGGTTAGACCCTTTGATGCTATTCGAAATACTGATCCTTCACAACTTTTGAATTTCATTCAGGGAGAACATCCACAAACTATAGCTTTGGTTCTCTCTTATTTACAACCTTCACAGGCTTCACAAGTTTTGTCATCTTTACCACAGGAAATACAAACTGAGGTTTCAAAAAGAATTGCAGTTATGGATAGAACTTCTCCAGATATTATTAAAGAAGTAGAAAAAGTTCTTGAGAAAAAACTTTCATCTGTTGTCACCAATGAATACGCAAGTGCAGGTGGAATAGAAGCTATAGTTGATGTTTTAAATCAAGTAGATAGAGGAACTGAAAAGAATATTTTAGACCATCTAGAAGATGATGATCCAGAATTAGCTGAAGAAATAAGACAGAGAATGTTTGTATTTGAAGATATAACAGTTCTTGATGATAGAGCTATTCAGCTTGTTGTACGTCAAGTTGATTCTCATGAAATAGCCCTTGCTTTAAAAACTGCAAGTGATGAAGTAAAAGAAAAATTATTAAGTAATATGTCAAATAGAGCGAGAGAAATGTTAGAAGAAGATATGGAATACATGGGCCCAGTTCGCGTAAGGGAAGTAGAAGAGGCTCAGCAAGATATAGTAAATGTTATAAGAGAGCTTGAAGATAGTGGTGAAATTGTCATCGCTAGAGGTGAGGAGAGTGAAGTAGTTGTCTAAAGTAATAAAAGCTTCCAAAATTACTGGTGAATATAAGTTAAGTGATATAAAAATAAATAATAAAAATATGAAAAAAAATAATTTAAAAAAGAAAAATTCTGGACAAAATGAAGAAATTACTGAAGAAGTTGAAAATGCCAAAAATAAAGCAGAGACAATAGTTGCTGAGGCTGAAAATAAAGCAGAAGAGATTGTAGCTGAAGCAGAAAAAAAGGCAAAACAAATAAAGGAAGAATCGGAAAAAGAAGGATATGACAGCGGTTATCAAAAAGGAAAAGATGAAGGTTATAATAAAGGATATGAAGAAGGCAAAGTTGAAGTAAAAAAAGAAT